>JBJXHB010000548.1:0-2562 GCA_046160725.1 Aquabacterium sp.
GCGCGACGGGGCCGCCGCCGCGGCGCGGCGCGAGCCGTATTACGAGTGCTGGTCCAACCGCGGCTACTACCGCGACGGCTGGGTGGCGGTGTCGATCCAGAAGCGCGGCCAGCCGATCGACTTCGACAAGTGGACGCTGCACCACCACGCCAGCGACTTTTCTGAATGTGTGGACCTGGCGGCGCAGCAGCCCGAGCGCTTGCGCGAGCTGGTGGACGCCTTTGACCGCGAGGCCTGGGCCAACCAGGTGTACCCGCTGGACAACCGGCTGCCGGTGCAGAAGTTCCAGCAGCTGCCGCCGCACCTGCAGCCGCCCGAGGCCGGGCAGCGGCGCTTCCTGCCTGGTGCGCAGACGGTCAACCGTTTCAGCTTCGTGCCGCTGGTGGCCGACCGCAGCTTCAGCATCACCGTGAACCTGACTCAAGGGCCGCAGGACCAGGGCGTGCTGTGGGCGCTGGGTGATGTGGCCGGCGGCATCGTGATGTACATCGAGGCCGGGCTGCTGCACCTGTTCTACAACGGCTTTGGTGAATACCGCCGGCTCGACCCGATGCCCATGCCGCCGGGGCGGCACGCCGTGGCGCTGGACTACGAGGCGCTGGGCCAGCGCCAGGGGCGCGGCCGCTTCCTGCTAAATGGCGAGCCGGCCACCCACTGGGGTGACCTGAGCCCAAACCTGATGGGCGGCTTCCACGAAGGTTTCGACATCGGCATCGACCGCCGCGCGCCGGTGGACTGGGAGCTGTTCCTGCGCCACGGCAACTTCCGCTACGGCGGCACCCTCCACGATGTACTTGTCGACTCGGGCGCATTTGCCCCCGGTTCGGCCTTTGCCAAAGGCTGACTGCATGAAACACGACCCTGCACCCACCCGCCGTCGCGCGCTTCAGCTCCTGGCCACGGCCGCGGCGCTGCCCAAGGTCGCTTGGGCCCAGCCCGCAGCGCGAAGCTGGCCGGTCGACACGCTGCGCTTCATGGCGCCGGTGCCCGCCGGCGGCGGGGTTGACCTTCTGTGCCGCCAGCTGGCAGAGCGCCTGGCGCCGCTGCTGGGCGCGAACGTGGTGGTGGAAAACAAGCCCGGCGCCGGCGGACTGCTGGGGGCGCGTGCGCTGGCGGGGTCAGCGGCCGACGGGTCGTCGATCGGCTACCTGCATGCCGGGCACCTGACGGTGCAGGCCATGGGCGGCAAGCTCGACCTGGCGAGCGAGTTCATGCCGGTGGTGGGCCGCTATTCGGCGTCGCAGTTCGTCATTGCGGTGGCCACCGAGGCACCGCAGCAAACCCTGGCTGACCTGGTGAAGGCCGCGCTGGCCAAGCCTGGTCAGCTGAGCTACGGCTCTGGCGGCCAAGGCACGCCGGCGCATCTGGTGGTGGAAAAGCTGCGCATGGCCGTGCCGGGGCTGGACCTGGTGCACGTGCCTTTCAAGGGTGCGGTGGAGGCGGTCAACACCTTGCTCGGGCGCAACCTCGACTTCGTGGCCGGTTTGATGTCGGCCGTGCTGCCGCACGTGAAAAGCGGGCGCGTGCGTGCTCTGGCGGTCACCGGGGAGCAGCGCTCGGCCCTGCTGCCCGCGGTGCCCACGCTCATCGAGTCGGGCTACGCGGGCCTGAGCCACACCAGCTGGGGCGGCGTCTTCGGCCCGGCTCGCCTGCCACCGGCGCTGGTAGCCACCTTGCGCGGCGCCCTGCAGCGCGTGGCTGCGCAGCCGGACTTCCAGACCTTCGTCAACTCGACCGGCAGCGAATTGATCGCCACCGAAAGCGCGGCGGAATTCAATGCCTACTTGAAAGCCGCGCTGGTGTCTGAAGCCGCGCTGGTCAGCCGGTTGGGCATGAAGCTTCAGTAGCCGTCAGCGGCACGCGGCGCGGCCATGGCCACGCACAGGTCGAACGCGGCCTGCAGGCCTTCGATGCCGGCCACGCCCTGGCCGGCAATGTCGTAGGCACTGCCGCTGGCCGACGTGGCCACCGGCACCGGCAGCCCGCCGTGCAGTGTGACGCCGCGCTCAAAGCCCATCAACTTCATCGCGATCTGGCCCTGGTCGTGGTACATCGACACCACGGCGTCGAAGTCGCCGCGGCGCGCGGCAATGAACACCGTGTCGGGCGAGTAGGGGCCGCGCGCGTCCAGCCCTTGCGCCTGCAGCGCCTGCACGGCGGGGGCGATGACCTCGATTTCCTCGCGCCCGATCGAGCCGCCGTCGCCGGCGTGCGGGTTCAGCCCCGACACCGCACTGCGCGGCCGCGCCACGCCGGCCTGGCGCAGCGCGTGCTTGTTCAGCGGCGCGAAAACGATGGCCTGTACGCGGCCTAGCAACGCGGCACGGGCTGCCAGGTTAAGGCAGCGCATGGCTTCCAACCCGGCCGCGGCGGTGGACTGGCCGCGCTGCAGCGGCCCGTTCAGGCCCGGCGTGGGCAACCAGCTGCTGCGGCCAGGCTCGACGCGCAGCGCCTCCCGCTGTTCGCAGCGCAACGGGGTCGGCGCGTGACCAGAGATGCCTTCGGCATCGGCCAGGATGTCGGCGCTGCCGATCAGCAGCACCTGCGCGGCGCGGCGGTTGG
>JBJXHB010000549.1:0-2854 GCA_046160725.1 Aquabacterium sp.
TCTACGCGGGCGCCTGGTCGATGCTGATCGTGATGGCCGGCGGCAGCTGGCTGCTGGGCAGCGACGCCGGCCTCGGCTGGGGCCTGCCCGGCGTGTGGATCGCGTACATCGCCGACGAATGGCTGCGCGGGCTGCTGATGTGGCGCCGCTGGGCTCGCCTGGCCTGGGTGCCGCAGGCTCGCCAGATCCACCGGCATTTGCGCACCAAGCCTACTTGATGTCCGATGATGTCGACAAAAAAGGGGCCCGACTCGCGTTGGGCCCCTTTTGTCCGTGGATCGCCGGTTCAGCAGCTCACCTGCTCATCGGCGGTAGGCCTTGATCAGGCCACGGCCTTCTTGACGGCACGGCGGGCGCGACGGACCACGGGCGCGTCAACCACCTTGGCCGCGGCCTTGCCAGCACGGCGGCTGACGGCCTTGACCTTGACTTCAGCAGCCTTGACAGTCTTGGCGGTCTTGGTGAATTGGCGCTTGCTGCCGGCAGCGGCCTTCTTCACCGCGGCTTGCACCGGGTGCGCACCAGCCACATCGGCCAGTTGGGTGGCGCCTTCGGCGATCTTGCTGGACACCGCCAGCGCCAGCTGGGCAGCCGGCAGCGTGATGCGGGCCGCGGCGTCAAGGCCGCCAACCAGCATCTGGTTGTCGATGTCAGCCACCAGATCAGTCAGACGCGTCACCTGGGCAAAGGCGAAGTCGCTACTGACTGCAATGGCCTGCTCGGTGCGCTCGACGGCCTGGTCGATGCCTTGCACCACCACGCGGTTAACGTTGCCACGCAAGCCGTCCAGGCGCTCACCGGCACGCGGGGCCAGCTTGGCGGTGCGGGGCACAACCTGGCTTTGCAGGGCGCCGTCGACTGCATTGACCAGGCGCCGGCTGCCGGCCCCGGACGCGGCCACCACTTGGGCTGCGGCCGTGCGGTAGTTGGCCATCGTTTCCATCGTGATGCGGCTCAGAGACTGGGTGTTCATGGTGTTTCGGTTCCGACGTGATGTCGCGAGTGAGGGAAGACCCGTAGTCTGGCCACATCGTCTAGGGAGCGAAACCAAGAAACCGCAGTTTCGCTAGAGCGACGCCTCTACTCCCCTGCGGCCCTACACCTCGCCGCCGAAGCGCTGGATCAGGTTGTCGATGTAGGTTTCGACCAGCGCCTCGAACTCGCTGTTCACCATCGGCGCCACCACCACCTTCATCAATTCAGGCAGCGGTGCCTCAACCTGGCCCTTGATCAGCAGCACCAGGTCGGTGTGCGTCTTCTTGTTGCTGACTTTCCAGCTGCCGCTGACCTGGGCGTTGCCCACGCCTTTCACCGGCGTCCAGACCACTGTGCCTTGCCTGCGGTTGGACAGGTACTTCGACGCATAGATGGTCTGCAGGCTCAACTGTGCCGTGCCCACCTTGTGCATCTCCCAGCGGTAGGTGTTGTTGCCCATGTCGACCAGGCGCTCGACCTTGGGAAAGTGGCTGGCCGACAGCGGCACGTCGCTCAGCACGTCAAACACGTCCTTGAACCGTGCCTTGACGCTGAACTCGTAGCCCAGTTCGATGTCGACGGTGACGGCCATGGTGTGTCCTGCGCCCGAGGCATGCTGTTGGAGGAAGCGGATCGTGCCTTGATCAGATGTCGGCCTCGATAGCCAGGGCCGCACCGGTCAGCGCCGCCTGCGTGTCGGTTATCAAGGCCGTGGGCACGGCGGCCAGGTAGTCGCTGAAGCGGCCCTTGGCTTCGAAGCGCTGGCGAAAGGCTGACGCGAAGAAGCGGTCGGCAATGCGCGGCACGATGCCGCCGCCAATGAACAGGCCGCCGCGCGCCCCCAGGGTCAGCGCCACGTTGCCGGCAAAGCTGCCCAGCAGCGCGCAGAACAGGTCCAGCGTGGCCGCGGCCAGCGCGTCGCTGCCGTCCAGCCCAGCCGACACGATGGCTTCGGTAGCGGCCACGGGCACCGCGCCCAGGCCGCGCACATCGGCCAGCGCCGCGTGCAACAGCGGCAGCCCAATGCCCGACAGCAGCCGCTCGGCCGACACGTGCGGGTACTGCCGCCGCACCACGGCAATGACGTCGGCTTCCAGTGCGTCGGCCGCGGCCAGCGTGGCGTGGCCGCCTTCGCCCGGCACGGCCTGCCAGCCGCTGCGCGTGCGCAGCACCGCGCCCACCCCCAGCCCGGTGCCCGGCCCCACCACCGCCAGCACGGTGCCCACCGGCGCCTGTGCTTGCGCCTGTAACGTGGGTTGGCGGTGCGCGCGCACCTGCGCGGCCGACAACTGCGGCAAGGACAGCGCCAGCGCTTCGAAGTCGTTGATGAGGGCCAGCGCGTCCAAGCCCAAGGCCTGGCGCACGGCTTCGCGGCTGAAGTCCCAGCGGCTGTTGGTGAAGGCCACCCGATCACCCGCCACCGCCGTGGCCACGGCAAACGCGGCTCGACGTGGCGGCTGCCAGGCGGCACCCAGGCGGGGGGCCAACCCCGCCAGGTAGGCTGCCGCGGCTTCAGCCGGGCCGGCATGCGCGGGCACCGGCAAGGTCTGCAGGTGCGATGGCAAGGCGCCGGGCTGCTGCAGCCAGGCAAAGCGCGCGTTGGTGCCGCCGATATCGGCCACAAGCCGGGGGTAACCAGGGGCGCAAGCCAAGGAAGTCGCTGAAGGGGAGGACAGCGACGACAAGGTGGGGGACAGAGACAGGTCAGGCACGATCAGCTGCGACAAGCGCCGGTTCAACAAGGACAGTGGAACAAGGGCAACCACCGGGCCAGGCCGAGGCGCACGTTCACTGGCGGACGAAAGCCAGGAAGACTACAGCACGCCGACAACCCGACCGAGGTGCTGGTGAGCGCGAAGCCGGTTCAATCTCCACCCAG
>JBJXHB010000550.1:0-8429 GCA_046160725.1 Aquabacterium sp.
AACTCCTGCGGCACGACCGTGTCCAGACCCTCCGGCATGACGGCGCCGGTCATGATGCGGACCGCCTCGCCCGGCGCCGGTGTGGCGCCGGCCCGGCTGCCGGCCAGCACCGTCCCGGCAACCCACCACCTGGTGACTCCGTGCGGTGCCAGCTCGCCGCCGCGCACCGCATAGCCGTCCATGGCCGAGTTGTCGTACGCCGGCACGTCGATGTCGGAGACCACGTCGACCGCCAGGACGCGCCCCAGCGCGGCTCTGATGGCGACCTGCTCGGTGGCTTGAACGGGCCGCACCAGCTGCGCGATGAAGGCCTGTGCCTGCGCCACCGGCAGCGCGCGCGGGTCGTAGCCGGCGACACACGAGGCGATCTCCGCCAAAGAGGGATGCGTGCTCATGTCGACCGGTCTCCGTGGCCAGGCGCTGTGGTGGCGCGCCTGTTCAGCCGCCGATGTAGTGCATCTCGATGCGGCGCTCGCCGCTGCCCGTTGGGGCGACCTGGGCACTGCGCAGTTCGGAGTAGCGATCGTCACGCCCAGCCCAGACCGAGGCCACCGCATTGGCGATCTCGAGGTCGCTGCGACCGCCACGCAGCAGGGCACGCAGGTCATGTCCTTCGCTGGCGAATAGGCACAGGAACAGCTTGCCCTCCGTCGACAACCGCGCACGGTTGCAGTCCCGACAGAAGGCCTGCGTGACACTGGAGATCAGGCCGACCTCGCCGGCGCCATCGGCATAGGCCCAACGCTCGGCGGTTTCGCCCGGCGCGCTGGCCTGCAAGGGCCGCATCGGCCAGTGCGCCTGCAGACGGGCCAGCACCTCAGCCGACGGCAGCACCTCGTCCATGCGCCAGCCGTTGGTGGCGCCGACGTCCATGTATTCGATGAAGCGAAGGACCGTGCCGGTGCCCCGGAAGTGGCGGGCCATGGCCACGATTTCCTGGTCGTTGGTGCCGCGCTTGACCACCATGTTGACCTTGATCGGGGCCAGCCCGGCAGCCTGCGCGGCCTCGATGCCTTCCAGTACGTCTCGCACCGGGAAACCGACATCGTTCATGCGCTGGAAGACCGCATCGTCCAGCGCATCCAGGCTGACCGTGATGCGCTTGAGCCCGGCATCGGCCAGGGCCCGCGCCTTGCGGGCCAGCACCGAGCCATTGGTGGTGAGCGTGATGTCCAGCGGTTCGCCCTGCGGCGTCCGCAGCGCGGCCAGCATGGCGATCAGCTGTTCCAGATGCTTGCGCAGGAGGGGCTCGCCACCGGTCAGCCGCAGCTTGCTCACGCCGTGGGAAGCAAAGACGCCCGCCAGCCGGGTGATCTCCTCGAAGCTCAACAAGGACGTCTGCGGCAGGAACACATAGCCCCGGTCGAAGATCTCCTTGGGCATGCAATAGCTGCAGCGGAAGTTGCAGCGGTCCGTGACCGAGATGCGCAGGTCGTGCAGCGAGCGGCCCAACCGATCAGCCAGCAGGCCATCCGGTTGAATCAGCTTGTCGGGAATGGCCGGCACCGGCGCGTGATAGCGCAGGTCGGCCAGTGGAATGACGGTTTCACCCATGGGCGTCATTGTGGCGGCAGCGCCCGCGCCAGGTGATGGCGGGTGCAGTCAGCGCCGCTGGGTGCTTGCCGGAACCGGCTCTGCCGGGTCGGCGCGGCGTGCGCCATTGAAGCGGCGGGACCAGTAGCTGTCCGCCATCTGGTCGACCCGCACATCCTTGCCAGCGCGCGGCGCATGGACGAACTTGCCGTCACCGATATAGATGCCGACATGGGAGAACGCATGACGCATGGTGTTGAAGAACACCAGGTCGCCGGGCTTCAGCTCGTCCTTGGAAACCGGCTGCAGCTGCTCGGCCTGGGCCTGATCGCGCGACCGCCGAGGCAGCACCAGACCCAATGTGCTCTCGAAGACATGGCGGGTGAAGCCGCTGCAGTCGAAGCCCGTGCTCTCTTCATTGCCGCCGCGTCGGTAAGGAACGCCGATGAAATTGAGCGCGGTCATCACCAGGTCCGATGTGGCATCGCGCATCTGGCGGACCATCTGTTGTGCCGGTTCTGGCAGCAGGCCGCGGTCGGCCAGCAGTCGGGTGATGGCGTCCGGCGGCGTGGCCGCTGCGGCCTGCACCGTGTGGTCCTTTGCGGGTGGCAGGCCGACCGGGGCCGCTACGGCCGTGGACAGCCACCAGGCCGACAGCAACGGCAATAACCAGGCGCTTCGATGCGCGCCCGTCAGGCAGGCTCGGGAATGGCGATGGCGGATGGTCATGCTCAAGGGGTGCGAGGATACCAAGGTCGACGATGGCCTGCCATCGGGTGTCAGACTGATGTCAGTGCCTGGGCATGCAATGCGCACCGCGCCCCGACGGGGCGGTGCAGGAGCGTTGTGATTATGAATTACGGAGAATTCCACCAACGATCGCTGAACGATCGCGAGGCGTTCTGGGCCGAGCAGGCCCACTTGATCGACTGGGAGACACCACCCACGACGATCTGCGACTACAGCAAGCCGCCCTTCGTCCACTGGTATCCGGGTGGCAGGACCAACCTGTGCCACAACGCCGTGGACCGCCACCTGCGCGACCGCGCCGACCAGAACGCCTTGATCTGGGTTTCCACCGAGGTCGACCAGGAGCAGGTCTACAGCTTTGCCGAGCTGGCCGACGAGGTCCAGCGCATGGCGGCCATCCTGCGGGACATCGGCGTCGGCCCGGGCGACCGCGTGCTGATCTACATGCCGATGATTCCCCAGGCCGCGTTCGCCATGCTGGCCTGTACCCGCATCGGCGCGCTGCATTCGGTGGTGTTCGGCGGCTTTGCCTCGGTCAGCCTGGCCAGCCGCATCGACGACGCGACACCCAAGGTGGTGATCAGCGCCGACGCTGGTAGCCGCAGCGGCAAGGTAGTCCCATACAAGCCGTTGCTGGATGAGGCCATCCGCATCGCTGCACACAAGCCCGACCAGGTGCTGATGGTCGACCGTGGTCTTTCGCCCTTTGAGCGGGTTGCTGGGCGTGACCAGGACTATGCCGAGCTGCGGGCCCAGCATCAGGGTGTCCAGGTGCCCTGCGTCTGGCTGGACTCGACCCACCCGAGCTACACGCTGTACACCAGCGGCACCACAGGCAGGCCCAAGGGCGTGCAGCGCGACACCGGCGGCTATGCCGTGGCGCTGGCTGCATCCATGAAGCACATCTTTCTGGGCCAGCCCGGCGAGACCTATTTCTCCACCAGCGACATCGGCTGGGTGGTCGGCCACAGCTACATCGTCTATGGCCCGCTGATCGCCGGCATGGCCACCATCATGTACGAGGGGCTGCCGACCCGGCCCGATGCCGGCATCTGGTGGAGCCTGGTCGAAAAGTACAAGGTCACGGCCATGTTCAGTGCGCCCACGGCGGTGCGGGTGCTAAAGAAGCAGGACCCGGCCTTCCTGAAGCGCTACGACCTGTCCAGCCTGCGTGCGCTGTTTCTGGCTGGTGAGCCTCTGGACGAGCCAACGGCGCAGTGGATTGCCGAGAGCCTGAAGCGGCCCATCATCGACAACTACTGGCAGACCGAGACCGGATGGCCGATCCTGACCATCTGCAACGGCATCGAGCCCCAGCCCTCCAAGTTCGGCTCGCCGGGCAAACCGGTCTACGGCTATGACGTCAAGCTGATCGATGAGAACACCGGGCTGGAGCTGACCGGGGCTGATCAGAAAGGTGTCGTGGCCATCGAGGGACCGCTGCCGCCGGGCTGCATGCAGACGGTCTGGCGCGACGACCAACGCTTCGTCAAGACCTACTGGGAGAGCATTCCGGGGCGCCAGATCTATTCCACCTTCGACTGGGGTATCCGCGACAAGGACGGCTACCTGTTCATCCTCGGCCGCACCGATGACGTGATCAACGTCGCCGGCCACCGGCTCGGCACCCGCGAGATCGAGGAGAGCATCTCCAGCCATCCAAACGTGGCCGAGGTGGCCGTGGTCGGGGTGGCGGACGCACTGAAGGGCCAGGTGGCGATGGCCTTCGTGGTACCCAAGGACGCCTCACGAGTAGCGACACCTGCCGATGCCCTCAAGCTCGAGGGCGAGGTGATGAAGGTGGTGGACGAGCAGCTGGGCGCGGTAGCCCGGCCGGCCCGCGTGCGCTTTGTGACCGTGCTGCCCAAGACCCGGTCCGGCAAATTGCTGCGGCGCGCCATCCAGGCGGTTTGCGAGAACCGCGACCCAGGGGACCTCACAACGATGGAGGACCCGGCGGCGTTGCAGCAGATCCGGGACTTGGTCAGCACCTAAGGCTCGTTGCCTTCTGCCCCATCGATCTGCCGCTTCGTCGCTTGCGCCGCCGCCTCGGCGCGGCGCACCCGCAGAATCCGGGCTACCGCCAGCCGGGCGGCAACGGTTGGGAGACGCTGTGCGCCCTTGGATTCTTGCGGCTGCCCTGGCAGCGGGGTTGTGTGCCGTTGGGTCGGGTTGGGCGCAATCCCTGCCCGGGCCGGCCTTTCCGGTCTTTGAGACGCCACAGGCCCTGGCCGCCCAGTGCGAACGGGCGCTGGGACAAGCCCGCGACCGGTTGAGGCAGCTGGAGCGCCGCAAGCCGGACGCCGGCTGGCTGGCCGCCTATGACGCGTTCTCGGGCCTGCTCGAGGACATCGGCTATCCGGCGCAGTTCCTGTCGGCGGTGCATCCAGACAAGCCGATCCGCGACGCCAGCGAGGCTTGCGAGCTCAAGTGGCAGGATTTCCAGTCCACCCTGGGCCAGAACCCGATCCTTTTCAAGGCGCTCAGGGCCGCCAAGCCGCGCGATGCCATCGACCGCGAGCTGCGGCGCGTGTCCATCGAGAGCTTTGAAGACGCTGGCGTCGGCCTGTCGCCCCAGCGGCGGGAGCGGGCCAAGGTCATCAACGATCGCATGACCGCCGCCGCACAGGCGTTTGATCGCAACATCCGCGACGAGGCCGTTCAGGTCCAGTTCACCGAGGCGGAGCTCAAGGGTGTGCCGGCCAACGTGTGGAAGGATGCCCCGCGCGAAAGCGATGGCCGGGTCCGCCTGGGACTGGACTATCCGACCTACAGCCCGGTTATGCAGGGTGCCGAGGTCGCGGCCGCGCGGGAGCGTATGTGGCGTGCCAAGGTCAATGAGGGCGGTGAGCGAAACCTTCGCCTGCTGGCCGAGATCGCCGCGTTGCGGCGCGAATACGCTCAGCTGTTCGGCCTGCCCAGCTATGCCGATTTCGTGCTGCGCCGGCGCATGGCGGGGTCGACAGCGAAGGCGCATGCATTCCTGGACGCCGTCAAGGCGACTGTTCGGGACCGCGAACTGCGGGAGATCGAGCAATTGCGCCAGGCCAAGGCGGCACACCTTGGCGTGTCCGCGGCCGGGCTGACGCTGGACCGCTGGGATGTGGCCTTCTACTCCGAGCGTCTTCGTCGAGAGCAGTACGCGGTCGACCAGGATGCTTTTCGGCCCTACTTTCCGCCGCAGGAGAGCCTGGCCTTCACGTTGCGCCTGGTCGAGAGGCTGATGGGCGTGCGGTATCAGCGCGTCGATGGCGTCAAGCTCTGGCATCCGGAGGTGCAGGCCTACGCGGTGGCTGACGCGGCGACCGGCCGCCCGTTGGCCACGATGTATGTGGACCTGTATTCGCGTGAGGGCAAGTACAACCATGCGGCGGTGTGGAGCCTGCGTGGCGGATCAACCCGCACCGCACGGCTGCCGCAGGCGGCGCTGGTCGTCAATTTCGATCGCAAGGGCCTGACGCTGGACGAGATGGAGACGCTGCTGCACGAACTGGGACATGCCGTCCACAACAACCTGTCCTTGACGCGCTGGACCCAGCATGCTGGCACATCGGTACAGCGCGATTTCGTCGAGGCGCCGTCGCAGATGCTGGAGGACTGGGTCTACCGGCGCGAGGTGCTGGATCTGTTCAAGGAAGTCTGCCCGGCCTGCAACCCGGTGCCCGACGACCTGCTGCGCAAGGCTGAAAGGGCGCGCCACTTCGGCAAGGGTGTGCAGCAGGCCCGACAGCACCTGTATGCGGCCTATGACCTGGCGCTGTACGACACCCAGGGCCGAGACGCGATGGCCTTGTGGGCCGACATGGAGGGCGCCACGCCGCTGGGTCATGTCAAGGGCACGATGTTCCCGGCCGGGTTCTCGCACATCGCCAGCAACTATGGCGCCGGCTATTACGGCTATCTTTGGAGCCTGGTGGTGGCCACCGACCTGCGCACCGCCTTCACCGACCGCCTGGACCCGCGGGTCGGTCGCCGATATCGGGACATCGTTCTGGGGGCGGGCAGCCAGCGTCCACCCAAGGACATCGTGCGTGACTTCCTGGGGCGCGAGTTCACCACCCGCGCCTTCTTCGACGACCTGGCACGCTGATGCCGGCGGCCGTGGGCTGTAGCGTTGACTTCGACTAGAGCACGTCGCTGGCGTAGTCCGCGAGGCGGGAGCGCTCGCCTCGCGCCAGGGTCAGATGCCCGGAATGCGGCCAGCCCTTGAAGCGGTCAACACAGAACGTCAGTCCAGACGAGCCCTCGGTCAGGTAGGGTGTGTCGATCTGGGCCAGGTTGCCCAGGCACACCATCTTGGTGCCGGGGCCGGCGCGGGTCAGCAAGGCCTTCATCTGCTTGGGCGTCAGGTTCTGCGCCTCGTCGATGATGACGTACTTGTTGAGAAAGGTCCGCCCGCGCATGAAGTTCAGGCTCTTGATGCGGATCTTGCTGCGAACCAGGTCATTGGTTGCGGCACGACCCCAGTCGCCGGACGACCCGTCGCTGCGTGCCAGGACTTCGAGGTTGTCATCCAGGGCACCCATCCAGGGGCCCATCTTTTCTTCCTCGGTGCCGGGCAGGAAGCCGATGTCGTCGCCCAGTGGCACCGTGACCCGGGTGACGATGATCTCGGCAAAGCGGCGGTCGTCCAGCACCTGTTTCAGGCCTGCGGCCAGCGCCAGCAGCGTCTTGCCGGTGCCCGCCGTGCCGGTCAGCGTGACCAGGTCCACATCGGGGTCCAGCAACAGGTTCAGGGCGAAGTTCTGCTCCCGGTTGCGCGCAGTCACGCCCCAGACCGCGTTCTTCGCGTGGCCATGGTCCTTCAGCGTCTTCAGGACCGCCGTCTTGCCGGTGATCTCGTGGACCCGCGCCGCCAGCGGTGTGCCGCCAAGCGGGTCGAGGTGCACGAACTGGTTGATCAGCAGCGCCGGCACCAACGGGCCGCTGATACGGTAATAGGTGTGGCCGCCGGTGGTCCAGCTCTCCATGGTCTTGCCATGGCGCTCCCAGAAATCCGGGGCCAGGGCGAGGACGCCGGTGTAGAGCAGGTCACCGTCTTCCAGGACCTTGTCGTTGAAGTAGTCCTCCGCCGGCAGGCCCAGTGCACGCGCCTTGACGCGCATGTTGATGTCCTTGGACACCAGCACCACATCCCGGCCGGCATGGCGCACACGCAGCGCCTGGACCACGCCCAGGATCTGGTTGTCGGCCTTGCCCTGCGGCAGGCCGGCTGGAACTGGGGCATCCAGCAGCAGGGTCTGGAAGTACAGCTTTCCCAGCGCCTCGCGGTGGCCGGTCCGGCTGAGGGCGATGCCTTCACCGGCGTCCGGCGTGCCGCCTGCGGCCAGTGCATCGAGTTCACGGCTGACCTGGCGGGCATTGCGCGCCACCTCGCTCATGCCCTTCTTGTGGCTGTCCAGTTCCTCCAGCGTGACCATCGGGAGGTAGACGTCATGCTCCTCGAAACGGAACAGGCTCATCGGGTCGTGCATCAGGACGTTGGTGTCCAGCACGAACAGCTTGGCCGGCTCGTTCGACCGGGCGCGGGTCTGGCGCACCGCGGTCCGTCCCGGTGCCGGCGCCATCGAGGCGGGGACTGCTGCCGAAGCTGGGGCCGGCGTAGCGGCGGGCCGGAGTGCGGGCGCTATGGACGCACTAGGCGCTGTAGGCGATTCCGGTACCGGCATGGGCGCCGGGGACCGGCCCAGGCCACCCTGGGACTGGGGCGCCGCGGGCAAGGCCCTTGGGACGGGAGACGGCGAGGGTGCCGCAGCCGCAGGAGTGCTGCGCGACCGCTCCGCACGTGTCGGCACGGGCGGCTCGAAGTCGGCAGTCAGCAACAGGCTGGCCTTGGCGCTGGGCGGCTTGGGCAGTGGCATGGATGGGTTTCAGGATGATGAAACGAAAAAGCCGCGCCAAGGAGCGCGGCTCGATCAAGGACGGTGCCCGCAACGGCGGGTGGAGGTGCGGGCAGGTGCACGCAAGTGCACACGTGGTATGGACCGGGCGCCTGTCGTCGGTTTCAGGCGGCCTTCTTGGCCATGTCCTTGACGGCCTTCAGCACTTCGTCGACATGGCCGGCCACCTTGATGCCGCGCCACTCGGCCCGAAGCACCCCGCTGGTGTCGATCAGGAAGGTGCTGCGCTCGATGCCCTTGACCTTC
>JBJXHB010000551.1:0-2841 GCA_046160725.1 Aquabacterium sp.
CGGCGCATAGGAATTTCAAACGGTCTGGTCTGTGAAAAGCCTGGAAAGCCCGACTCAGCCCTGGGTGGGCAGCCGATGCCTGCCTGGATGGCTTGGAACTGGCGCCTGGGCCGTTGCCTTGTCTGGATTCGGCCCGCCCTGACGGCTCGCCTCGCGCTCGTTGGGCCTTGATCTCGGGGTTGACCCTGTGTTTTCCGCCATCCAGTCCGCACGCGGGCGCAGCGCCACCGGCCACTGGCGCCAGGCTGCGCAGCCCTTTGTGATGTGTACGGTGTCCGGGACGGTCGACGCGGCTCAGGCGGCTTCAGTCTTGCCGCGCCTCGCGCGCTCGGCCTCTGGGCGGCGGCTGCGGATCCAGTCCCAGGTGGGTCAGGATCTTCTCGATCACCGGTCGCTCCAGGATGGCCGCGATGATCTTGAGCTCCCCGGCGCCGCAGTTGGGGCAGTGCTGCATGTCGATGTCGAACACGCGCTTGAGTAGCCGCGCCCAAGCAATTCGGTGCGGTCGGTCCGGCCGGTCCGGGTTAGTCTCGGTCTGGACCACGCATTCGCTGGCGGCAACGGCTGCGGTGGCCCGTTCCTCCACCTCGGGCCCTTGCGGCACCACCAGGGACAGCAGCTTGGCGTTGGGCGCCAGCACGCCGTGGAACCTGATGAGATGCAGACGCGGCCGGGGAACCAGCGCCGCAAGCCGCTGCATGAACTCCAGCGGGCTCAAGACCAGATGCGTCGTGCCGTCGCGCCACGGTGTCTTCAGCTTCAGCTCGACCTGCCCGGCGGCATTGACCTGCACCCGTTCGTCGGAAAGCGCCGGCCGGGTGATGTAGCGGCACAGCTGCTCCAGCCGCTTGCGGTCATGGGCTTCGACCCGCACCGCGGCGTGCAGGCTGAATCCGTCGATGTCGGCGCACAGCGGCTGGCGAGCCGAGTCCTCGCGCGGCATCGCGCCTCTCAGGGTCAGCACCTTCTGCCCGGCGCGCGGCCCGAAGGCGATTCGGTAGGTGATGGCCGCGGCCTGCAGCGGCTGCAGCGTGCGCGCCTCCTCGCCGTCGGCATCCGGCTCGGCCAGGTAGGTCTGGCCCATGTCTTCGACCAGCACGCCCCGGCGCGTGAGCATCTTCATCAGCCGGGCGATGACGGTCTGCAGCAGCGCGTGCAATTCGTCGTCGGTGGGCGCATCCGCCTCAATGAAGGCCGGCGAACCATCGGCGTCGCAGCAGTACACCCCGTCCAGTACCAGACAGTGCAGGTGGATGTTGAGGTTGGCGGCCGAGCCAAAGCGCTGGATCAGCGTGACGGCGCCGCCGTGACCTTCGTCAGCCTTGAGCCCCGCCTGCCGCAGCAGATGTCGCGTGACCACGCGCTGCACCACCTGCAGCACCGGCGTGACCAGTTCCGGCTGCGCGGCCAGCAGCACGCGCAGCGGGATCGGCAGCGACAGCACCCATTGCCGCACCGGCACGTGCGGGATGACGTGGTCGACCAGGTGCGCAGCGGTCTGCGACATGCGCCGGGCGCCGCAAGAGGGGCAGAATCCCCGGCGCTTGCAGCTGAAGGCCAGCAGCTTGTCGTGGCCGCACTCGCCGCAGCGTAGCCGCAGGAATCCATGCGCCAGGATGCCGCACTCGAGGAAGGCGTCGAACTCGTCCTTGATGAACCGCGGCAACTCGGCGTCCGTGCTGGCCTCGGTGTGGGCGATGAAGCTGGCCGCATGCTGCTGGACCAGGCGGTACAGCGTGGTCTGCTCCGGTCGGTGGCGTTCGTAGTGGAGCCGGCTGGCCAAGCCGGGTAAGGAACCGGGCTGGCGGGCGGCGTGCACGGCATGCAGAGGACTCGATGGGGACCTCTACCGTCCCAGCATCGCCCTGCACTCGCCATCGCCCTTCGGTCGGGCTTGTGGGTGCAAGAAGATGGCCCTCCACCGGGTGCAGCTGATTGACCACACGCTGCAGCGACTGCGCGTTGCGCACGAAGGGCAGCAGGTCAGGCTCGTAGCGCGCGCCCAAGCGCGACCACGCCAGATGTTCGGACACCTGCACAGGCTGCACCCGGCACACCAGAGCCGCAAATCGGCGCAGGTGATCCGGGTCCGGCGGTTCGGCGCCGGCCAGTGACATGGACACGCCATGCAGCGAAACCGGGTGCATCTCGCCCAGGGCCTGCAGCAATCGCGGTCGCGGGCCGCCGTCGACCATGTAGTTCTCGGCGTGCACCTCGAACCACAGGCCCGGGTGCCGCGCTGCCAGCGCTCGCTGCAGGTGCGACGGCTTGAAGCCGAGCCCGGCGGCGAGATGGGTCATGGCCTTTCCCCAGAGCGATGTTGGTGGCGGGTCTGGCTCAGGCCTTCAGGGGCGTCAGCGAGCCGCTGCCCTTGGGTGTCTTGATCGCTAGGCAGGTGCCGGCGGGCACCTTCTTCCAGGCATTGCCCTGGTAGTCGACCTTGGAGGTGCCGGCGCAACTGGTGCCGGGTCCGGCGGCGCAGTCGTTCTGGCCGGCCAGCGAGACGCCGTAGCACTTCTCCATGGCGGGCCTGGCCGACTTGTCGGCGGCCAGTGCAGCGCCGTGGGCCAGCGCGGCCAAGGCCATCACACTCAACACGGTGCGGCGGGTGGACATGGTGTTTCTCCTTTCGATGGGTTGAGGTACGTCGCGACGGACGGCGCGAGCAGGCTCACAGGCCTGCCCGGCCACGCTCAGGCCAGCGACTTCGGGGCCTTGCCCTTGATCTGCGGCCAGTTGATGTCGGCCTTCTTGTTGTTGCCGGGCACGTCTTCGAGCCACTTCTTCTGCACGTCCTTGTTGACGTTCAGGTAGAGCTTGCCGTCGACGACGCGCCAGGCG
>JBJXHB010000552.1:0-2940 GCA_046160725.1 Aquabacterium sp.
CGTGCGCGACCTGCCGGCCGGCGGCCGGCGCTTCGCGCAGGGCGCGCGCGGCTACCGGGCCGCCATCGTGGCCGGCCGCATCACCTACCGCGACGGCGCGCCCACCGGGGCGCTGCCGGGGCGGGTGGTGCGGCGCGGCCCATCGAATCCACCGTAGCCGGCCGCGCCCAAGACCCGCGACACTGCGGGCCTTGCTGCGACCTGCCCACCATCCGCCATGAGCTTCATCTACGCCCTTCTCTTCCTGCTGGCCGCCATGCTGCTGGCGGCCCATCTGTACACACGCAAGATCAAGGGCCAGGTCGAGGCCGCCATGCCGCCGCAGGGCCGCTTCATCGACGTGCCGGGTGCCCGGCTGCATGTGGTCGAGAAGGGTGCCGGCCCGCCGCTGCTGCTGATCCACGGCCTGATGGGCAACCTGTGCAACTACACCTACGGCGTGGTCGACCGGCTGTCCGGGCGTTACCGGGTGATCGCGGTCGATAGGCCCGGTTCGGGCTATTCGGTGCGGCATGACGGCACCGCGGCCGACCTGCCGACGCAGGCCGACGCCATGGCGGCGTTGATCGATGCGCTCAAACTGGACCGATCGCCGGTCATCGTCGGTCATTCGCTCGGCGGCGCGCTGGCGTTGTGCCTGGCGCAGCGCCATCCGGGCAAGGTGGCGGCGCTGGCCCTGCTGGCGCCGCTGACGCAGGACCCGGGCGAGATATCGCCGGCGTTCAACGGCATCCGCATCACCCAGCCCTGGCTGCAGGTGCTGCTGGGCTGGACGCTGGCGGTGCCGGTGTCCATGCGCACCAAGGACAAGGTATTGGCCGTGGTCTTCGGCCCCGAGGCCGTGCCGGCGGACTTTGGCACCCGCGGCGGCGGGCTGCTGGGCGTGCGGCCCACCCACTATGTGGCGGGCTGCCGCGACCTGGCCGCCGCCGGCCACGGCATCGGTGACCAGGTGGCCGCCTATGCCCGCATGACGCTGCCGGTGCGCGTGCTGTACGGCCGCGGCGACCAGATCCTCAACCCCCAGGTCCAGGGCCAGGGCCTGGTCGACGCCCTGCCCGGCGCCACGCTGGAGCTGATCGATGGTGGCCACATGATCCCGATCACCGCGCCGCAGGCCTGCGCGGACTTCATCGCTCGCGTCGCCGACGAGGCCGCCACGCCGGCGGCGCGCGCCGCCTGACCGAAGGAAGCCTGGCATGTCTCCAACCACCGCCGTGCCCGTCGCCGTGCCCTCGCCGGTCGACGGGATTGCCTTCACCGAGCACACGGTCAACGGCATCCGCATGCGCGTGGCCGGCTGTGGCCCGGCCGACGGCCCGCTGGTGGTGTGCTGCCACGGCTGGCCGGAAAGCTGGTATTCCTGGCGCCACCAGCTGCTGGCGCTGGGCGCCGCCGGCTACCGCGCGGTGGCGCCGGACATGCGCGGCTACGGCGGCACCGAGGCGCCCGAGGCCATCGATCAATACAGCATCCTGCACCTGGTGGGCGACACAGTCGACCTGGTCGGCGCGCTCACGCCGAGGGGGCAGGCGCCTCGGGCCGTGATCGTCGGCCACGACTGGGGCGCGCCGGTGGCCTGGAACGCCGCCCTGCTGCGCCCCGATGTCTTCCGCGCCGTGGCCGGCATGAGCGTGCCGTGGACGCCACCGTCGCGCACGGACCTGCTGAGCGCCTTGCGCAAGCAGGGCATCACGACGTTCTACATGCAGTACTTCCAGGCGCCGGGCGTGGCGGAGGCCGAGTTCGAGCGCGACGTGACCGAGAGCCTGCGCCGCATCCACTACAGCGGCAGCGGCGACGCGCCGCCGCGCGCCACCTTCGGCGTTCTCGGCGAAGGCAAGGGTTTTCTGGACGGCACCGTGCGCCCCGACTCACAGCCGGAATGGATGACCGAGGCGGACCTGGCCTACTACGCTGGCGAGTTCAGCCGCGCGGGCTTTCGGGGCGGGCTCAATTGGTACCGCAACCTGCGGCGCAACTTCGAGCTGATGGCGCCGTGGCGCGGCTGCGTGATCCGCCAGCCGTCGCTGTTCATCGCCGGCGAGCGCGACGGCGTGCTGAAGTTCCCGGCCTCCAAGGCGCAGATCGACGCCTATGCCCAGACTCTGCCCTGCCTGCGCGGCTGCCACATCCTGGCCGGCGCGGGCCACTGGGTGCAGCGCGAGCGCGCTGCCGAGGTCAACGCGTTGCTACTGGGCTTCCTGCGCGGGCTCTGAGTCCACCGCCCGGTCGCCATCCGCTCCACCTCAACCTCGATGCGCCAGCGCCCGCCGCGGCGCCGCTTGCCGATGCTCGACGATGCCACTGTCCTGATCCCCGAGGTCTTCGCCAGCCACGCGGCCTACTTCCCGCAGCAGGAGGCGGTGGTGTGCGGCGCGGTGCGCCGCAACTGGGGCGACTTCAACGCCGGCATCGAGCGCATCGCCTGCGCCCTGGAGCGGGCCGGCATTGGCCGCGGCCAGCAGGTGGCGGTGTTGATGGGCAATGCGGTGGAGATGCTGGAGGCGGTGTTCGGCGTGGTGCGCGCCGGCGCCTGCGTGGTGCCGCTGTCCGGGCTGCTCACCGGCGAGCAGCTGGCGGTGCTGCTGGACGATGCCGACGCGGTGATGGTGCTGGCCGACGCGGGCTTCCGCGCCAAGCTGCCGCCACAGCGGCGCGCGCAATGCCCGATGGTGCGCGCCGACGGCTGGGTGGCGATGCTCGGCGACGAGCCCGACTGGGCGTCGTTCGACACGCTGGTGGCCGGCATCGCGCCGGGCCAGCGCCCGCAGGCCGTGTCGCGCGCGGACGACCGCTTCAACATCATCTACAGCTCCGGCACCACCGGCCTGCCCAAGGGCATCGTGCAGACGCACCGGGCGCGCACGCACTGGGCCTTCAGCAATGCCATCGAGCTGGGCATGGGCAGCACCAGCCGGGCCCTCACCACCACCGCGC
>JBJXHB010000553.1:0-3163 GCA_046160725.1 Aquabacterium sp.
CCCATCCACTCGGCCATCGGCCGCGAGAAGATGTCGGCACCGCCACCCGGCCCACTGGGCAGCACCAGTCGGATGGGCTTGCTGGGCCATGCGGCCTGCGCACCGGCCTGGCTGGCCAGCAGGCCACTGGCCAACATGGCGGCCAAAGAAAGCACGCTGCGGCGGGGAAGGTCTGCGGGCAGGTCGGTGTCAGGGGTTGCATCCATCATGGACATGGCTTCTCAAGCAGTGGGTCAGGCCCCGATGCTGTAGGCCTGCTGCGGCGGGGTCAAGTGGCGAAACACCTGCCCGCTGCGCCCTGTCCCGCGCCCCGGCACCACATAGACTTTGGCCGCGGGCACCTACCCGCGCCCGCCTGCCCACACCCTGCCATGGATGCTTGGTACACCGACCGCCATAACGGTCATCACGGTCACGGCGAGCTGATCGGCGGCCAGCTGCTCAGCGGCTTCGAGCTGCCGGTGCGCGCCGAGCGGGTGCGCGATGCCTTCGTCGCTGCCGGCCTGGGCGCGGTCCATTCGCCTCGGGACCTGGGTCGCGAGCCCATCCTGGCGGTGCACGACGCCGACTATGTGGCCTTCCTGGAGACCGCCTGGAAGCGCTGGCGGGCGCTGGGCCGCACCCACCCCGCGCTGGGCATGGTCTGGCATGCCGGCATGGGCATGCCGCATGCGGTGCCCGAGCACATCGAGGGTGCCCTGGGCTACTACTCGATGGATGCCGGCTGCGCCATCGTCGAGGGCACCTGGGACGCGGCCTACTGGAGTGCGCAGTGCGCGGTCAATGCCGCCGACGCGGTGGCCGCCGGTGCCACGTCCGCCATGGCCATCTGTCGGCCGCCGGGCCACCACGCCGCCACGGCGCTGATGGGCGGCTACTGCTACCTGAACAACGCCGCCATCGCGGTGCAGCGCCTGCTCGACGCCGGCCGCCGGCGCATCGGCGTGCTGGACATCGACTACCACCACGGCAACGGCACGCAGGCCATCTTCTGGCATCGCAGCGACGTGATGTTCACCAGCATCCATGCCAGCCCGCACGACGACTATCCCTACCTCAGCGGCCATGCCGACGAGCGCGGCGCCGGCGACGGTACGGGCTTCAACCTGAACCTGCCGCTGCCGGCCGGTACCCAGGCACCGGCCTGGCTGGCGGCGCAGGAGCAGGCCATCGACGCCATCGTCGCCGCCGGCTGCGACGCGGTGGTGGTGTCGCTGGGCGTGGACACGTTCGAGCGCGACCCGATCTCGCGCTTTGCGCTGCGCATGCAGGACTACCGCGAGATCGGTGCGCGCATGCAGCGGCTGCGCCTGCCGGTGCTGTTCGTGTTCGAGGGCGGCTATGCCACCGACGAGGTCGGCACCAATGCCGTCTCCGTGCTGCAGGGCTTTGCGTTGGGCCGCATCGCGTGAGCAACAACGGCGCGGCAGGGCAGGGCGGCAGCGCGCCGCCGTCGCTGTGGCTGCCGCCGCTGCTGGCGCTGTGCTGGGGCCTGAACTGGCCGGCGGTGCGGGTCATCCTGACCGAGTGGCCGCCGTTCACCTTCCGCTTCGTCGGGCTCGGGCTGGCCGGCCTGCTGCTGCTGGGCCTGGCCCTGCTGCGCGGCGCGGCGCTGCGGCCGCCGCGCGGCACGCTGTGGCTGGTGGTGGCGGGCGGCTTCTTCAACGTGGCCGGCTTCAACCTGGCCACGGCCTTTGCGCAGCTGCACACCACCACCTCGCGTGCAGCGGTACTGACCTACACCATGCCGCTGATGATGGCGCTGCTGGCCTGGTGGCTGCTGCGCGAGCGCCCCGGGCGCCGGGTGTGGCTGGCCCTGGGGCTGGGGGCGGCCGGCCTGGCCTTGCTGGCCGAGCCTGTGGCCGCGGCGCTGGGTGCCCACGGCCTGGGCCGCACGGCCGATGGCCGCCTGCCCCTGCTGGGCATTGCCATGCCGCTGCTGGCGGCGCTGAGCTGGGCCCTGGGCACGGTGGTGGCCAAGCGCTGGGGCCATCCGGGTGACCGCCTGGCCAACACCGGCTGGCAGATGATGGTCGGCTGCGCCTGCGCCGCCGTCGGCATCGGCCTGTCCGGCGAGCGCTGGCCGGTGGCGGTCAGCCCGCTGGGGCTGGCGGTGCTGGGCTATCACGTGGTGGTCGCCACCGCCTTTGCCTACCTGCTGTGGTACCGCATGCTGGACGGCGCCAGTGCCAGCGTGTCGTCGCTGACGACGCTGATGGTGCCGGTGGTCGGCGTGCTGGGGGCGATGCTGCTCAACGGCGAGCGTCCCGATGCGCAGGACATCGCCGGCTTCGCGCTGGTGCTGGCCGCGGCCGGCGCTATCCTGCTGCCGGCCTGGCGCCGCCGCGGCGCCCCCTGACCATCCGTCCAAACTCGACCACCCGCCATGCCACGCATCCTGATCGCCGGTTACCAGCACGAGACCAACACCTTTGCGCCCAGCCTGGCGGACTGGGCCGCCTTCACGCGCGGGGATTCGTTCCCGGCCTTCGTGCGCGGCGCCGCCATGGTCGAGCAACTCGGCCACATCAACATCCCGGTGGCCGGCTTCATCGACTTCGCGCGCAGCCAGGGCTGGGTCTGCGTGCCGTCGTGCTGGGCCGGGGCGATACCGTCGTCCTATGTCACCACCGATGCCTTCGAGCGCATCGCCCAGGCCATCTGCGACGACACCCGCGCGGCGCGCGACAGCGGCGGCCTGGACGGTATCTACCTGGACCTGCATGGCGCGGCCGTGGCCGAGCACGCGCTGGACAGCGAGGGCGAGCTGCTGTCGCGGCTGCGCGCCATCGTCGGCCCGAGCCTGCCCATCGTCGCCAGCCTGGACCTGCATGCCAATGTCACGCCGTTGATGCTGGCGCAGGCCGATGCGCTGGTGGCCTACCGCACCTATCCGCATGTCGACAGGGCCGACACCGGCGCGCGGGCCGGCGAGCTGATGGCGCGCCGGCTGTCGGCCGGCCGTCGCGAGCCGATGGCCGCGCACCGGCTGCCCTACCTGATCCCGCTGAACGCGCAGAGCACCTGGATGGAGCCATGCCGCACGCTGTACGACCGGCTGGCCGCCATCGATGCGGCGCACGGCACCGTCAGCAGCTTCTGCCCGGGGTTTCCGGCGTCGGACTTCGACGGCTGCGCGCCGATGGTCTGGAGCCACGGCGCA
>JBJXHB010000554.1:0-10857 GCA_046160725.1 Aquabacterium sp.
GAACGAACAGATCGACTCCTTCCGTACTCAGCTGGCGGCGATGCAGCAGCAGCTGGACTTGGGCCAACGGCGTGTCAGCGAGACGCTGGCCGAGCAGCTGCGCCTGTTGAGCGAGGCCAGCGAGCGCCGCCAGGGCGAGCTGCGCCAGGCCGTCGAACAAAAGCTCACGGCTTTGCAGGAGGGCAACGAAAAGAAGCTCGAGCAGATGCGAGCGACGGTGGACGAGAAGCTGCATGCCACGCTGGAGCAGCGCCTGGGCGAGAGCTTTCGCCAGGTGGCCGACCGACTGGAGCAGGTCCACAAGGGGCTGGGCGACATGCAGGCGCTGGCCCGCGACGTCGGGTCGCTCAACCGCGTCTTCAGCAACGTCAAGTCGCGCGGCGTCTTTGGCGAGGTGCAGCTGGCCGGACTGCTGGAGCAGGTGTTCACGCCCGAGCAGTACGCCACCAATGTCGAGACGGTGCCTGGAAGCAATGCCCGTGTGGAGTTCGCCATCCGCCTGCCGGGCCGCGGCGAGGGCGCCGGCCCGATCTGGCTGCCGATCGACGCCAAGTTCCCGCGCGAGGACTACGAGCGCCTGCTGCTGGCCCAGGACGCGGCCGATGCCGTCGGCGTCGAGCAGGCGGCCAAGGCGATCGAGCAGCTGTTGAAGTCAGAGGCGCGCACCATTCGCGACAAGTACATCGCTGCGCCGCATACCACCGATTTCGGCATCCTTTTCCTGCCCACCGAGGGCCTGTATGCCGAGGCTCTGCGGCGTCCGGGGCTGGTTGAGTCGATGCAGCGCGAGTTCCGCATCACGCTGGCCGGGCCGACCACGCTGCTGGCGCTGTTGAACAGCCTGCAGATGGGTTTTCGCACCCTGGCCCTGCAGCAGCGCAGCGCCGAAGTCTGGCAGGTCCTGGGTGCGGTCAAGACCGAGTTCGCCAAGTTTGGCGACGCCCTGCAGAAGGTCAAGAAGAAGCTGGACGAGGCCGGCAGCAGCATCGACTCCACCGAGCGCCGCGCCCGGGCGATGACGCGCGAACTGCGCAAGGTCGAGGCGCTGCCGGATGTGGCCGCGGCGGCGTTGCTGCCGCTGGCGGACCCGGACGACGAAGCGGCAGCGGACAGCCCGGCCTGATGGCGTCACCGACCCGGTACGGCGGTGCGGTGCTGCCGGCCCTGGTGGTCGGCCAGGTCGGGCTGCATACCGCCATGGCCGGGGTGCGCCTGGCCATGCCGCTGCAGGCCCTGCAGGAGGGCTACAGCGCCTGGGCCGTCGGTGTGCTGTTGGCGCTGTTTGCTGTTCTGCCGGTGGCCACCGCACTGCCAGCGGGACGCATGACCGACCGCCACGGCTACCACCGCCCGTTGCGGTGGGCGGTGTGCGCGCAGTTGGCGGCCTGTGCCCTGGCGGTGGTGGCCTGCTGGGTGGCGGGCCCAGCCCACTTCGTCATGCTGTGCGTGGCGGCGGCGGTCAGCGGCGCCAGTGCCAACATGGGCATGATCACCATCCAGCGAAGTGCAGGGCGACTCGCCGACGATGCCACCGAACGGCTGCGGGTGTTTTCCTGGCTTGGTGTTGCGCCCTCGGCGGCCAACGTGATCGGCCCGGTGGCGGTGGGCCTGACCATTGACGGTGCGGGCTTTGCTGCGGCCTACGGCCTGATGATGTCTTGTCCGCTGGTCACGCTGTGGGCTGCGCGCCGGGTGCCGCGCGAGACCGGCCGCGCGATGTCTGCTGCCGTGCCGGTGCCGGGCCAGTCCACACGGGACCTGCTGCGCCTGCCGGCGATGAAGCGGCTGATGAGCATCAACTGGTTGCTGTCCGCGAGCTGGGACGTGCAGGCCTTTGCGGTGCCGGTGATGGGGCACCAGCTGGCGTTCTCGGCATCGACGATCGGATTCATCCTGGGTGCGTTCACGATGTCGGTGACGCTGGTGCGCGTGGTGGTTCCGTTACTGGCCCACCGCCTGCGGCAAGACTTGGTGCTGCGAGCATCCATGGTCTGGACCGGTGCGGTCCTGGCGCTGTATCCATGGGCGGTATCGCCGTGGGCCATGGGAGGGCTGGCGGTGCTGCTGGGCCTGTCACTGGGTGTGGTTCAGCCCATCATCATGACCACCCTGCATCGGCTGACGCCGGAGAACCGGCACGGCGAGGCCATCGCGTTGCGCTCGATGGTGATCAATGCCTCCAGCAGCCTGATGCCGCTGACTTTCGGTGTCGTGGGAACCGCACTGGGGCCAGCAGTGTTGTTCTGGGCGATGGCGGCGCTGGTCGCCGGAGGCAGCCCGCTGTCGCGCCGGCTGGGTGGCGCGCCACGACCGGCGCAGCCCGCCGCCCGATAGCGATACAGCCCCTAGAAGCGGATGCCGCCCGGCTGAGCCGGTGGCAAGTCCTGCGCTGCCGGGCGGGCTTGCGCGGCTTGCGGCACCGTCGTGGCCGGCAGGGCCGGGACCTGGGGCGGTTCGGGCTGACGCGCGACCAAAGGAGCTGCTGCCGGCGCCTTCCAGTCGCGTGGCAGGCGCGACTCCTTCGGATAGCCCGCCGCATCCAGGTAGCTGTGCCAATCGGTCTCGTTGAAGCCGCGCAAGGCTTGGCTGCCGACGGTCAGCGCGGGCACGGTGCGCGCGCCGGTCAGGCGCATCAGGGCCTCGGCATCATCGTCGTGGGTGACCAGCCGTTCGGTCAACGGGATGCCGCGCTGCGTCAGCAGCCGACGGCCCGACTCGCAGGGCGGACAGTCGGCGCTGGTGTAGAGCACTACCGGAAACCGCTGCACCGCCTGCCGCAGTTCGGTTGGCAAGGGCGTGCCCTCGGCCTGCACGGTACGTGTCTCGCGGCCCAAGGGCGTGACCTTGGCGCCGCCCGCCTGCGGCGGCGGCCGGTCGGTGTCGGTGATGCTGCCATCAGGACCGACGATCTTGAACTGCGCGGCAGCCGGCAGGGACAGCAGCAAGGCGATCAGACCCAGCAAGGCGGTGGTGCGCTTGGATGCATACATGGTGCGGAATCTACTCTGACTCGGGCGCGGCCTCAAGCCGCCTGCCCCGGAACCGGGGGTGGGTCACCGGCGGCAAGCCCCAGGTGACGCAGCAACGCGTCGATGGTCGGCTCACGCCCACGGAACGCGCGGAAACTGTCCATGGCCGGCCGCGCGCCACCGGCCTCCAGCACCTCGCGGCGGAATCGGGCCCCCGTCGCCGGGTCGAGCAGGCCCATTTCCTCGAAGGCGGCAAAAGCATCGGCCGACAGGACCTCCGCCCACAGATAGCTGTAGTAACCAGCGGAGTAACCGCCGGAAAAGATGTGGGTGAAGGTGTGCTGCGGGCGCGCCTGCTCCGGCGGCTGGATCAGTGCCACCACGTTGCGCACCTCCTGCACCATCTGCTGCACCCGGTTGGCCGCGCCGGGCTCGGTGTGCAGGCGCAGGTCGAGCAGCGCGTACTCAATCTGCCGCATCAGCGCCAAACCACCCAGGAAGTTGCGCGCGGAGCGCATGCGATCGAACAGCTCACGTGGCAGCGGCTGCCCGGTGTCCACATGGGCGCTCAGGCGTGACAGCACCGCCCACTCCCAGCAGAAGTTCTCCATGAACTGGCTGGGCAGCTCCACCGCGTCCCATTCGACACCCGCCGTGCCGGCCACGGAGGGTTCGTCGACCTGTGTCAGCAGATGGTGCAGCGCGTGGCCGAACTCATGGAACAGCGTGATGACGTCATCATGGGTCAGCAGGGCCGGGCGCTCGCCGACAGGCGCGGCAAAGTTGCAGACCAGCTGGGCCACGGGTTTCTGGACCATGCCGACAGCGTCCGGCCTGCGCCAGCGGCTGCACACACCGTCCATCCAGGCGCCCTGACGCTTGCCGGGCCTCGCATAGGGGTCCAGGTAGAAGCGGCCGACCAGCTCCGGCGCGGCGTCGCCGGTGCCGGCACGCTCGATCCGGTACAGCTGAGCCGTCGGGTGCCAGACCGGTGCATGGTCTTCGCGAATCGTTACGCCGAACAGGGTCCGCACGATGTCGAAGAGCCCGTCCAACACTCTCGGCAGCGCAAAGTACTGTTTGACCTCCTGGTCGTTGAAGGCATACAGCGACTGCTTCAGATGCTCGCCCACAAACCCGATATCCCATGGCGCCAGCGATCCGATGTCGAGCTCAGCGGCCGCATGCGACCGCAGCAGCGACAGCTCGCGCTCGGCGCCGGGCCTGGCACGCCGAGCCAGGTCGCGCAGGAACGAGGCCACTTCCTCGGCATTGCGGGCCATCTTGGGCACCAACGACAGGGCGGTGTAGTGCGGATAGCCCAGCAGGGCCGCCTCTTCAGCGCGCAGCTCCAGCAGTTGCTGCATCAGCGGCCCGTTGTCGCGCTCGGTCGGGCCGAACTCGCTGGCGCGCGTGGCGTTGGCCCGGTAGAGCGTTTCTCGCAGGTCGCGGTCCCGGACGTATTGCATCACCGGCTGCAGGCAGGGTGCCTGCAAGGTCAGCTTGCATCCCGCAGCGCCGTCTGCCGCGGCTGCCTCGCGCGCGGACCGGACCACGTCCTCAGGAACGCCGGCCAGCCGCGACTCGTCCACCAACAGACCGTAGCCATCGGTGGCATCGAGCACGTTCTCCGAATAGCGTTGCGAGGCCTGGGCCAGCAACTCCTGGACTTCGGCGAAACGCAACTTGTCTGGCGCCGACAACTCGGCGCCAGACAGGACGAAGCCCCGCAGCGACAGCGCAAGTGCACGCTGGCGCGCCGGTGCCAGTGCGCCCAGGGCGTCGGGCAATGCCAGCGCCTTGTAGCGCTCGAACAGGCGTTCATCGCTGCCGAGCCGGGTGAAGAAGGCCACCATGCGCGGCAGCGCCGCGTTGTAGGCGTCGCGCATGGCCGGTGTGTCGGCGACGGCGTTGAGGTGGCTGACGGCACCCCAGGCCCGGGTCAGCTGCTCCAGTGGCACATCCAGGACCAGGGCCAGGCGGTCGTAGTCCCAGTCGTCGGCTGATGACGTCACGCGCACGAGGGCGGTCTCGGCCGCGGCCAGCAGTCGGGTCAGCGCAGGCTCGACATGCGCGGGCTCGATGGCCGGGTAGTCCGGCAGGTCGGCCAGGTCGATCAGGGGATTGGTCATGCGGTGGTCCGTTCGGCGGCCTCGACTGTATTGGCCATCAGCATGGTGATGGTCATCGGTCCGACACCGCCGGGTACGGGCGTGATCCATCCGGCCACCCCGCGCACGGCATCGAAGTCGACGTCGCCGCAGAGCTTGCCATCATCGCGCCGGTTCATGCCGACGTCGATGACCGCAGCGCCCGGCTTGACCATCGGCGCCGTGATGGTCCCGCGCCGGCCGACCGCGGCGACCACGATGTCGGCCTGCCGCACATGCGACGCCAGGTTGGTCGTGCCGCTGTGGCAGATCGTGACCGTGGCATGGGCCTGCAACAGCAGCAGGGCCATGGGCTTGCCGACGGTGTTGCTGCGCCCGACGACCACGGCATGGGCGCCGCGCAGGACCAGACCGGTGGTTTCCAGCAGCTTCATGCAGCCATAGGGCGTGCAGGGGCGCAGGCCGGGCAGGCCGCTGGCCAGTTCGCCAGCGCTGGCCAGTGAGAAGCCGTCGACATCCTTGGCCGTGGCAATGGTCTCGATGACCCGGTGCGGATCGATGTGCCGCGGCAGCGGCATCTGCACCAGGATGCCGTGGATGGTCGGGTCCTGGTTGAGGGCGCGAATGCGGGCCAGCAGTGCGGCCTCGGCGAGGCTGGCGTCATAGCGCTCGAGCACCGAATGCAGGCCGACCTCGGCGCAGGCGCGGACCTTGTTGCGGACATAGACCGCAGATGCCGGGTCGTCGCCGACCAGGATCACGGCCAGGCCTGGCTGGCGCGCACGGGCCGTCAGGGCCGCGGCCCGCATGGCCAGGTCCGCCCGTAGACGCTTGGAGAGCGCGACTCCGTCCAACAGTTGAGCTGTCATGGGGCCGGTGCTGTTTCAGTGGGACATGAAAAAGGCCGCTGTGGGCAGCGGCCTGAGGGTAGGGCGGGCAGGCCGTGTCGTCAGGCTTTCACGCCGGTGGCGCCAAGCGCGATCTTCAACAGGTCGGCCACGGTATTGGCATTGAGTTTCTCCATGATGTTGGCGCGATGCGCCTCCACCGTCTTGATGCTGATGCCCAGGTCGTCTGCGATCTGCTTGTTCAGCCGGCCGGCAACGATGCGCTCCAGCACCTGGGCCTCGCGGGTGGTCAGGCGGCTGAGCAGGGCGTCGCGGCTGGCCTGCTCCTGGTGCTGGCTGAAGGCGACCCGGGCCTGCTCCAGCATGCGTTCGACCAGCGACAGCAGGTCGGCTTCCTTGAACGGTTTCTCGATGAAGTCCATCGCGCCTTTCTTCATCGTCGTCACCGCCATCGGGACGTCGCCGTGGCCGGTGATGAAGACGACCGGCAGCGGGCTCTTGCGCTCAAGCAAGCGGTCCTGCAGCTCCAGGCCGCTCATGCCGTCCATGCGGATGTCGGCGATCAGGCAAGCCACCTCGCGCGGGTCGAACCGCGACAGGAACGACTCGGCCGAGTCAAAGCACTTGACGCGGTAGTCCTTGCCCTCGAGCAGCCACTGCAAGGAGTCGCGCACGGCCTCGTCGTCATCGACGACATAGACGGTGCCTTTCTTCGGGATCAGGCTCATTTTGCGGGCGATGTGGTGGCAGAAAGGGCGGCCGACGGGGTGTCGAGGGGCATCGGTTCAGATGCATCCTCACCGCGCGGAGCGGGCATCTCGACCGGCAAGGTGAAGGCAAACCGGCAGCCAGTGATGGCGCCGGCATTGTAGAGGTTGGCTGCCTTGATCCGGCCGCGGTGAGACTCGACGATCGAGCGGCACAGCGAAAGGCCGATGCCCATGCCTTCGGCCTTGGTCGAATAGAAGGCTTCGTACAGGCGGCCCAGCATGTCTTCGGGCAGGCCCGGCCCGGTGTCGGTGACGCTGAACTCGATCGAGGCGCCATCCTCCGGCGTATGGCGCGGTACGACGCGCAGCTCGATCTGACGGCGTGCCGGCGGCAGCGCGGCGGCGTCGATCGCCTCCGCAGCGTTCTTGAGCAGGTTCATCAGCACCTGTTCAATCAGGATCGGGTCCACGCTCAGGATCGGCAGGCGCTGGGCGATATAGGTGCGCAAGGCGACGTTGCGCCGCCGCAGCTCGATCGAGGCGAGCTCCACGGCGTCCTCCACGATGGCGCTGGCGGTGGCCGGCTGGCGCTGCGGCTCGCTGCGCTTCACGAAGGCGCGGATGCGGTGGATGATCTGGCCGGCACGCTCAGCCTGGCGCGCGGTCTTCTCCAGTGCCGCGACCAGATCGTCCTGTCCGATGCTGCCGGCGCGCACGCGCGACACCATGCCGTTGCAATAGTTGGTGATGGCAGTGAGCGGCTGGTTCAACTCGTGCGCCACAGAGGAGGCCATCTCGCCCATGGTGATCAGGCGGCTGGAGACCTCGGCCTTCTCGGCTTGCTGGGCCGCCTGCTCCTCGACCCGGCGCCGCGCCGTGATGTCGGTGGCGATCAGCATCTGGGCCAGCCGCCCGTCCGTCCATTGCAAGTAGCGCGAACGGACGTCGAACCATTTGCCGATCGAGTCCACCTGCACTTCCCGCGGGTCCGCGGCGGTCAGGGTCAGCTCGTGTGCCGGCATGCCGCTGAGCGCATCCACGCTGTCGTCGCCGTCAGGGACGTAGGTCCGGGGCGTGGCTGTACCGCCGGCGAGCTGCGAGTGTCCCTGCGCATCCGCACCAAACCACAGGCGATAAGACCGGTTCGCGAACAGCAGCTCGCCTTGCTGCACCGACAGAACCGACACGGCTGCCTCCAGCCCCTCCAGCACCGTGGTGAACCGCTCGTGGGATGCCGACAGCTGGTCGCGCACGCGCTTGGACTCGGTGATGTTGGTCATCGAGGTCATCCAGCCCGTCTGCTGACCACGGGCATCGACCAGCGGCGACACGTACATGCGGGCATCGAAAAGCGTGCCGTTCTTGCGCATCACCTTGACCTCGATGCCACCAGCCGGGCTGCGGCCCTGCAACTCCTGCTGCAGCAGGCGCGCGTTCTCATCGACCCGGTCGCCGGGCCAATAGGGATAGGGCGGGGTGCGGCCGACCAGTTCATGCTCGCCAAACCCGGTCATGACGCCAAATGCCGGGTTGACGTAGGTGATGCGCCCCTCCAGGTCCATGGCGCGCATGCCAGTCAGCATGGAGTTCTCCATGGCGCGTCGGAAGTTGGTCTCCTGGACCAGTGCGCCTTGGATCTGGGCCCGGCGGCGCATATGGCGCCAGGTGCCCAGCAGCATCCACAGTGTCAGAACCGACAGAGCCACGACCATCCAGAACAAGGTGTTGCCGATCAGGCCGACCGAGGTGCGGTAGCCCGTGGCCCGAAGGAAAAGGCCGTTGGCTGCCGGCGCGAGGGGCACGTCGTGGACGATGGCCGGCGGCCGCGTCGCACTGCCAGGCATGGCGGTGACGTTGCCGGCCAGCACGCGTTGGCGCTCGTCCAGCACGTAGACGGCATGCCGCCGCGTGACCTCTTGGGGCACGAAGTGGCGCATCAGCGGCTCCACCGCGTACTCGGCGATCAGCGCGCCGGCGAAGGCCCCACGTTCGATCAGCGGCATCACCAGCTGGAAGACCGGCGCACCGTTGTCGTCCTCGAAGGTACGGCTGTAGATCGGCTGTCGTTGCTCGCGGGCTTGTTCGAAGGCGCGGGTGGCTGGAGGCGTTGCCGGCTCGCGCTGGCGGGTCACGGTGCGCTGGGGCTTGGTGCCCGCTGCCGCCTCCTCGCGCTCGGTGGCATGGCTCTGGTTGGCCAGGCGCATGCGCTGGGCATCGACCCAGGTCAGGCGGGTGACTTCTGGCCAGTCTTCGATCAGGCCGGATGCCTGACGCGCGAACTCGGTGGCGTCCAGACTGCGCACCACGGTCTCGCGGGCCAGGCGCGTCAACTGCTCCTGGTTCTCGATCAGGCGCAGCCGGACTTGCTGCTGAGCGATCTCGATGTCGCGCTTGACGCTCTCGCTCTCGCGCTCGAACTCCTCGTTGCGCAGGTACCAGAACGCCGAAATGATCGCGGCCAGAAACAGGACCACCGACACCAAGGGGCCAAACGTGGCAAAGCGGTCCTGCCGGGCAGGAGACTGGCGCCGCCACCAGCGTCCGACCAAACGGCTGCCGCCGCCGCTGGGGGCCAGACGTGGCAGGTTGGTGTCGGGCGACGGGGGCATCCGCTGATTATCCCGGCCGGCTCTGATCGTGCGCTGTCCGACCACAGGGCCGCTAAGTGACGCACCACGATGTGAAATCAACAAGCACGATTTGAAATTCAAGAGAGGTTGTGCGACACTCCGCGCCGCTCAGAATCCAGCCATCCAAAGAGGAGACGCCTATGTCCGCTGCGCCCGAGTCCAAGCCTGGCCTGGCCGCCCTGATCGACACCGATGCCGGGGAGACCCGGGAGTGGCTCGATGCCCTGGGCGCCGTAATGGCCAATGGCGGCGAAGAGCGCGCGCACTTCCTGCTGGAGCAACTGCTTGAAGAGGCGCGGCAGCACGGCGTGGACCGGCCGTTCTCGGCAACCACCGGCTATGTGAACACCATCGAGCCGCAGGACGAGGAGCGCAGCCCCGGCAACCTGGACCTGGAAGGCCGATTGCGCGCCTACATGCGGTGGAACGCCATGGCCATGGTGGTCAAGGCCAACCGGCTGGACCCGGCCGATGGCGGCGACCTCGGTGGTCACATCAGCTCGTTTCAGTCCCTGGCGCACATGTTCGGCGCCGGCTTCAATCATTTCTGGCATGCCGACACGCCCACCCGGGGCGGTGACCTGCTGTACATCCAGGGCCATTCGGCACCTGGCGTCTATGCCCGGGCCTATCTCGAAGGACGCATCAGCGAGGAGCAACTGCTGAGCTTCCGTCAGGAAGTGCAGGGCAAGGGCCTGTCCAGCTATCCGCACCCGAAACTGATGCCGGAGTTCTGGCAGTTCCCGACGGTGTCGATGGGCCTGGGCCCGCTGATGGCGATCTACCAGGCCCGGTTCCTGAAGTACCTGCACGCCCGCGGCATTGCGGACACGTCGCAGCGCAAGGTCTGGGTGTTCTGCGGCGACGGCGAGATGGACGAGCCGGAGAGCCTGGGCGCCATCGGCCTGGCGGCGCGCGAGAACCTGGACAACCTGATCTTCGTCGTCAACTGCAACCTGCAGCGGCTTGACGGCCCGGTGCGCGGCAACGGCAAGATCATCCAGGAGCTGGAGGGCGAGTTCCGCGGCGCCGGCTGGAACGTCATCAAGCTGCTGTGGGGCAACGGCTGGGATGCCTTGCTGGCCCGCGACAAGGACGGCGCGCTGCGGCGCGTGATGATGGACTGCGTCGACGGCGACTACCAGGCCATGAAGGCGAACGACGGCGCCTTTGTACGCAAGAACTTCTTCGGCCGCGACCCGAAGGCGCTGGAACTGGTCGCCAAGATGTCCGACGCCGACGTCTGGAACCTGCGCCGCGGCGGGCACGACCCGAACAAGGTCTATGCCGCGTTCCATCGCGCCAGCCACCACCAGGGCCAGCCGACGGTGCTGCTGATCAAGACGGTCAAGGGCTACGGCATGGGCCGTGCCGGCGAGGGCAAGAACACCGCTCACCAGACCAAGAAGCTGAGCGATGAGGACATCCGCTATTTCCGCGACCGCTTCAACATTCCGATCCCCGACAGCGAACTGCCGAAGATCCCGTTCTACAAGCCCGCCGACGACACGCCGGAAATGCGCTACCTGCACGAGCGCCGGGCCGCGCTGGGCGGCTACCTGCCGGCGCGCCGCACACGTGCGGACGAG
>JBJXHB010000555.1:0-4304 GCA_046160725.1 Aquabacterium sp.
GCTGCCGTACCAGCAGCGCTGGGTCGCCGACGAATCGCAGCTCAAGGTGTGCGAGAAGGGCCGCCGGGTCGGCCTGACCTGGGCCGAGGCGGCCGACGCGGTGCTGATCGCCGCGGCCGAGGGCGGCTCCAACTACTTCTACATCTCCGCCACCCAGGACATGGCGCGCGAGTTCGTCGAGGCCTGCGGCATGTGGGCCCGCGCCTACGACTACGCCGCCGCCGAGATCAGCGAGGGGCTGTACGACGACGGCGCCGACGTCGACCCGGCCAAGCGCTTCATCAAGACCTACGAGCTGACCTTCCCGCACACCGGGCGGCGCATCGTGGCGCTGTCCAGCCGGCCCACCAACCTGCGCGGCAAGCAAGGCGTCGTCGGCATCGACGAGGCCGCCTTTGCGCCCGAGCTGGGCGGGCTGCTGAAGGCCGCGATGGCCATGCTGCTGTGGGGCGACAAGGTGCGCATCTGGTCCACCCACGACGGCACCGAGAACCTGTTCAACCAGCTGGTGCTGGAGGTGCGCGCCGGCAAGCGCGGCCGGGCCACGGTGCACAAGGTGGACTTCGACCTGGCCGTGAGCGAGGGCCTGTACGAGCGGGTCTGCCTGCGCCGCGGCCTGGCCTGGAGCGCCGCCGGGCAGGCCCAGTGGGTGGCCGACGCACGGCGCTTCTACGGCGACGACGCGGCCGAGGAGCTGGACTGCATCCCCAGCGCCAGCTCGGGCGCCTACCTGAGCCTGGCGCTGATCGAGCAGCGCATGACGGGCGAGCCGGCCTGGCCGAAGGGCGACGGGCCGGTGCTCGTGCGCCACCGCTGGGACGACGCCTTCGCCTACCTGCCTGAGGACGTGCGCCGCCACGCGATCGCCGGCTGGCTGGAGGAGGAGGTGCTGCCCCATGTGCGCCGCCTGGACCCGCGCCTGCTGCACGCGCTGGGCGAGGACTTCGCGCGCAGCCAGGACCTGACCGTGCTGGTGGCGCTGCAGGAGGGCCCGCAGCTGGTGCGCCGCCCACGCATCGTGGTCGAGCTGGCCAACTGCCCCTTCAGCAGCCAGCAGCAGATCCTGTTCGCGCTGATCGACGCGCTGCCGCGGTTCCGGGGCGCCGCGCTGGACGCCACGGGCAACGGCGCCGCGCTGGCCGAGGCGGCCGCGCAGCGCTACGGCACGCAGATGGTCGAGCAGGTCAAGCTGAGCGAGGCCTGGTACCTGGCGCACATGCCCAAGCTCAAGGCGGGCCTGCAGGACGGCACGCTGGCCGACCTGCCGCGCGACACGCAGCACCGCGACGACCTGCGCGCCATCCAGCTGGTGCGGGGCGTGCCGCGCATCCCGGCCACCGACACGATGAGCGCGGCCGCCCGCGCCGCCGCCGCCGAGGGCGGCACCAAGCAGCGCCGCCACGGTGACTACGCCATCGCGCTGCTGATGGCGGTGTACGCCTTCTGGCGCGAGGTGGGCGAGGTCGACTGGACCGGCGCGCCGGGCAAGGGCGGGCGCGACGAGGCCAATGCCGACAACGAGCGCCGCAGCCGCCTGGCCATGCGCCCGAACACGGCCGACGACGGCCTGGTGGAGGCCGAGGCCGGCCGCAAGGGGGGGTGGTGATGACGCGCCCGAACGAGGGCCCCCGAAGGGCCTGCCCAACCGGAGTGCCCCTGTTGGGGGGGCGCCCCTGCGCTGGATTGCCGTTCCGGAACGTTCCGGAACGGCCTTCCCGGGCCGAACGGGGTCGGCGGAGTACTAGGGTAGCCAGACAGGGCGTCAGGGGCCTTCCCGGCGCTTTGCGTCAGGCGCCCGCTTTTGGGGGGCAAACATGAAGATCCTGGACCACAACGGCGACCCGATCGACACCGGCCGCCTGGCCGAGCCGCAGACCGCCCATGTCGGCCACCTGGCGCGCGAGTTCGAGCGCCACCCGTCGCGCGGCCTGACGCCGGCCAGGCTGCACGCACTGATGTCGGCCGCCGAGCAGGGCGACCTGCTGCAGCAGCTGGACCTGGCCGAGGACATGGAGGAGCGTGACGGCCACCTTTATGCCGAGCTGGACAAGCGCCGCGGCGCCGTCGCCGCACTGCCCTGGAGCATCGTCGAGCCCGAGGGCGCCGACGCCGGCGCCAAGAGGCTGGCCGCCCAGCTGCGCGAGTGGCTGCAGGGCATCGACGACTTCGAGGACCTGGTGCGCGGGTTGATGGATGCGGTGCTCAAGTCCTTCAGCTGCCACGAGATGGTGTGGGAGCTGCGCGACGGCGTGCGCCTGCCGCGCATCGAGCTGCGCCCGGCGCGCTGGTTCACGGTGGACCGCGAGACGCGCAGCGAGCTGCGCCTGCGCACCATGAGCGCGGCCGAGGGCGAGCCGCTGCGGCCCTTCAGCTGGATCGCGCACCGCCACCGCACCCGCAACGGCTACCTGGCCCGCGGCGGCCTGGTGCGGGTGCTGGCCTGGCCGTACCTGTTCAAGAACTACGCCGTGCGCGACCTGGCGGAGTTCCTGGAGATCTACGGCCTGCCGCTGCGCCTGGGCAAGTACCCCGCCGGCGCTAGCGACGACGAGAAGCGCCGGCTGCTGGCCGCCGTCAGCCAGATCGGCCACAACGCCGCGGGCATCGTGCCGCAGAGCATGGCCATCGAGTTCGAGGCCGCCGCCCAGGGCACCGACGCGCCGTTCCTGAGCATGGTGCGGATGATGGACGCGGTGCAGTCCAAGGCCATCCTCGGCCAGACGCTCACCGCCAGCGAGGGCGAGCACGGCACGCAGGCCCTGGGCAACGTGCACAACGAGGTGCGGATGGACATCCGCAACTCCGACGCGCGGCAGGTGGAGGCCACGCTCAACCGCCAGCTGCTGTGGCCGATGGCCGCGCTGAACGTCGCCGGCGCCGACCCGCGCCGCATGCCGCGGCTGCAGCTGGACACCACCGAGGCCGAGGACCTGGCCGCGTTTGCCGAGCATCTGCCCAAGCTGGCCGCCTCTGGTTTGCGAATCCCCGTCAAGTGGACGCAGGACAAGCTGCGCATCCCCGAGCCCGAGGGCGACGAGCCGGTGATGCAGGGGCCGCAGGCCGCGCCGGCGCCGGGCGACGAAGAATTGCAGCCTGGCGCTGCAAAACCCGCGGCCGGTGGCAGCAAGAAGCCGCCGGGCAAACCCGCGGCGCTGGCCGCCGAGCCGCGCGGCACTGAGCAGATCGCCCTGATGGACCAGCTGGTCGCCGAGGCGCTGGCCGACTGGGAGCTGCTGCTGGAGCCGCTGGTGCAGCCGCTGCTGGCCGAGATCGAGGCGCAGCTCGCGGCCGGGCAGACGCTGGCCGGCCTGCGCGACCACCTGCCGCAACTGCTCGCCCGCATGGACGCGCGCCCCGCGGCCGAGCGCTTGGCGCGCGCCGCCTTCATGGCGCGCCTGGCCGGCGCGGCCGACCTGGACGTGTACGGCAGCGGCGGCAGCGGCGGCACGGGCGGCGGTACCGGCGAGGCCTGAGGCCATGCCCCGCCCGGCACCGCCCGGCGTGCGGCTGGGGATCGTCGAGCCGCAGGACGCGGTCAATGCCTTCCTGCGCCGCGACCTGCTGCTGCCGAGCTTCCGGTGGCAGGACGTGTGGCAGCAGGAGCACCTGCGCGGCTTTGCCGTCGCCGGGGTGATGCGCCACGACATCCTGCAGCTGATGTACGACGAGCTGGGCGTGGCCATCCAGGCCGGCGCCACCGCAGGCGCGTTCGTCAAGCGCGCCCGCCAGCGGCTGGCCGAGCGCGGCTTCTGGGGCAACGTGGAGGTGACCGACCCGGCCACCGGCGAGGTCCGCACCACGCGCTTCAACGACGGGCGGCTGCGCCTGATCCACGACACCAACCTCGGCCAGGCCTATGCCGTGGGCCAGGCCGAGCGCTTTGCGCGCACCAAGCAGTACCTGCCCTGGCTGCGCTATTCGACCAAGGGCGACGACCAGGTGCGCGAGAGCCATGCCGCCTGGGACAACGTGACGCTGCCGCACGACCACCCCTGGTGGGCCACGCACCGGCCGATGAAGGCCTGGCGCTGCCGCTGCACGGTGGCCCAGCTCAGCCAGCGGCAGTACGAGCGGCTGCTGGCCGCCGGCAAGATCAAGACCAAGCCGCCCGCCGACGTGATGGTCGACCAGCTGGACCCGCGCACCGGCGAGACGCTGCGCCTGCCGCGGGGCGTGGACGCGGCCTTCGCCTACGACGCCACTGCAAGGCCCTTGCGCTCACTGACACCGCCGCCGCTGCTGGCCGACCCGCTGGACCGCCGGGCCGCGGCCCGCGCCACCACCGACGCCGGCCCCGCCATGCC
>JBJXHB010000556.1:0-10347 GCA_046160725.1 Aquabacterium sp.
CCACCAGGCGCTGCATGCCGGACAGCGTGTCGCCCAGCGGTACCTCACCGCGCCAGTGCAACAGGTAGGCGTCGATGCGGTCGATGCCCAGCCGGCGCAGGCTGGCCTCGCAGGCGCGCTGCAGGGCCGCGCCGCCGGCGTTGTGCGGGTAGACCTTGCTGACGATGACCACGTCGTCGCGCCGCAGGTCGCCGGCGCGCACCGCATCGGCCAGCGCCTGCCCCACCACGCTCTCGGCGCCGCCGTCGGCATACATCTCCGCGGTGTCGATCAGGCGCCAGCCGATCTCGAAGGCGCGGCGCAGCGCTGCCACCTCGGCCGCCCGGGTGCCGACGGCCTCGCCATAGCGCCAGGTGCCCAGGCCCAGCGCCGGCCAGGCTGTGCCGTCGGGCAGCAGAACGGTGCGCGGTTGGACAGCGGTGCGGTCGGTCGACATGGTTTGGAAACTCAGATGCGGATGATGGCGCTTGGCCCGGCCTCAGCGCCGGACGGGCGCCATGGCGCGCAGGCACAGCAGCTCCGCCGCCACCTGGGCCGCCGCCAATGCGGTGATCTCGGCATGGTCGAAGGGCGGTGCCACCTCGACCACGTCCATGCCGACCAGCCGGATGCCGGCCAGCCCGCGCAGGATGCCCAGGGCCTGGGCGCTGCTCAGGCCGCCGGCCACCGGCGTGCCGGTGCCGGGCGCGAAGGCCGGGTCCAGCGCGTCGATGTCGAAGGTCAGGTAGACCGGGTCGTCGGCCACGCGCTCGCGGATCAGCTCGGCCACGGCCTGCGGCCGCAGGTTGTGCACCTCGTCCGCGCCGACCACGGTGAAGCCCATGAAGTCGTCGTTCCAGGTCCGGATGCCCACCTGCACCGACCGGCGCGGGTCGATCAGGCCCTCCTTGACCGCCTTGTAAAACATGGTGCCGTGGTTCAGCGAATGCGGCTCGTCGTCCGGCCAGGTGTCGCAATGCGCGTCGAAGTGGATCAACGCCAGCGGCGCACCATGGCGTTGGGCATGGGCCCGCAGCAGCGGCAGCGTGACGAAGTGGTCACCGCCCAGGCTGAGCAGGGTGGCACCGGCATCGACCACGCGGCGGGCATGGGCCTCGATGGCGGCGGCGGCGGTCTCGGGCCGGTGCAGGTCGAGCGGGCAGTCGCCGATGTCGACCACCCGCAGCCGGTCGCAGGGGCCGAAGCCCCAGGGATGCAGCTTCTCGTTGAGCTGCACTGAAGCCGCCCGCACCGCCGCCGGCCCGAGCCGCGCGCCCGGCCGGAACGTGGTGGCAATGTCGAGCGGGATACCGGTGACGGCCACATCGACGCCGGCCAGGTCTCGGGTGTAGCGCCGCCGCATGAACGACAGCACGCCGCCGAAGGTGTTCTCCTGCTCGTAGCCCAGGTCGTCTGCGCGTTGTATGGCCAGGTCGGTCGGTTTCATGGTGTCGCTCATCGCGATGATGTCGTCGAGGATGGTGAAGATGTCGCCGGGCGTCCGCGGGCCCACAGCGCCAGGCCGATGCCGCCCAGGATGGCGACGGAGGCGCCCAGCAGGCGCAGGCCAGGCTGCTCGCCCAGCCACAGCAGGCCGCCGAGCGCGGCGATGGCGGGCACCGACAGCTGCACCACCGCGCCGCGCAGCGCACCCAGCGCCGGCAGCGCGGCGTACCACAGCGCATAGCCCAGGCCGGAGGTGATGGCGCCAGAGACCAGGGCCAGCAGCGCGCCCGGCGGGTCCCAGCGCGCCTGGTCCAGTGTCAGCAGGCTCAGGCCGATGGCCAGAGGCAGCGACCAGACGAAGTTGGAGGCGGTGGCCGCCAGCGGCTGAGCTACGCCACGGCCGCGCAGCGAGTACACGCCCCAGGCCAGGCCGGCCAGACCCATCAGCACGGCGCCACCCACATGCGGCGCGCCGACTCCCGGCCAGACCAGCGCGGCCAGCCCCGCCACCGCGAGCGACGCACCGCACCAGGCCAGTGGCGGCCAATGCTCCCCTGCCCGCAGGCCGACCACGAACATGGTCACCTGCACCGATCCAAAGAGCACCAGCGCGCCCGTGCCGGCGTCCAGCCAGCGGTAGGCAAACGAGAACGCGGCGCAGTAGGCAAACAGCATGGCCGCGGCCAGCAAGTCGCGCCGGGCTGTGGCCAGCCTGTCGCGCCGTGCCGCCGCAGGACCGGCACCACCGGCCCGCCGCACCCGCAGGATCAACCCCAGCGCCAGCGCGCCGGCGCCCAGGCGGATGCTGGCAAAACTGGCCGCGTCGATGGTGGTGTCCTGCAGCGCCGCGCGGGTCAGCAGGGAGTTGCCCGCAAAGGCCAGCATCGCCAGCGCCGTCAGGACAGGCAGGCGCCAGGTGGCGACAGACAGGATGGCAGCGGCGGTCATGCGATGGGCGAAACGGGCATGCTATCCGGCAGGACGCCAGAGCCGCACCGGCGTTGCCACCGGCCACCGGATCGAGGGGTGGGTACAGACCGCACACCGGGCCCCGGGCGCGCTATGCTGCCGGCACCCCACCGCCCCGAAGGAGCCGTAATGGCTGCCAGCGCCTTCCGACCTGCCAACGAGTTGCTCGTGCAGTACGCGCAGTACCACCGCGACCGCCGCAACATCGTCACCCACTTCATCGGCATACCGTTGATCGTGTATGCCATCGGCGTGCTGCTGGCGCGGCCGACCATGGCCGTGGGCGGCATGGCGGTCAGCCTGGCCTGGGCGGTGTGGGCGCTGTCGACGCTGTGGTACCTCAGCCGTGGCGAGTTCCTGCTCGGGCTGGCCACCGCGCTGGTGAACGGCGTGCTGATTGCACTGGCCCATCCACTGGCCGCAGGCAGCGTCGGCGCCTGGCTGGCCTGGGGCGTCGGCCTGTTCGTGCTGGGCTGGGTGATCCAGTTCGTCGGCCACTACTACGAGGGCCGCAAGCCGGCGTTCGTCGATGACATCGTGGGCCTGCTGGTGGGGCCGATGTTCGTGGTGGCGGAGTGGTTGTTCGCCGCCGGCTGGGGCCGCCCGCTGCTGGCCGAGATCGAACAGCGCGCCGGCCCGACCATGCTGCGCGACCTGGCCCAGCCGGCGCGCTGACGAAGCGCCTAACCCCAGTCGCCGATCACATCCCCGGGTGCGGCCTTTTCATGGCCGCGCTGCGGCACGGCGCCGGCCGGGCTGCCCAGCGCCAGCCAGCCCACGAGGGTCTCGCCGGGCCGGCAGAACGCGGCCTGCACCGCCGGGTCGCGGACCTTGGCGCCGCTGAGCATCTTGCCGCCGTAGCCCAGCGCATGGGCGGCCTGCATGAAACCACCCAGCGCCGCGCCCACCGCGACCCATTGCTCATGGGCCGGCACGATGGGATGGCCCATGTCGATGCGGGCCAGCAGGGCGACCGTGACCGGGGCCCGCAACGCCCGCTGCGCGTCAAGCTGGGCACCGGCATCGTCCTTGCCGGCACGGCGCGCCGCGGTCTCGAACAGCTGCGCCAGACGATCGCGCGCGGCGCCGCGCACCACCACGAACCGGTAGGGCACCAGCTCGGCATGGTCCGGCGCCCGCAGCGCGGCGCGGGCCATCAGGGCCAGGGCCGCGTCATCGGGCCCAGGCTCCAGAAGATGCCGGGGCCCGAGCGAGCGCCGTTGCAACTGCACCGCCAGCGCCGGCGGCAGCCCGGCGCCGGGCGCCGGGTCGTCGCGTTCGGCAGCGTCACCGGCCATGCTCAGCGGTCCTGCAACGCCGCCAGGTCGTCTGGTGTGTTGACGTTGAAGAACGCCGCCGCGTCCGAGAAGGGCACCAGCACCTGGCGCCGCGTCGAAGTCCAGCGGTCGATCTTGCGGCCGCCCGCGGCCAGCTCCTGCTCCAGGCTGTCGCGCAGCGTGGCCCTGAGCAGGCAGAACACCGGCTGCGGGCGCGGCGGCGCACCCGCCGATGCATCGTCCGGCGCGGTGGCCATGGCCACCTCGGCATCGGCCTCGGAGGCGGCGCGGGCCAGCCGTGCCACCAGGTCGGTCGGGAACAGCGGCGTGTCGCACGGCACTGTCACCAGCCAGGGCGTGCTGCAGTGGCGCAGGCCGGCCAGGAAGCCCGCCAGCGGGCCGGCGAAGCTGCCGTCCGCATCCGGCCAGACCGGCACACCGAAGCCGGCGTAGATCTCGGCATGCCGGTTGGCATTGATCATCAGCTGGCCGACCTGGGGCATCAGCCGGCGCAGCACATGGCCGGCCAGCGGCTGGCCGCGCCAAGGCTGCAAGCCCTTGTCCACGCCGCCCAGGCGGCTGCCGCGGCCGCCGGCCAGCAACAGCCCGGTGATCTGCTCGGCGCGTATCGGTGTCGTCATGCTTGTTGTCACCGGCATCAGTAGACCAGCACGCGCCAGCCCGGGTCGGCAGCGCGGGCCATGAACTGCACCGCGCCGCCGTGGCCGGCGCATTCGGCAATCAGGCCATCGCGGGCCAGCCCGTTGGCATGCAGGGCATCGGTGCAGGCCAGCAGCCGGGCGCCGTGGGCATGGGCCTCGCGCAGGGCGTCGCCAATCGTCTTGTCATGGTGCGGGCTGGCACGCAACGCGTCGGCCACGCCCGGCTGCAGCAGCAGCACCGAGCGAGCCGTGAAGTACAGCTCCACCTGCAGGTCCATGGCCGCGGCCGCCGCGGCATGGAACAGCGGCGTGGCCAGCCGATGCGGTGCTTCGGGCTCGCAGGCCCACAGCGCGATGGCAATGCCGCTGATGCCCGGCGCAGCCATCATGCTTTGGCGTGACGCGCCTTCACTGCCTTGACCGAGGCCTGGACCATCCGCTCCAGCACTTTCAGGTCCACCTGCGCCAGTTTCTTGATGTAGAGGCAGGACGCGCCGTGGCGGTGCGGGCCCAGCGCCGCCAGCATGGCCTCATGCCCGTCGAAGCCGTCGACGAGGTAGACCACCATCTCCTTGCCGCGGTTGGCAAAGCCCGTCAGCGGCCAGTCCCCGCTGCGGCCGGAGGCATAGGTGTAGGTGTAGGACCCGAAGCCGACGATGGATGGCCCCCACATCACAGGGTCGGCCCTGGTGGCCTTCTTCATCATGGTCACCAGCAGCGCCGCCTCGTCCCGGCGGAAGGCCGGCTCCATGGCGGCGATGAAACCGGGCACCGGCACATCGGTCGGCTTGGTCTTGGGTTCGGACGCCATCGTCATTGCTCCTTCGAAGTCAGTCTGCGGCCCGGATGAATCCGGCACCAGTGTCGGCTCACATCACCCCGTCGCCGGCAGCCCCGTCCGCCTGTTCGTCCCGATGCCGCTGCAGATGGATCGCCATGGCCGCCTGCACCGCGTCACCCGTCACCAGCCCGGCCGCGGCGCCGTGCCAGTCCTGCGGCCGCAGCCGCACCAGCCAGCCGTCATCGTAAGGCTGCAGATGCACCAGCTCGGGCTGCGCGGCCAGCAGCGGATTGACGGCCAGCACCGTGCCCGACAGCGGCGCCTTCACCGCCACGATGGCCTTGGCCAGCTCCACCACCGCCACCGAGCGGCCGCGCTCGACCACCTGCCCCACGTCCTTGGGCCGGCACATGTAGATCTCGCCCGACAGACCGATGCCCAGCGCCGTGATGCCGATGGTGACCAGGCCGTCCGCATCCAGCCGGGCCCAGGTCTGGTGCTCGATGTCGTAGTGCAGCGCCGGCGGGAACGCCAGCGTATGGACCGCCAGGTCAGCCAAGCGCCCCCTCCCCGTCAAAGGACCATCGGGTGCGAGTGGCGCAGCAGCCCAGCGAGTGCCCGCGGCGGAAGGGAGAGGGAGTCGAACCCTCCCGGCAGCGCGTGGCGCCACCCACCGGGTTTGAAGCCCGGCCGATCCACCGGGATCGTTGCCCTTCCATGATCATGCGCATCCTGCCAGCTTCGGCGCCGTTTCCGGCGCCGCCGGCATCGGGAACAACGCCGAGTCCGGCCGCAGCCGGTGGCTGTCGCCGACCCGCCGCAGCAGGCCGATGCGGTCGAAGTATTCCAGCACCTGGATCGCCCGCTTGCGGCCCAGGCCGGTGGCGTCGCGGAAGCTGGCGGCGCGCACCTCGCCCTCGGCCTGCGCCACCTGGCGCACCAGGGCGGCCAGGCGCAGCATCGTCGCCTCGGCGTAGTACAGGTCGCGCACCACCTGGTGCAGGTCGCCGCGCTGGGCCAGCCGGGCCAGCGTGGTGCGCATCAGCACCTCGCCCTCGGCCGCGTCGCGTGCCAGGTCGCGCACCCAGGCGCCCTCGAAGCCGGTGGCCAGCAGCATCGGGCCGGTCTTCTGGGCGATGCGCTCGTCCACCGCCGACAGCCGCAGCCCATGCTCCGGCAGATGCACGACCGCGCCACGCTGGCGCAGCAGGCCCTGCGCCAGCCAGCGCTCCAGCAGCCCGCGCCACAGCGGCAGCGGCAGGCGCGGCGCGGCCAGGCGCCGCAGGCGCGCGGTGTCGGGGCCCAGTTCCTCGGGCGCGCGCTGATGGAAGTCGCGCAGCGCCGGCAGCACCAGCGCCAGCACCGCATCCGCTGCGGCCGCGCCGAGCGCCATGTCCACAGCCGCCGCCTGCACCCGCAGCAGGCCCTCCGGCAGCGCCGGCAGCGCCAGCAGCCCCTCGGCCTGGCACCAGCGTTGCAGGTCCAGCCCCACCGGCGCCGCGGCCAACAGGGCGGCCACCCGCGCCGCAGCGCCGGGCAGCTGGCGGGCGGCCAGTTCGGCCAGGCGTGCCGGCGTGCGCCGGTAGCGCGTCGGCGCGAACGGGTCCAGGATCCGCCCGCCGGCCAGGGTGCGGCTGGCCGCTGCATCACGCAGCACCACCCGGTCGCCGACCCAGACGGCCAGCGGTTGGCGCAGCACCACCTGGACCAGGCCGCTTTCACCCGGCGCCAGCACATCGCCGCCGCCGGGCGCCTGCAGAACCGCCACGGTGCCGGCCTGCGCTGCGCTGCCCACATGCACCAGCACGGCCTGGCCGCTGCGCAGCGGCCGCGTCTCGGCATGCCACAGCCGCAGCTCGGCATCGAAGCGGTCGGTCTGCAGGGCCACCGCCGGCGCGCATAGCCAGTGGCCGCGCGGCACCGCCTCCTTGGCGATGCCGGCCAGCGCAACGGCGCAGCGCTGGCCACAGTCAGCCTGCTCGACCGGCCGGTTATCGGCATGCACGCTGCGCACCCGAAGACGCGCGTCGCCCGGCACCAGGGCCAGCTCGTCGCCGTCGCGCACCGCGCCGGCAAATACGGTGCCGGTGGCCACCGTGCCGACACCGCCGAGCGTGAACGCACGGTCCACCGCCAGCCTGAAGGCCAGCGTCGGGTCGCGGCCGACCGGTGACTGTTGCGCCTGGCCGAGCAGCCAGTCGCGCAGCGCCGCCAGGCCCTCGCCGCTGGTGGCGCTGACCTCGAACACCGGGGCGCCGGCCAGGCTGCTGGGCGCCAGCAGCGCCTCGGCCTCGCGCCGCACGGCCGCGCGCCGCTGCGCATCGGCCCGGTCCACCTTGGTCAGCACCATGGCGCCGCGCCGGATGCCCAGCAGCGACAGCACCGCCAGATGCTCATGGGTCTGCGGCATCGGGCCGTCGTCGGCCGCCACCAGCAGCAGCGCCAGGTCGATGCCGGTGGCGCCGGCCAGCATGGTGTGCACCAGGCGCTCGTGGCCGGGCACGTCGATGAAGCCGATGCGTGCGCCGGCGGCCGCGTCATCGCTTGCCGGCGTGGTGTCCAGGAAGGCATAGCCCAGCTCGATGCTGATGCCGCGCTGCTTTTCCTGCGGCAGGCGGTCGGTGTCGACACCGGTCAGGGCCTTGACCAGCGTGGTCTTGCCATGGTCGATGTGACCGGCGGTGCCGACGATCATGCGCAGGCCACCTGCAAGGGCGCCAGCTGCGCCGTGAAGACATCCGGCGCCTCCAGGCAGCGCAGGTCCAGCAGCAGGCGCCCCTGATCGACGCGGCCGATGACGGGCACCGGCAGCGCCCGCATCGCGTCGGCCAGGCGCTGCAGCGCGCGTCCGCTGCCGCGCGCCACCACCGGCGACAGGGCCAGGCCGGCGGAAGGGAGCCGGTCCACCGGCAGCGAGCCGGAGCCGATCTGGCTCATCATGCCGACCACCTCCACCTGCCAGCGCGCACCCAGCGCCTGCGCCAGACCTGGCTGCAGGCCCTGCGCCAGGGCCTGGATCTGCGCCAGCGGGCGCGTCAGCAGGCGCAGCGTGGGCAAGGCATCGGCCAGCAACTCCGGCCGGCGGTACAGCAGCAGCGTGGCCTCCAGCGCGGCCAGCGGCAGCTTGCTCATGCGCAACGCCCGCTTGAGTGGATGCTTGCGGATGCGGGAGACGGCGGCCCGGCTGCCCACGATCACGCCGGCCTGCGGGCCGCCCAGCAGCTTGTCGCCGCTGAAGGTGACCACATCGCAGCCCGCCTCCACCATGTGGCGCGGCATCGGCTCCGGCGGCAGGCCGTAGGCGGCCAGGTCGACCAGTGCCCCGGCGCCGAGGTCGGTCGCCAGCGGCAGGCCATGGGCACGGGCCACGCCTGCCAGCGTCGCTTCGTCCACGGCGGCCGTGAAACCCTGCACCGCATAGTTGCTGGTGTGCACCTTCAGCAGCAGCGCGGTGCGTGGCGTGATGGCCGACACATAGTCCTGCGGATGGGTGCGGTTGGTGGTGCCGACCTCCACCAGCCGGCAGCCGGCCGCCGCCATCACGTCCGGCATGCGGAAGGCGCCGCCGATCTCCACCAGCTCGCCGCGCGACACGATCACCTCACGCCGGCTCGCCAGCGCAGCCAGCGTCAGCAGCACCGCGGCCGCGTTGTTGTTGACCACGGTCGCGGCCTCGGCGCCGGTCAGCTCGCACAGCAGGCCCTCGACGATGGCATCGCGGTCGCCACGGCCGCCGGCGGCCAGGTCGTATTCCAGGTTGTTCGGGCCGGCCATGGCCTGCACGACGCGCTGGATGGCCGACTCGGCCAGCACCGCGCGCCCGAGGTTGGTGTGGATGACGGTGCCGGTCAGGTTGAACACCGTCTTCAAGCGCGGCGCAAGCGCCTGATCAACCCGCTGCGCCAGGGCCGCCTGCAGGGCGGCGTCGGCCAGCGCCGCGGCCGGCAGTGCATCGGCCTGGGCCTGCTCGCGCAGCGCGGCCAGCAGCTGGCGGGCGCAGTGCACCACCAGCGTGTGTCCATGCTGCTGCTGCAGCGCCTGCGCTGCCGGGCGTTGCAGCAGCCGGTCGATGGCGGGGAGGTCTTGCGGGCGGGCCATCGAACCGTGCACGACGGATCCGGATGGTCGGCCGGTCATGGTGGCGGGTCGTCCGTGGCGCTGCCGTCCGGCGCGCCGAACAACAGCATCAGGTTGACGCCATGGCGCTGGTGCGGGCCATCGGCCACCAACAGGTCCAGGGTGATGCTGGCCAGGTCGTCGGCCACCGGCTCGGCCTGGGCGTCGCGGTCGGTGTGAAGGATCTTCAGGTAGTGGTTGCAGTCGTCGCAGGTCTCGGCCTGCACCGCCGCCTGCGCGGCGCGGCTGCGGGCTTCCTCGTCGCCGTCGTCCAGCTCCGGCAGGGCCAGCGACTGGTAGGCCACGCTCTTCTTGCTGCCGCAGTGGCTGCACTGGCCGCGCGGCACATGCCACTGCGTTGCACACAGCGAACAGTGCAGGTAGCGCTGGCCAGTGGCCTGGCCGCCATGCCGGGTGATGCTGACGGTGGGCCGGCTGCCGCAGCAGGGGCAGACGCTGCGGTCGTCGGTCAGGCCGAAGGCCTGGCCGCCGCCCTGGTGCCCGGCATGGACCGCCCCCACCAGGTGCGTCCACCAGGCCTGCAGCGCCCCAGCCACCAGCGCCGATGTGGCCAGTTCCAGCCCCTGCATCACACCGGTCAGCAGCGCATCGGCCTGGCGCTCGAACCAGTCGTCGTCGGTGGCCGGCAGCTCACCCAGGCGCTGTCGCAGCGCCGCGGGCACGTCGCCGGAGGCGTCGGCCGCCAGCGCCGCTGCCATCTGCCGGGCCGCCTGCCGCCAGGCGGCGTCGCGCGGCCAGTCCACTGCGGGCAGCGGCGGCCGGCCGGCCCGCGCGGCCGCGTCCAGATCGGCCGCCGAGGGCAGCGGCACCGCATCGCCGATGGCGGCCAGCGCGCGCTGCTGGGCCATCGCCAATGCCGCCATGAAGCGCAGGTAATCGCCCATCGCATGGCCGCCGGCCAGCTGCCGCAGCCGCATCGCGCGCTCGGCGAACATCGTCGCGCGGTCGGGCCACAGCAGGAACGGCGTGCTGCCGCCGGCCTGCGCGGCGATCTCCTCGGCGGACATCACACGGACGGTTGCGGTCATGGGCAGATGCGGGGCCGGGTCAGCCGGTGGCGACACCGGCGGCAATTGAAACGAATCGGGGGCCGGCC
>JBJXHB010000557.1:0-6034 GCA_046160725.1 Aquabacterium sp.
TGCGCGGGCAGATATTCGATCCGTTCTTCACCACCAAGCCGGCGGGGATCGGCATGGGCATCGGGCTGGCGGTGTCGCGCGGGATCATGGAGGTGCATGGCGGCACGCTGACGCTGGAGGAGACCCCGGGCGGTGGTGCGTGTTTTGTCATCCGCCTGCCTCGCCACAGCGCCGACGAGGCACTCGCAGAGGAGGAAGCCGCCGCCCCGGTGGTGCGCGCCCGCCAGCCGGCGCTGGTGCTGGACGACGAGCCGGAGATCGCGGCGCTGCTGGCGGACATGCTGGGCCGACAGGGCTATGACTGCGATGTGGTCGACACCGGCGAGGCGGCGCTGAAGCGCCTCTCAACCCAGGACTACGCGCTGATCCTGTGCGACCTGCGCATGCCGGGCGTGGATGGGGCGGCGGTGTATGAATGGCTGCGCCAGCATCGGCCGCATTTGTGCGCGCGGGTCGGGTTCGTGACTGGGGATACACTCGGCACGGCCACCGAGGGCTTTGTTGCGCGCAGCGGACGGCCGATGCTGGAGAAGCCCTTCGTGCCCTCGGCGCTGCGGCAGTTGGTCGCGGAAATCCGGGCCGGGACGGGCGGCTGAACGGCTTGGTTGTCGCTTTCCGACGGGCCCGCACACCCGAATAACCGACTTGCGCGTGGCGCAATGCTGGTGTCTGATCCGCCTACAGAGGCCGAAGGGCTGCAAGCAGGAGTTCCCTCGATGACGTTCAAACTCACGCGCCGCCAGACGCTGGCGGCCTTCTCGGCTATGGCGCCGATGGCCAGTTGGAGCCCGGATGTCCAGGCCGCGACACCGCGCGATGCGCTGGTGATCGCCAAGTCGATCGACGACACCATCACCCTGGATCCCGGCGAGTGCTACGAGCTGACCGGCATCGAGATCTGCACGAATCTGTATGACCGTATCCTGCGCTATGAGGCCGATGACCTGACCAAGATGGTCGGCGGCGTGGCCGAATCCTGGACGGTCGGCAGCGACGGCAAGACCTATACCTTCAAGATCCGCGCCGGGCAGAAGTTCATGTCCGGCAACCCGATCACCGCCGAGGATGCCGCCTGGTCGCTGCAGCGCGTGGTGATCATGAACAAGACTTCCGGCTTCCTGCTGACGCAGTTCGGCTGGAACAAGGACAACGTGAAGGAGCTGGTGAAGGCGACCAGTGCGGACACGCTGACCTGCGTGGTGCCGGCCGGCTTCGCGCCGACGCTGGTGCTGAACATGATGACCTCGATCGTCGCCTCGGTGGTCGACAAGAAGGTGGCGCTGGCCAACGAGAAGGACGGCGATCACGGAAATGGCTGGCTGAAGACCAATTCGGCCTCGTCCGGCGCGTACCGGCTGGTGTCGTGGAAGCCGAATGAGAGCATCACGCTGGAGGCCAACCCGGCTTTCCGCCTCGGCGCGCCGAAGCTGAAGCGGGTGATCATGCGCCATTTGCCGGAGCCCGGGGCGCAGCGCCTGGCGTTGGAGAAGGGCGATATCGACGTCGCCCGCAACCTGACGCCGGACCAGCTGACGCCGATCAAAGCGAACAAGGACATCCGCGTCGAGGCCTTCCCCGGCGCCAACAACTTCTACGCCATCATGAACCTCAAGCATGGCCCGTTCGCCGATGTGCGGGTGCGTCGCGCGGTGAAGATGCTGGTCGATTATCAGGCGATGGCGAACACCTTCCTCAAGGACCGTTTCTTCGTCCACCAGACCTTCCTGCCGCTCGGCTATTTCGGCGCCACGCCGTACAACCCGTTCAAGCTGGATGTCGCCGGCGCCAAGAAGCTGCTGGCCGAAGCGGGCTTCCCCAACGGCTTCGAGGTCCGGCTGTCCGCCAACACCAACGACCCGTTCCCGCAGATCGCCCAGGCGATCCAGGCGACGATGGCCCAGGGCGGGATCAAGGTGACCATCGCCTCGGGCGACGCCAAGCAGGTGATCGGCGAGATCCGCGGCCGCACCTTCCAGATGGCGGTAATCTCCTGGGCGCCGGACTATTTCGACCCGCACACCAATGCCGACTTCTTCGTCAATGGCGCGGATATCAGCGACCCACCGAAGGCCCGCACCGGCCCCTGGCGCGCAAGCTGGCTGATCCCTGAGCTCACCGCGGACATGCTGAAGGCAGCCCAGGAACTGGACGGCAAGAAGCGCGAGGCGATGTACATCGAGCTGCAGAAGCGCGTGACCGACGAGGGTCCGTATGTGTGGATGTTCCAGAACAACTGGGTCATCGCCATGCGGTCCAACCTGCGCGGCTACCCCAAGGGCCTGTTCGAGGACCTGTTCTTCTACCGCACGATCTCCAAGGCCTGAGCGATCGGGCGCGTGTCTGCCGCCGCGTCAGAGGCACGGCACAAGGATGACGGCGTGGCGCGGCGGCTTGCCGCGCCGCTTCGCCGTATGGGTGGCGTGGTGTTCTCGGTCATCCTCACCTTCCTGGGGCTGACTGCCGTGACCTTCGTGATCGGCCGCTTCATGCCGATCGATCCGGTGATCGCCATCGTCGGCGACAAGGCCAGCAACGAGGTCTATGACCGGGTCTACAAGGAACTTGGGCTCGACCAGCCGGTGGTGGTCCAGTACGCGACCTATCTGTCCAAGGTGGTGCGCGGCGAGTTCGGCAATTCGGTGATGACCGCACGGCCGGTGCTCGAGGATGTCTGGCGCGTCTTCCCCGCCACGATGGAGCTGGCAACGCTGGCCCTGATCATCGGCGTGCTGCTGGGCGTGCCGATGGGGGTGATCGCGGCGACCAATCGCGGCCGCTGGGTGGACCAGATCGTGCGCTTCATGTCGCTGCTGGGCTATTCCATGCCGGTATTCTGGCTTGGCCTGGTCGGGTTGCTGCTGTTCTACGCCAAGCTCGGCTGGGTTGAGGGGCCCGGCCGTCTGGATGTGGCGTTCGACGACATTGTGCCGACCGTCAGCGGGCTGATCACTGTCGATGCCCTGCTGGCCGGCGAGAACGAGGTGTTCTTCAACGCCCTCGGCCACCTGATCCTGCCGGCCTCGATCCTCGGATATCTCAGCCTGGCCTACATCGCGCGCATGACGCGCAGCTTCATGCTGGCGCAGTTGGAACAGGAGTACATCCTGGCCGCCTTGGCCAAGGGCCTGTCGCCCTGGCGGGTGGTCTGGGTGCATGCGCTGGGCAATGTCTGGGTCCAGCTGATCACTGTGATCGCGCTCACCTTCGGCAGCCTGCTGGAGGGCGCGGTGCTGACTGAGACGGTGTTCGCCTGGCCCGGCCTCGGCCTCTACATGAAGAACTCGCTGTTCGCCGCCGACCTCAACGCGGTGCTGGGCGCAACCCTGTTGATCGGCACGATCTACATCTTCCTGAACATGCTGTCCGACATCGTCTACACCCTGGTCGACCCGCGCGCCCGGGAGCCGTCATGAGCACCGCGCGAGCCGGCAAAGCCACCTGGCGCGCTTGGCTGCTGGACCCAGCACCGGCCAGCCGACTGCAGGCCCGGCTCGGCGGATGGTTCCGCGCCTGGCTGGCCTTCCGGCGCAATACGCTGGGCATGGTTGGCCTTGCGATCGTGCTGACCCTGGTGCTGGTGGCCGCGGCGGCGCCGTTGATCGCTGATCCCGCCACCGCCATGACCCAGGTGCTGGAGGACCGGCTGCAGCCGTTCTCCTGGGCACACCCGTTCGGGACTGACGAGCTGGGCCGGGACATCATGGCGCGCATGATGTTCGGCGCGCGCATCACGCTCACCATCGTGGTGCTGGTGAGCCTGATCGTGGTGCCGATCGGGCTGGCCATCGGATTGCCGGCCGGCTATTTCGGCGGCTGGATCGATGCCGTGCTGATGCGCCTGACCGATATCTTCCTCGCCTTCCCGCGGCTGATCCTGGCGCTGGCCTTTGCCGCGGCACTGGGGCCGGGGATCGAGAACGCGGTGATCGCCATCGCACTCACGGCCTGGCCACCTTATGCCCGCCTCGCCCGCGCCGAGACGATGACGCGCCGGCGCAGCGAGTTCATCCAGGCCGCCGAGCTCCAAGGGGCCTCGCACCTGCGCATCATCGCCACCCAGATTGTGCCGCTCTGCCTGCCTTCGGTGATCATCCGCCTCACCCTGGACATGGCCGGCATCATCCTGACCGCCGCCGGGCTGGGCTTCCTCGGCCTCGGCGCGCAGCCGCCCTCGCCGGAATGGGGGGCGATGGTGTCCACTGGTCGGGCGGTGCTGCTGGATCAGTGGTGGGTGGCGACCCTGCCCGGCATTGCGATCTTTGTGACCAGCCTCGGCTTCAACCTGCTTGGCGACGGGTTGCGCGACGCGTCCTCCGGTCGCGGTTGAGGGTCCAGGCATGATGGACGCTCCCCTGCTGTGCGTGCGCAATCTGAGCGTGACCTATCCCGGCGATGACGGCGACTTCAAGGCCGTACGCAACGTCAGCTTCACCCTCGGCCGCGAGCGCCTCGGCATCGTCGGCGAATCCGGCTCTGGCAAATCCACCACCGGGCGGGCGATCATGGGCTTGGCGCGCCCACCCGCCCGCGTGGCCGCCGACGCGCTGGTCCTCGGCGACATCGACCTGCGATCCCAGTCCGAGCGCCAGCTCCGCCGCCTGCGCGGCAAGCGCATGGCCATGGTGCTCCAGGACCCGAAATACTCGCTGGACCCGGTGATGTCCGTCGGCCAGCAGATCGCCGAAACCCATCGCACCCATCTGAACAGCAGCAAGGCCGAGGCCAAGCTCGCAGCGCTGGAGATGCTGAACGCCGTGCACATCCGCGACCCGGAGCGGGTCTATGCGATGTATCCGCATCAGGTCTCCGGCGGCATGGGCCAGCGCATCATGATCGCCATGATGCTGATTGCTGGGCCGGAGCTGCTGATCGCCGACGAGCCAACCTCGGCGCTGGACGTCACGGTCCAGAGCCAGGTCCTGTCGATCATGGACGAGCTGGTGCGCGAGCGCGGCATGGGGCTCATCCTGATCAGCCATAACCTGCACCTTGTCTCGTCGTTCTGTGACCGCGTGCTGGTGATGTATGCCGGACAGATCGTCGAGATCTGCGATGCCGGCCGGTTGGCCGATGCCCAGCATCCATACACGCGCGGCCTGCTGGCAGCGCTGCCAGAGTTAGGACGCCGCCGCGAGGAATTGCCGCAATTGCAGCGCGACCCCGCATGGATGGACGACATCGTGACCCCGCTGGAAACGACCTCTGGGAAGGGTGGGGCATGAGCATCGAGCTGGAACGGGTGACCGTGACCTACGGCAAGGGCGCCAAACGTTTCGATGCCGCGCGGGACGTCACCCTCTCCGTCGCCGAGGGCGAGGCGTTTGGCCTGGTCGGCGAATCAGGCTCCGGCAAGTCCACCGTGCTGCGCGCCGTCGCCGGGCTCATCCCGCATGCCCAGGGCAGGGTCATGCTGGCCGGAACTGAGATGGGCCGCAAGCGCAGCACCGCACAACGAAAAATGGTCCAGATGGTGTTCCAGGACCCCTACGGCTCGCTGCATCCGAACCAGACCGTCGACCAGACCCTGTCAATGCCGATCGCCATCCACAAGCTGGGCGACGCCGATCGGCGGGTTTCGGCGGCGCTGGAGGAGGTCGGCATGGGCCCGACCCACCGCTTCCGCTATCCGCATCAGCTCTCCGGCGGTCAACGCCAACGCATCGCCATCGCCCGCGCCCTGATCCTGGAACCGCGCATCCTGCTGTTGGACGAGCCAACCTCCGCGCTCGACGTCTCGGTCCAAGCGGAAATCCTCAACCTGCTGAGCCGGCTGCGCCGCGAGCTTGGCCTGACCATGCTGATGGTCAGTCACGACCTCGCGGTGATCGCCCATCTGTGCGATCGCATCGCGGTGATGAACCGCGGCGAGATCGTGGAGACCACCACCGCCGATGCTCTGGCCGCCGGCGATGTGCAGAACCCCTACACGCAGCAGCTCCTGCGCTCCAACAAGGGCTTCGACCCCAGCGGCGGTGATCTCGACCTGTTGGATGCGGTGCCGATCCGGGGGTAAAGGAAGAAAGGCGAGGGCTCC
>JBJXHB010000558.1:0-2533 GCA_046160725.1 Aquabacterium sp.
CACCATTTCAGCCGCCGCCTCGGCAGCGGCGGGTGAATCGGCGAGCACCACCGCAACCGGCTGCCCGACCGAACGCACCGTGCCCGCCGCCAGCAGGGGGCACGGCCAGGCGTCCACGGCCTTTGCAAGCGGATTGATCGCCGGCATGCACGCGCCCGCGAGATCAGCGGCGACCAGGACAGCGCGCACACCGGCGGCGACGCTTGCCGCCGCAATGTCGATCGCGACCAGACTCGCATGCGGGTGTGCGCTGCGCACAAAGACCGCATGCAGCATGCCGGGCCGACGTACATCGTGCACATAAAGGCCTGTGCCGGTGATCAGGCGATGGTCTTCCACGCGAGTGACCGGGGCTGTGCGGGCGGCGAGTGAATCCTGCATGGAGGAGGACAAGTAGGGTGCCGGCGCCCGTGTGCGGCGCCTACGAAGGCGCAATTAGAGCGCAGTGACGCCGGCTGGACAATCGAATTCTCGCCAACGATCGTTCGACCATCCCGCATAATCATTCCGTCGTACCCGCCGGCCGCGGCGAGGAGTGGCACACTACAGGCCCGCGCGCGGCCCGGTCGCGCACCACGTGAAGTCAACAATTGCCAGGTTCAACTTCGGGCCCGAATCTGCGACCCGTTTCCATCGTTTGGCTGATATTCGCGGGCGTATGCGCACCGTTCGGCTACAACGTGATCGCCACGCTGCTGCCGGCGATCCAGCGCGAATTCAACCTCGAGCAGAGCCACGTGCAGTGGATGGTCTCGATCTTTTCGTTCACCCTCGCGCTGGGGCAGCTTGTTGGCGGGCCGCTGGCCGACATGTTCGGCCGGCGCCGCATATTTCTGGTCGGCGTCCTGATCTTCACGCTCGCCAGCCTGGGCGCGGCAAGCGCGACCAATTTTGCGCAGCTGCTGACCTGTCGCGTGGTCCAGGGGCTCGGCGCCTGCGTCACGCTGGTGATTCCGCGCGCCGTGATACGCGACCGCTACACCGGGTCGGACGCAGCGCACGCCATGGCGCTGATCACCATCTCGCTTTCGGCCACACCCGCGGTGGCGCCGGTCATCGGCGGGGTTCTGCAGGCCTGGTTCGACTGGCGTGCCGGATTCCTGAGCTGTGCCGTGGTCGGCGCGCTGCTGCTGGCGTTCGCGTATCGCCTGCATGGCGAGACCCACGCGCCGGACCGGCGCGTGCGCATCAGCCTGCCCGGCATGCTTGCCGGCTATGCCAACCTGCTGCGCTCGTGGCGCTTTTGCGCCTATGCGCTGTCGTTCTCGCTGCTCAATTGCTGCTTCATCGGCTTCTTCGTCATCGGCCCCGGTTTTCTCGCTCGCGTCCACGGCATGACCCCGGTGCTGATCGCGGCGGCGATGCTGGCGCCATACATCGGCTTCGCCGCAGGCAATCTGCTGGCCGCCGCCTTCGTCAGGCGCGCCGGCGTGGACCGGATCCTGGCGATGGGCTTCGCCTGCACGCTCGCCGGCACGCTGACGCTGCTGGCAAGTGCTGACCTCCAGGTCCTCGGCTGGCTGCTCTTTGCGCTGTTCATGCAATCGCTGGGCATCGGGCTCACCTTCCCCGTCGGCATCGCCGGGGCGACCGCGGTATTCCCGGAGCGCGCCGGCACGGCCTCGGCACTGGTGGGCGCGCTGCAGATGCTGTGCGGGGCACTGTTCGCGATCATCTCGGGCATGATCGACGACGGCAGCTTGCCACCGCTTGCGCGCGCCGACCTTGTCTTGTGCCTGCTGGCGGGTGGGTGCGTCTGGCATCTGTACCGGCGGCGCAGTGCAAGAAGCCTGACCGGATCGTCGTAACGCAGGACGTCCGCACCGCACGTCTCCCGCAACTTCAGGATGAAAGTCAGGCAACTGCCGTGCCAGTTTCGGGCTTAGTGCCGGTGTTCGACGCCCCTGTCGCGGCCGGAGAATGCAGCATGGTGATCACGCAACAGATCCCTTCCAAACCCGTCCGCAGTTCCAGCGCCGAGCCCGGCGCCGAAGTCCTGCCGGAAATCGCGCCACACCGTGTGGATATGGTTGCCGCCATCCTGCGAAGCGTCGAATTCGATCAGGAAATGCGCGCCCTGGACGCGGTAGTAGAACGGCCTGCCGCGTACCGTCGAGCCGGCCCAGGCGAAATACAGGCTTTCGGCACCACCGGAGCGCGCACGCGCCAGGCGCGCATCGCGCAGGTCGTCAGGGAAACTCTCGGCGAAAATCGAGATCAATGTGTGCAGCGTGGCGCGCTGCGCTTCGTTCATCTCGCTGGCGCGCAGGCCCTCGGGCTTGAGTGGATCAAGCCTGGCCGGGGTGCCGGAGACGATGTCGCCGTAGCTGCGCGTATCGATCACCACGCGGGCCCGTTGCGCATCATCGAGCGCACCGAGCAGCGCCCAGGCGCGATCGGCCTCTTCGCGCAGGGCGCGCAGGCCGCGTTTCGGGCCGCTGCCTACTTCGGCGGGATTGGCACCGAAAAAGCTCGGTGCGTCGATCGCCACGCGCTCACCGGCGATCGTGAAGTTGAGCGACAGGTGATGCCC
>JBJXHB010000559.1:0-3245 GCA_046160725.1 Aquabacterium sp.
GTCGCGCGGCAGCACGACCATCGTCGGCACCAGCGGTCCGGCCGCCGGGGCGGCGGCCAGCGCCGGACCGGCCGGCCAGGTGGCCACGGCGATCGAACCGCCGACCAGAAGAAGCCATGTCTTGATACCCATACGGGTATGCTATCAGATACCCATATGGGTATCAAGGCGGATGCCGCAGCATGCACGCCGAGGCGCTGTCCGGTGCGCCCGGCACGGCCGCTGAACGGCAGAATGCGCCGACCATGCCGCTGCCCCTGGACCTCTCACCCGCCGCCTTCGATGCGCTGCACGACGAGCCCGCCGCCTGGCGCGACGAGGTCACGGCGCTGGCGCGGCAACTGGGCAGCGCCACGATGCAGCCCTTCACCGAGGGCACGGCACTGGTGTCCCGGCTGGACGGCGGCCGCATCCTCAAGGTCTATCCGCCGTTCCTGGCTGACCATTTCACCTTCGAGCGCGCGCTGCTGGCGCGGCTGCATGGCCGGCTGGCGCTGCCGACGCCGCAGGCGCTGGCCGACGGCCAGTGGCAGGGCTGGCCCTACCTGGTGATGACCGAGTTGGCGGGCACGCTGGTAACCGAGGTCTGGCCCGGCCTGGACGAGCCACGGCGCCTGGCCCTGCTGCACGACCTGGGCCGGCTGGCCGCCCAGGTGCATGCGCTGCCGGTGGGCGAGACCGCCGCGCTGGCACCGTCCTGGCCGGACTTCATCGCCCGACAGCGCGAGCGCTGCGTCCACCGCCAGCAGCGCACCCGCCTGCCCGCGCACCTGCTGGCCCAGGTGCCGGCCTTCGTCGCCGGCCCGCTGCCCGAGGGCCCGGACGTGCTGCTGACCGGCGAATACACCCCTTTCAACCTGCTGGCCGCAGACGGCCGCCTGGCCGGCATGTTCGACTTCGGCGACGGGCTGATCGGCCCGCGCGAGTACGACCTGCTGGGCCCGCTGTGCTTCCTGGCCGCCGGCCACCCGGCCCGGGTCGCGGCGTTCCTGGACGGCTACGGCATCCGGGTGGATGCCGACATGCGGCTGCGGTTGATGCGGCTGCTGCTGCTGCACAAGTACAGCGCGCTGCCGCTGCAGGTCCAGCACCCCGGCTGGGAGCAGGCGCCGGACTTCGAAGCGCTGGCCGAGCGGATCTGGCCGCTGTAGCGCATCGACCCGACGCTTGCGTCGGTGACGTCAGACCAGCAAGTTCGCGTAGTAGTCCAGCTGCGCCGGCTGTGACCAGTAGCCACCATGGTTGTGGACAAACAGGGCCGGATTCATGATCGTCGCGGAGTGCGGGCTGAGGTCGTGCAACTCGAAGCTGAACTCCGCGCCGATCACGTCGCGCACGCGCCGCTGCAGCGACTGCAGCGGTGACAGCGATTGGGGTCCACAGTAGCCGAGCGCGCTGTCGCCCTCGCTAGCCAGGTAGGGCAGCGCCAACACCTCGTCCGACCGGGCGACGGTGATGTGCAGGCGGCCCACGCCGAAGGCCGACTCCGGAAAGTGGTATTCCTCGTGGCGCTGCGGGTTTTCGAACACATCGTCCTCGACCGACGCGCCCAGCAGCAACAGCCGATCCATCCGCGGCACGGTGCGCCCGCTGTACAGACGCTGCCCCAGGATCGCGGCGGCACGCAGCGACACATGCGCACCCAGCGAATGGGCCGCCACCGACCAATGCGCCGCCCCGGCCTGGCGCACCAAGTCGAACAGGGCAACGCCTGACGCCTGCGCAAAGGCCTGAGCCGGGTTGAAGTAGAGCGTGCCGGTGTCGCCTGGCCAGGTGAACAGCAGGAATACCCAATCCTGAAGCCGTTGACCTTCACGCGACAGCGCCGGCCCCAGCCGTTCAAAGTAGGCCCGCGCCGACGACAAGGCCTCCGCGGCGGTGACGTTGTAGCCGTGGACGAAGCAGGCCACTTTGCGCCCGGCAAGGTCGGCCAGCGACCCGTTCGCGAATCGGAACACATCGTGAAGACCGAACACTGGGTCAAGGTGTCGCTTGGCTATGTCAGCGCGACATCCGGCCACGATCACCGGTTGTGGCAGATTCTTGAATGCCTCTTGGACCTGCGCCGCGCTCGGCATCGGCTTCGGCGCCTGCTGAACCACATGCTTGCCCATCGTCAGCCCCCCTGAGGTCGGGCGCTCCCGGCCCGGTCCGCGCACTGTGCGATCAGGCGCGGTCGCTGACATCCTCTCCATTGGGGGCCAACGGCATCGCAGACGGACAACCGTTGTGCGACCCGCTGTTCCTCAGGCCGCCGCTGACCCCAGCACGCCGACGCCGGCCGCTGCAAGCGCGGCGTTGACCACCGCCACGTCGCCCGCCACCAGGGCATCAAACTTCGCCACCTCGGCGTCGACCCGTGCCATGACCTCGTCGGACACCTGGCGCGCCTGGGTGGTCGGCGCCTCGTCGGCGATGGCCACCACGCTGATCATGTCGACCAGGGTGTCGTTCAGCCCCGCCGGGTTGCGCAGGATGTCGCGCGGCGACACGCGGTGGATGTCCACCAGCACGGCCTCCACCGCCTCCAGGCGCGTCACCAGGCCGGTGGCCTGCTCGCGCAGCGGCCGGCTGGCGTCGCCGGGCAGGCGTGCGGCCACATCGCGGAGCTGGCGCTTGACCTGCCGCAGCCGGTTGACGGCGCTGTTCAGCTGGCCCAGGTTGGCATACAGGCGTTTGAGCAGCGCCGCCTGCTGGTCGAAGGCCTTCTGCGGGGTCTTGACCCGCGGGTCCTTCTGCAACACCAGCACCGCATCCTGGCGCTTGCCACCGGCCTCCAGCACCACGCTGTAGCGGCCCGGCGGCACCAGCGGGCCGGAGATGTCGCTGCTCTCCTCCGCAAACGGCTTGCATGCCCGAGTCAGCAGGGACAGGTCCAGCTTGGCCGGCCCGCGCGACTTGAGGTTCCACACGAAGCGGTTCAGCCCGGCGCGCGTGCCCGGCTTGCGGGCGGGCGGGGCGTCCTTGTCGTCGCTGGACCAGGCCATCAGCTCGACGCCCTGGGCATCGGCCACCGACAGCCGCACGGTGCCCTTGAAGCCCGCGGGCAGCCAGTAGTAGAGGATGGCGCCGTTGGGCGGGTTCTCGCCACAGTCCAGGAACAGCCGGCCGCCCTGGCCGTCGGCCCGCGGGACGGCCTCGGTGCTGGCGCCGATGCCGAAAGCCGGGCTGTAGGTGATGCCCTTCTTCGCATCGTCCCCGCCAGCGCTCCAGTGGATGCGGCTGCGCAGCGCCTGGCGCGGCGG
>JBJXHB010000560.1:0-10854 GCA_046160725.1 Aquabacterium sp.
GTGGCGCCGCCGCCGGCCCGACCGCCGCGGACCCCAAGGCCAAGGGCTACGAGGCCGAGCTGAAGGCCGTGCGCAAGATGGTGGCCGACCTGAAGCGGCATGCCTATGCCGCGCACGTCACCACCGAGACCGGTGCGGCGGACGGTCACATCGCCGACGCCGAGGCGGCCAAGCCGGACTGGGCCAAGGCCATGGCGGCGCTGAAGAAGGGACGCACCGCCTGCGCGGACGGGCGCAAGGCGCTGGACGCCTACGGCAAGTTCATGAAGGAACACCGTGCCCATGCCGCCGCCATCGTCAGCGCGGCCAATCTGGCCGGCTATGCGCCGCTTGGCAAGTTCAACACCGCCATCGCCCAGGCCGACACGGAGGCGGCGGCACCCGGCCGCGACTATGCCAAGGCCGGCACCACGGCCGACGGCGTCGTCACGGAGTTGCAGGCGATCCTGAAGAAGGCCTACATCGACGACTTGAAGCCCAAGATTGCGGCGCTGAAGACCGGGCCGCAGGCCAGCTTCCTGGCGCCGCAAGCCAAGCTGCTCGATGCGGAGATCAAGCTGCAGGAGACGCGGCTGGCGGGCAAGGCCTGGCGCGAGCTGACGCTGGGCCGCAGCACCATCAATCGGCTTCTGCTGACCGGCACCAAGATGGGGCCGCGCCGCGCCGCCTTAGACACCCAGCGGCCATTGACCGTCGCCGCGCTGGCGCCGATCAAGGCCGACAAGGCGCAGGCCCTGCCTGCCGCGGCGCTGGACAAGCGGCTCGCGGCCGCGGACAAGGCGGCGTCGTTCGAGATGCAGCAGATGGACTCCGCCGAGCGCGAGCTGAAGGCCATCGCCGTCGAATGCAAGGCCTACAGCGACCTCAAGACCGCGGCCACGGCCTACACCGCGCTGCGCAAGAGCATCGCCGACGGGCTGGGGCTGCTGGACAAGCACAAGGCCGCCGCCAAGGTCGAGAAGGAGCGTGCGGCCCTGCGCCAGCTGCTGACGGACGCGACAGCGGCGGCGGCGGACAAGGCGGCGCCGGGCGTGGCCCTGGCGATCCAGGTCGACCGAGCGGCGCACCGGCTCGGTGACGCCATGGTGCTGCTGACCCAGGCCAAAGGCGACCTCAAGCTGGCGCAGGATCTGGCCGCCGGCATGGGTGGCGTGGTCGACGCCGAGGCTGCTGCCAGTGGCAAGGTCACCGTGGCCGCTGCGCGCAAGGGCGCCGATGCACTGGCCAAGGAGCTGGCCGACGCCCGCAAGGACCCGGGCGCCGCGCTGGCGACCAAGGCCTTCGACGACTGCCAGGCGGCGTTGGACGATGCCAAGGCCAAGATCGACGCCAAGGAGCCGGAGCAGGCGGCCCAGGTGCTCACCGCCGCGGCGCAGAAGCTGGCTGAAGGGCGCCGGATCCAGGTCCAGCATGCGACCTTCATCGACGCCCACAAGGCGCTCGCCGACCGGCTGAAGGCATTGCAGGGCTTGCCGGTCGCGGCCCGGATCACCAAGCCGGTGGCGGACTTCAAGTCCGCCCTTGACCAGGCCGAGGCCCAGGACAAGGCCGGTGCCTATGCCGAGGCGATGGTCCTGCTGCACAAGGCCGAGCTGGCTGCCGCAGCGGCGGACGCGGCCAACACGGCGCGCACCGCCTTCGACAAGCGCGACACCGACATCCGGGCCAAGCTGGCCGGCGCCGACTATGCGGCCATCAGGGTCGACCAGCTCAAGGCCGCCGACGCGGCGGTGAAGCAAGCCGATGGCCTGGATTTCAGCGCCGCCGACAAGAGCCTGGACGCCATCGAGGTGGCCATCACCAAGGCCGACGCGCTGAAGCAGGCCAAGCAGCCCTTCGACGCGGCCAAGTCGCGCAAGATGGTCCAGGATGCCAAGGCCAAGGGCGGCAACGAGGCGGTCGATGCACTGATCAAGTCCATGCCCGACGATTGCGACCTGCAGATGTTGACCACGATGGCCTCGGAGCGCTTCGGCATGGCGGTGGACGCCGACCAGCCGGCCGGCAGCCAGCCACAGAAGTCGGTGCGCCGCATGTGCGAGCTGATGGCCCTGGTCAACGACGACGTGGTCGGCAACAAGAGCGTGGCCACCGTGTCTCGGCGTGCCAATGGCGGCGCCTTCTACCGGGCCAGCGAGAACCTCGTGGTGATGAACTCGCGCCCCGGTGAGTCCAACAAGGCCGACTTCCAGCCCGGTGCCACTGGCCGCCTTCCCAACGACCGGGAGCCCGACTGCCTGCCGGCGAACAACAACCAGGAGGACATGTTCGACTTCAACATGGTCCACGAGGCCGGCCATGGCGTGGACGACTCGCGCAGCCTGATGGCCAGCAAGGGCAAGGACTCGGCCATGGGCGGCTGGATCACCCATGGCGGCGAGATCGCGTCGATCGCGTCTGCGGTGGCCGAGACCACGGGCTACAACGAGACCGAGGAGCAGCGCAAATACATCCACGACCTGATCGCCGGCAACCCGGTCGAGGCGCCTGTGGCACCCGAGGGCAAGGACGTGGCCTGGGCCGCCACCAAGAAGCTGGTGGACGACTGGCATGCTCTGGCCACGTCGGGCAACGTCTGGTCGAACGAGGCCTCCAGCGCCAAGCTGACGATGAAGAACAAGCGCATCTACCACCAGAGCTACGGGCCGGGCACCTGGGTGAGCTACGAGGCTGCGGCGCGCAAGCGGGGCATCACCGGCTACCAGTTTCGCGCGCCCGGCGAATGGTTCTCCGAGTTGTACGCGGCCTTCAAGCTGAAGAAGCTCAAGCCCAGCCACCCGTCCCACAAGTGGCTGTCCGAGTTGAAGGTCTGAAGCCGCACCCCAGGAACACCACATGTCCATCTTCCAAGGGGTCGAGCTGCCCTGTCCGTCGTGCCGCAACCTGGTCCGCTTCGAGCTCGTGTACAGCGTCAATGCGGCACGCCGGCCCGACCTGCGCGATGCCATCCTGGACCGCAGCTTCCAGCGCGAGGCCTGCGGCGTCTGTGGCCACGAGTTCCGCATGGAGCCCGAGTTCAGCTATACCGACGTCGTGCGCAAGCAGTTCTATGGCGTCTTTCCGGGCAACCGGTGCGACGACTGGCAGGCGCTGGAGGCCAAGGTCATCGGCTCGTTCAACCTGGCCTATGGCCCGGGCTCGGGTGCCGAGTCACTCGGTGACGGCATGCAGGTGCGGGTGGTGTTCGGCTGGCACGGCCTGCACGAGAAGATGGTGGCCGCCGATGCCGGCATTGCCGACACCAGCCTGGAGCTGGCCAAGGTGGTGGCGTTGCGGCAGCTCGGCGAGTTCCGGCTCGACCCGGACCTGGAGTGCCGGCTGCTCGGACAGGACGGTGACGACCTGTTGGTGGGCTGGTTGCGCGAGTCCACCGGTGAACTGGTCGACCAGTTCGCCTTCGCGCGCAGCCTGGTGGCCGAGATCGAGGCCGATGCTGACCGCTATGCACCGCTGCGCGATCGCGTCAGCGGCCCGGCCTTTGTAGACTTCCGCCGCATGTTGCGCGGCTGACCGTTCCGCGAATCGTCACAGGAGGACATTCGAATGCCCAACAAGCTGATCGTTGTACTGCCGGCCCTGCTGGCACCTGCGGCCTGGGACAAGGCCAAGGGAACACTGGCCAAGACCGAGGAGACCGGCGTGCGCCGCGCCCTGGTCGACCTGGTCGCCAAGCATGGCGCGGTGGATGCCGCACTCTTCGACATCACCAAGCTGACGCAGCTGGACGTGATGGTGCCGCGCCTGGCGCTGCTGGAGGCCCAGGCCAAAAGAGAGGTCAAGGCGGCCGTGGACCAGGCGCTGGCCGTGGTCAAGCTCGGCAAGGAAGCCGAGGCCACGTACAAGAAGAGCAAGCTGATTCCGAAGTCGGCCACCAAGGCGGCCAACGATGTCTGGGTGGCGGCGCAGGACTATGCCGAGGCCCTGCGCAACGGCGCTGCAGCGGTGATCGAGACGCTGGCCGCCCGCATCGTCACGGCCAAGGAAGAGGCCGACAAGGCCAGCAAGAGCGGCGGCAGCGGCGGGCCGACGGCGGCCCAGACCAAGGCCCTGAAGCTGGTGCGGTCACGCACCTTGCCGTCGCTGCGCATCGTGCGGGCCAACAACCCGCTGGCGCCATCTCCGGCCTTCATGGGCGCCATCGGCCCGGAAAGCTCCGCCGTGATGCTGAACAAGGCCGTCGGCGGCACCGAGCGCAAGCTGCTGGCCACGTTGCTGGCGCCGCAGAAAGGCATCAAGTTCTTCAAGGGCGAGGTGGTGTGGGAGAAGGCCAGCTTCACCTTCGTCACCCCGACACCCCCCGGCGGCGCGGCCAAGAAGCTGCAGGAGGCTTTGAAGGGGCTGCTGAAGTCCAAGCCCAAGGTGCGGGTGCGCAAGCCCGACGGCAGCGTCGAGGAGATCGGCGGCGACGACAACTTCGACGCCGCGCTGGACGACGCGAGCAAGCCCAAGCTGCCGGGCGACGCCGTGGCCCAGGGCAAGGCCATCATGACCCGGCTGGCCGGCATGAAGGGCGGCATCGACCAGGCCAAGCTGGGTGGCGGCAAGCTGGCCGCCGGTATCGAGGCGCTGGTCAACGCGGTGACCCTGGCGCTCAAGGGCAAGGACAACGCCGCCGCCTGGGACGACCTGGGTCGGCTGGAAGACCTGCTGGCCATGGCCGCGCCACCCTCGGCCGAGGAGGCCGAGGCGGTCAAGGACGTGGCCGATGAAGGCAAGGACGACATCGACGACGCGCCGCCCCCCAGTGGCGGGCAGCCGGTCGGCCCGGGCCTGGCCGATGTGCGCATCCAGGACGAGGTGACCGCGCTGGACGGCCAGCTGGTCAAGAAGATCGACGATCTGGGCAAGCTGCTGGCCGCGATGCCCGGCGAGGACGCCGCGGTCAAGCTGCTGGCTACGCTGCAGGGCTGCGACAAGGCACGCAAGCTGGCGCTGGCCTTGTCCACGCCGCCGACGCGGCTGGCCGCCTTGCAGAAAGTGCAGGCCAGCCTGGAAACGCTGGCCACCTCGGTCACCGCGCTGGCCAAGCTGGTCAAGGGCCGTGCCGACCTGGCCAAGGTGCTGCAGCCCGTCAAGGTCATGCTGTCGAGCGCAGAGGGCGTGATCAACGCCGTCAAGGAGCCCACCCTGAAGGCCGCGCTGGCCAAGCGGGCCAAGGACTTTCGCGACGAGATCGCCGCGGCCGAGAAGGCCGACGACCCGGCCGCCGCCGCGCTGGCCGCTTCGAACTGGCTGGCCGAGGCCACCACGCTCAAGGCCGATGCCGACAAGGCCAAGGACTTCGGCGACTGGGTGGAGTCCACCTGGACCAAGCTGGTTGACGCTGCCGAGTCCTGGAAGAGCTCTGTGGCGCCGGCCAACGCGCTGGCGCGGGTGCAGGGGTTCTTCGACGCCGCGCAGCAGCAGTACAAGGACGCGCTGGCCGCGAACCGCTTCGACGACATCAAGAACACGGTGCGTCCGGCCATGCGGGCGGTGTACGACTGTGCCCGCGGCGTGGTCGAGGGCCGACGCGCGCAGGAGGGCGAGTTCTACCTGCTGCTGCTGCGCCTGGAGGACCTCGGTGACAAGGCCACGGCCGCCCTGCAGAACAGCTACACCGACCTCAAGGCCGAGTTCGACGGCACCTGGCCGGCCGGCGCGACCGGCACCGCCATGCTGGCCGGCGTGCAGGACTACAAGCGCCGCTTCGACGCTGCCAAGGCGGCCATGCAGGATGCCAAGGCCGAGGCCGTGGGCACAGCGCCCGATGCCCTGAAGCTGCAGCTGGAGCGGCAGATCGCGGCGTTCAAGAAGGTGGCCGACAAGATTACCGACCCCACCAACAAGGCCAACGGCCTGAAGGCCCATGGCGAACTCGCCAAGGACCTGGCCGATGCGCTGAAGCTGACCGACGCCAAGGCCAAGGGCAAGGCGCTGCTGGCCCTGGAGGCCGACTTGCGCCTGCGCGAGAAGGAACTGAACAAGCTGCAGATCAAGGAGGAAGTGGCGACGCCTGCGGGCCGCAAGGCGCTGGAGGAGCGTATCGCCAAGATGGGGGCCGACCAGCTCAGCGCCGACCCGAGCGATATCGCGGCCTGCGAGGCGGCGCTGGAGGTGTGCTTCAACATCAAGGTGAAGACGCCCGAGGAGATGAAGAAGAAGGGCCTGCCGCGCATGTTCACGCTGATGGCCAAGGTGCCGGACTGGCAGGCCAACCAGAAGGACACTGCACAGGGCAAGAAGGCGCTGACCGAGGTGCTCTACGGCACCGAGAAGACCGGCGACTCGAACTACTACTCGCCCAGCCGCAAGCTGGTCTCGCTCAACGTCGACGAGTCGGTGACCGAGGTCTACAAGCCCGACAACGCCACCGACTACAAGTCCGAGACGGTCAAGACCTTCGACGTCACGACCCTGCACGAGGTTGGGCATGCCGTGGACGAGAAGATCAAGTTCATGGCGAAGCGCCGCGGCAACAACGCCTTCGGCGGCTGGAAGGAAGAAACCGAAGCCAGCGTGCTCAAGGCGCTGGCCGAGGATTCCGGCTTCGTCGGCCGCTTCAGCGGCGGCGCCAAGAAGGGGCAGGCCCGAGACCTGAAGGCCCTGGTTGCCTACGCGATGAAGCAGAAGAAGCTGCCTGCCAAGCCGGCCAAGGCCACCGATCCACTGGGCAGCCTGCTCGACGACTGGACAGCCATTGGCACCGACCCGGTCGTGGCCGCCTGCCTGGCCGGCTTGCGCACCAAGGACAGCCCCTGGTTCGGTGGCAAGGGCCGCGCCGACAAGCTGAAGATGCCCGACGGCCGTGTCTACCAGGAGGCCTATGACGGCAGCTGGAACAGCTACGACCATGGCTCGCGCAATGCGACCGGCGTCAACTTCTACCAGTGGCGTTCCGAGGCCGAGTGGTTCGCCGAGATCTACGCCATGTACTACATGGACAAGCTGGGCGAGAGCCATCCCATGTACAGCTGGTTTGAAAACGAGGCCAAGTCCGAGGCCACGGCGGCGGCCGGGCCCTGAGCCCGCACCACCGACGAACCCTTAGCCCCATGCGAGGACCATCATGAGCATCTTCAATTCCGCCACCGCCGCGTGCCCGGCCTGCGCCAAGCCCCGCCAGTTCCAGCTGGTGGCCAGCGTCAACGCCGACCGTCGGCCCGACCTGCGCAAAGCCATCCTGGACGGCCGCTTCCAGCAGGAGACCTGCGACGGCTGTGGCAATGTCTTCAAGGCGCCGCCGCTGCTGACCTACCTGGACATCGGCCGGCGCCAGTGGATCCTGGTCCAGCCCTACGAGGAGCAGGAAAACTGGGTGTTCGCCGGCGAGATCGCCAGCAACGGCTTTGCCAAGGCCTATGGCGACCAGGCGCCGGCCGCCGCGCGCGCCATGGGCAAGGGGCTGCGCGTGCGGGTGGTCTTCGGATGGGCGGCGTTGCGCGAGAAGCTGCGCTGCGACGACCTGAAGCTGGACGACGTGACGCTGGAGCTGCTGAAGATCGCCATCCTGCGCAACGTGCCGGACGCGCCGATCAGCGACGCCGCCGAACTGCGCCTGGTGGCCGCCGAGGGCGACGAGCTGCTGTTCGCCTGGGTGCGTGGGGCCGACGAGCGCGTGCTGGCGTCGCTGCGGGTGGACCGCTCGCAGTACGACCAGGTGGCCGCGGGGGGCAAGGCCTGGAAGGCCCTGCGCGACGACATGCAGTCCCATCCCTTCGTGGACATGAACCGCATGTTGCTGGGCCCGGTGGCCGCTGCTGGATAGCGCGGCTTTGCAGCGCTGCGCGGGCCGGCAGGCCCGTCTCAGTGCACCCGGCGCACCCGTGGTGCCCGGCGCACGCCCTCGACCTCCAGGTAGTAGGAGCTCAGGGCGCCACGCCGGATACGGACCCGCGGGTTGTCCACCATCGCAAAGGCCTCGCTGTCGTCGGCGATCTGCCAGATCTGGCCATTGGCCAGCCTGAACATCGACCGCGCGCCCCAGCCCTCGAAGCGGCCGGCGATGCTGCTCTCGATGAAGGCCAGTTCGTCCGTGCGCTGCTCCAGGCCGAACTGCCCGGTCTGCACCAAGGGCGAGGCCGCAGCCGTCGCGGCCGCCGTGGTGGCAGCGCCAGCGGCACCACCGGCGCGTGCCGCCGCGGTGGCATCGGCCAGTGCGTCATAGCAGGCCAGGCGCGCCGCCGCGTCGGCCAGGGAGCGACAGCGGCGCAGCCCGTCATCCGGTTGGGCGCCCGCCGTGGCGACCATTGCCCAGACGGACATGGCGACGAGGGTCCGCGCCAAGAGGCGCGACGGATGGGCAGGGATCAGGGGCAGCATGAGGACCGCATTGTCACTCCAGGTCACGCCGCTTTCATCCGGGAAAAGGCTCATCCCGGTCAGCGCGCCGTTCGCGCCCAGCTGCACTCAGCTGCGCTCCAGCAGCACGATCAGCGCGCCGGCCCCGCCCTGCGGGCCGCTGGCCTGCGCAAAGGCCACCACGTCCGACCACTGTGCCAGCCAGCGCTGCACCCGGCCCTTGAGCACCGGTTCGCGGCCCGGCGAGCCGTGGCCCTTGCCGTGAACCACGCGCACGCAGCGCAGGCCGCGCTGGCGGGCGCGGCGCAGGAACAGGGCCAGCGCCTCGCGGGCCTCGTCGCGGGTGTGGCCGTGAAGGTCGATCTGGTCCTGCAGCGCCCACTGGCCGCGGCGCAGGCGCACGGCGACATCGGGCGGCAGGCCGGGGCGGCGGAAGCTGAGGCCATCGTCGGTGAGCAGCAGTGACTCCGCATCGACCTCGTCGGACAGCGCCTGGCGCATCACGTCGGCCTCATCACGCTCACGCATCCGCGCCTCGGGTGGTGGCGGGTCGCGGTGAAGCCTGGCCCGCCCATGGTCCGGCAGTCGCCGCACCGGCCCGACCTCGCGCGCGAACACCTCGGCCTCGGCCAGGGCCTGTGCCACCTGCGCCTGGCGCTGCCGCTCCTGCTCGGCCAGCCGGCGTTGCTGCAGAGCCGCTGCCTCGGCCTGCGCCTGCAGCTGCTGCTTGATCTGCTGCAAGGCCGACAGGCCGTTGTCGCCAGAGGGCGGCTTGCGCGGACGGGGCATCTCAGATCAGTCCGCGCTCGGCCAGGGAGACCACCACGCCGCGGCCGACGACCAGGTGGTCCAGCACGCGCACGCCGACCAGTTGCAGGGCCGACTTCAGGGCCTGGGTCAGCGCCTCGTCGGCCCGGGACGGCTCGGCCACCCCGGACGGATGGTTGTGCGCAAACACCACCGCACCGGCGTTCAGCTCCAGGGCGCGGCGCACCAGCTCGCGCGCATGGACGGCGGTGTGGTTCAGCGTGCCGCGGAACATCGTCTCGGCGGCCAGCAGCCGGTGCTGGGTGTCCAGGAACAGGCAGGCAAAGTGCTCGGCCGGCCATTCGCCCAGGTGCAGGGCGACATAGTCCTTGACGCGCTGCGGATGGTCGAACACCGGCGCCTGTGCCAGCTGCTGGGCCAGGGCCCGGCGCGCCATCTCGGCCACCGCGGCCAGCTCGGCGCGCTTGGCCGGGCCGATGCCCTTGAGCTTGCTGGCAGCCGCCTGTCCGGGCGCCAGCAGGCCGGCAAAGCCGCCGGCGCGGTCCAGCAAGGCCTGGGCCAGCTGCAGAACGCCTTGTCCCGCGCAGCCGGTGCGCAGCAGCAGCGCCAGCAGTTCGGCGTCGGCCAGCGCGGCGGGCCCCAGCGCCAGCAGCTTCTCGCGCGGGCGGGCCGCGGCGGGCAGGTCCTTGATCGACATCAGGTCTCCAGGGGCGGCTTCTACAATCGCACCCATTCTGCGGGCACGCCACCCAGGGCGCCATCGCCCACCGGCGGCCCCTCCGATACACCCCACCCCACACCCGAAAGCGTGACCACCATTCAGGAGGGGTCGTTCCTGACCCTGCACTACCGGCTGAGCGGGCCCGACGGCGCGCCTGTGGTCGACACCTTTGCGGCCCAGCCCGCCACGCTGTCGCTGGGCACCGGGCAGCTGGCGCCCGCCATCGAGTCGCGCCTGATCGGCCTGCGCGAGGGCGACGAGGCCGGCTTCGACCTGCCGGCCGGCGCGGCCTTTGGCGATCGCAATCCGCAGCTGCTGCAGCGGGTCTCGCGCGCGCTGCTGGCGGCCCAGGGCGAGCCGGGCGCGGACTATGTGGTGGGCGAGGTGGTGGACTTCCCCACGCCGGACGGGCAGGGCCGCTATGCCGGCGTGGTGCGCGAGGCCGGCGCAGCGTCGCTGCTGCTGGATTTCAACCATCCATTGGCCGGGCAGCCGGTGCGGTTCGAGGTGCGCATCGTGGGAGTGCTGGATTGAACACACCGCCACCGCCCGCCGCCGTTGACCAGGTGCACGAGGTGCTCCTGGCCGAGCCGCGCGGCTTCTGCGCCGGCGTCGACCGCGCCATCGAGATCGTCGAGCGTGCGTTGACCCGCTTCGGCGCGCCGATCTACGTGCGCCACGAGATCGTGCACAACACCTACGTCGTGAACGACCTCAAGGCCAAGGGCGCGGTGTTCATTGAAGAGCTGGCCGACGTGCCGCCCGGGGCCACGCTGGTGTTCAGCGCGCATGGCGTCAGCCGCGCCGTCCGCGACGAGGCCGCGCGGCGCGGCTTCAATGTCTTCGACGCGACCTGCCCGCTGGTGACCAAGGTGCACGTGGAAGTGGCGAAGCTGGCCAAAGAGGGCTATGAGTTCATCATGATCGGCCACAAGGGCCACCCCGAGGTCGAAGGCACCATGGGCCAATTGTCCGAGGGCATCCACTTGGTTGAAGGTGTGGACGATGTGGCCACCGTCCAACCCAGCCAAACCGAGCGGCTCGCCGTCGTCACCCAAACCACTCTGAGTGTGGACGACGCGGCC
>JBJXHB010000561.1:0-6255 GCA_046160725.1 Aquabacterium sp.
GGCCTGCCGCGCCAGCTCGGCCGGTGCCAGGCCGCGCAGGCGGTCCAGCAGGCGGCGGTCGCCGTCGCCGACGAAACCACCGTACAGGTCCTCGTCAACGTCGACCGGCCCGACCGCAGGGCGCTGGAACACCGCGGCCCAATCCACCGCCGGCAGCCGCGCCTCGGCCGCCTCGGCATGGCGCAGGGCCTGGTCGACGTCGATGCCGAAGCGCTGGCGCACGTCCGGCGTCAGCGTCTGCAGGTTGCCGATCACCACCGGCGAGCGGTTGAGATGGATGGTCTTGATCGGCAACCGCACTGCGCCCGGCGGCAGCGCGTCGGCCCGCACGAACATCCGCTCGCGGATCGCGGCGGCGTCCAGCCCGTCCAGGTCGGACACCGGCTGCGACAGGTCCCAGACGATCAGCTCGTTGCGGTTGACCGGGTGCGGCGCCAGCGGCCAGACGATGGCCATGCAGCCGCGCTCCACCGGGTAGCGCCCGGACAGGTGCAGCAGCGGCTTGCCGCCACCGCCGATCTCGGCAGCCACAGCGTCCTTGCGGCGCAGCTTGAGGCAGAAGTCCCACAGCCGCTGCTTGCGCTCACGGACCAGCCGGGCCAGCGCGATGGTGGCCCGCACGTCGCTCAGCGCGTCGTGCGCGGCCTCGTGCACCAGGCCTTTGGCCTGGGCCAGCCGTTCCAGCTTGAAGCTGACGCGGCCGTCGTCGCCGGTCGGCCAGGTGATGCCGTCGGGCCGCAGGGCCCAGGTGCAGCGCACCACGTCCAGCAGGTCCCAGCGCCCGCACTGGTCGCGCCACTCGCGGGCATAGGGGTCGTGCAGGTTGCGCCACAGCAGGTGGCGCGTCACCTCGTCGTCGAAGCGGATGCTGTTGTAGCCCACGCCCACCGTGCCCGGCCGCGACAGCGGCGCCAGCACGGTGTCGGCGAAGTCGCGCTCGGCCAGGCCCTGCTCGCGACAGCGCTGCGGCGTGATGCCCGTCAGCAGGCAGGCCTCGGGGTCGGGCAGGTCGTCCAGCGGCGGCTGGCAGTACTGCAGCAGCGGCGGCTCGATCTCGTTCAGCTCGGCATCGGTGCGCACGCCGGCAAACTGCGCCGGCCGGCTGCGCCGCACGTCGCGGCCGAAGGTCTCGTAGTCGTGCCAGTAAAACGTGAGTGGCGTCTCGGCGGCGGCCGGGCGCCCGCTGCGGGATGGGGGCATCACCATGCCGCCCGCATCTCGTCCACGTCGACCTGCATCTTCAGGAACACCTCGTTGCCGCGCCCGACCGCCTGCACGCCCTGGCGTGAGCGGCTGGCACCGAGGTAGAACACCGTGCCGGACGAGCGGCGCCAGCTGGCGGTGAGCGAGCCCACCGTGCCGGCATCGTCATAGGCTGAGACACCAGGCTCAGCCAGTCGCCGCAACGTGGGGTGCTGGACGATCGCGCGCAGGCTGCGCGCGGCGTCCCAGTGCCACACCGCCAGCAGCTGCGCGGCGGTCTCGCGGTACATCGCCTGACCGCCCTCGCGCAGCACATCGAGCGTGTAGCTGGGCTCGATCTCGACCCCGGGCCAGGGCCGCGTGCGCACGCCCAGGTACAACCGGCCGCCGTCCCGGGCCTGGTTGGCCACCACGTCGGCGCGCCGGCCGAGCTGGGCATTGACCTCCAGGATGGGCATCCAGGGCACCGGCGTCACCACCATGTTGGCGTACAGGTAGCGCTCGGACAGCAGCGGCCCATTTGCGGCGCCCCGCAGGTACGACACCCCGCGCAGCTGCAGGTTCAGCTCGAAGTTGCTCGGCCCGTTCATCCAGAGACCGGGCGTGAAATAGCGCTGCACCACCGTGCCGTTGTCCAGCGTCGTCACCTGGTTGGCGTTGAGGTTCAACCACAGCTCGTTGAGCAACCCCACGCCGCGCCAGCCGAAGCCGGCATGGGCCTCGACCATGCGCACCCCGGCTTGGGCCACGAAGCCGGTGTCGTGGCGGAAGTCCGCGCCCGTCTGCTCCACCGTCACGTCGTAGTTGCGCAGGTCGGACTGCCGCACCAGCGTTGCATAGAGCCGGTTGCCCACCTGCTGCGGCCCGCGCGCGAGGCCGCCGGCGTTGTCCGGCAGCGCGTCGGTGCGGGCATGCAGCCACTGGGCCCGGGCGCGCCAGTTGTCGTCGATCTGCCAGGTCATGTCCGGCCCGAGCACGGTGTTGTCGCCGCGCCCGCCCTCGTAGCGGCGCGCCGCCGTCAGCAGGCCGACCTGCAGGCCCTCGCGCGTGGACTGCACGCGCCCGGCCAGGGTGGTGGAGGCCGGCTGCTCGGCCACGCCGGTGCCGAAGGGCCCGGGCAGCAGCGTGAAGCCGCGGCCCTTGTCGTCGATGACGAAGCCGCTGCCCTGCAGCGTGGGCGCGCGCCAGGTGGCCCGCAGGCCCCAGCGCGGCTCGGTCAGGCTGCGGGTGTACAGCGCCTCGGTGGGCGAGCGCAGCAGGTCCGAGCTCTCGAAGAAGAACGGCCGCTTCTCCGGGAAGCTCAGCGCAAACCGGGTATTGCCCTGCAGCTGCGGCACGTCCAGCGCCACCTGGGAGAAGTCGGGCTTGAGGGTGGCGTCCAGCACCAGCTCCGGCAGCGGCCGCCACTTGACGTCCAGGCTGGCCTCGGTGTGCCGGCGCGTCGTGCGTGGCTGGCCGGCGTCCTGCTGCTGCTCGCGGCGCAGCGTCAGGCTTGGGCGCAGCGTCAGGTGGCCGGCGCCGGCGGGCAGCTGCACGCCCTGCAGCGGCTGCAGGCCGGCGATGAAGTTGCCGGCCTCCACCGGCACCTTCACCGAGGTCAGCAGCCAGAACTGATCGCGCGGGACGCGCCGCGCCACCATGATGCGCCAGGGCGCCGCACCGGCGCCGGTGTAGCGCAGCGTGCTGAAGGGCAGCCGCAGCACCGCGCTCCAGCCATCGGCCTGGCGCGCCGCCGCGCCGTCGTGGTCGAAGTCCGGCGAGAAGTCCTCGTTGTCGTCGTCGGCGGTGTGCATGCCGTCGGCCAGGATGCCGGCGGCGCTGATGCGGAAGAACTGCGCCGAGCGGCGCTGGCCGACGCCGTCGACATACACCACGACGAAGTCCTGCGTGCGGTTGACCGTGTCGCGGCGCACCAGGGGCGCGCGGATCTCGGCCGGCCGCGGGTCGGTCATCTTCACGCCGACATACAGCGCCTGGTCGCTGTAGAGCAGCCGCACCTCGGTGCGGTACGGCGGCATGGCGGCACCGCGCGGCGCCTCGACCACGAAGCGGTCATAGGGCACGGCGCGCTGCCAGGCGGGGTGGGTGAGCGTGCCGTCGAGCTTGATGGTCTCACCAGGCTGCAGGCGCGCGGCCACGATGGGGCCCTCGGCAGCGGCCGCGGCGGTCGTGGCCGCAGGCTGGGCATGAAGGACGGGCGCGCCCAGCAGGACGGCGGCCAGCGCCAGCGCGCCGGCCCCGTGGATCAATGGCTTCAAGTGGGCGTCCCCTTCAGGCGCGGCGCACGACGACGCTGCCGACCGAATAGCCGGCACCGACGGAGCAGATCACGCCCAGGCTGCCCGCGGGCAGGTCCGCATGCCGCTCATGGAAGGCGATGATGGAGCCGGCGCTGGCGGTGTTGGCATAGCGGTCCAGGATCAGCGGCGCGATCTCGTCGCCGACCTCGCGGCCGACCAGCTTGCGCACGATGAACTGGTTCATGTTCAGGTTGGCCTGGTGCAGCCAGAAGCGGCGCACTTGCGTCGGCTCGAAGCCCAGCGCCGCCAGGTGCTGCTCGATATGGGCGGCGGCCATCGGCACCACCTCCTTGAACACCTTGCGGCCCTCCTGCATGAAGGTCTTGTCGCGGGCGTCAGGCGGCGTGTCCTCGCAGCGGTTCAGGAAGCCGAAGTTGTTGCGGATGTTGTTGGAGAACTGGGTGGCCAGCCGGGTGCCCAGCACCTCCCACTGGTCGCTGGAGACGGCGCTGTCGGCGGCCTCGACCACCACGGCCGTGCAGACGTCGCCGAAGATGAAGTGGCAGTCGCGGTCCTTCCACTCCAGGTGGGCCGAGGTGATCTCCGGGTTGACGACCAGCACGCACTTCGCAGTGCCGCACTTCACCGCGTTGACCGCCTGCTCGATGGCAAAGGTGGCCGAGCTGCAGGCGACGTTCATGTCGAAGCCGTAGCCGCCGGCGCCCAGCGCGGCCTGGATCTCGCAGGCCATGGCCGGATAGGCGCGTTGCATGTTGGCGCTGGCGCACAGCACGGCGTCGATGTCGGACGCCTGCCGGCCAGCGGCGGCGATGGCCTTGCGGCTGGCATCCACTGCGATCTCCGCCATCAGCGACAGCTGCTCGTCCGGCCGCGGCTCGAAGCGCGGATACATCCGTGCCGGGTCCAGCACGCCGGCCTTGTCGATGACAAAGCGCTGCTGGATGCCGGACGCCTTCTCGATGAACTCGACGCTGGAATGCACCAGCGGCTTGAACTCGCCGGCCGCGATGGCATCGGCCTGGCCCGCGTTGATGCGGTCGGCATAGGCGTTGTAGGCCTCGACCAGCTCGGCATTGGTGATGACGTGCGGCGGCTGGTACAGGCCGGTGCCGCTGATGACGACGCGGGTCATGGACGCTCCAGGGCGTGCGGCGCTCGTGGCGCCTGGGGATGAGCCGGCAGCCGGCGGCTGCCTTCGGGGGTGGCGGGCAGTTTAGCCAGCCCCGCCGGCGCGGCTGATCGGCGCCGACCCGGGGGGGCCGGGTCCTTTCGAGCCTCGTCAGCGCCTGGCCGCGTCGGCTGAAAGGCTGCGCAGGAAGGCCACCAGGTCCGCCGACTCGCCCGGCGTCAGCCGCAACGGCACCAGGATCTGCTCGCCGTCGGCATGGAGCCGGTCCAGGTTCAGCTCGGCGTAGTGGCGCACCACGTCCTCCAGCGTGGCCAGCTGGCCGTCGTGCAGGTAGGGCGGCGTGTCGGCCACGCCGCGCAGCATGGGCACCTTGAACTCGCCGAAGTTGCGCGGCTGCGCCTGCACATGCCGGGTGGCCACGGCGATGTCCATCGCGTCCAGCCGGTCGGCCCAGCGCGACAGCAGGTTGTAGCGGCTGGCCTGCAGCGCGCGCAGGCCGCCGTGCCGGCCCGGGTCGACCACGCCGGGCCGTACGAAGTGCCGGGCGCCGATGTCGGCGAACTCGCCGTGGCTGAAGGCCGGCCCGCCGTGGCACAGCACGCAGCGCCCCCGGTCCACGAAGAGCTGCAGCCCGCGCTGCGCAGCCGCGGGATAGCGGGCCGCCGCCACGGCATCGCCGCCCGCCAGTGCGTCCCGGAAGTCGTCAAAGGGCGTGCGCGGCGACTGCAAAGTCGCCACATAGGCGCCCAGGGCCTTGGCCACCTGCACCAGCAGCGCCTCGTCGCCGCGGCCGGCGGTCGGCAGTGCGCCGAACGCGGCCACATGGGCCCGACGCAGCGCCGTGTCGCCCCGCACCCGGGCCGACACGGCCGGTGCCGTGGCTGCCATCTCGTCGGTGGCGATCAGCGCCCGCAGGCTCTGCGACCACAGGCTGTCGGCCGCACCGTCCCAGCCCTGCCAGCGCTGGTGCGCCACGTTCCACAGCGACGGCGTGTGCCGGTCCAGCGGCACGCGGCCGACGGCGCGCGCGAGGCCGTCGGTGAAGGCCCGCGCGGGCTGGTGGCAGGTGGCGCAGCTCATGCGCCCGGCGGCCGACAGCCGCGGGTCCGAGAACAGGCGCTGGCCATAGGCGATGGCCGCGGCACGGCCCGAGGCGGCATTGCCCGGGTCCGGCGCCGGCGTGGGCGGCCAGGGGCCCAGGCTCAGGATCGTCTGGCGCTGGGCCTCGCTGAAGGCGGGGCCACCACCGGCCGCCGACGCGGTCAACGTGGTCAGCACGCCCAGCAGCGCCACCAGCGCAGCCCAACGTCGGGTCAAGGCACCTCCAACACCTGCGTCAGGCGCTGCTGCTGGTTGCCCCGCTGCACCTCGACGATCAGGCGCCACGACCCCGGCATGTGCAGCAGCACGCCCTGCACCTCCCAAATCCCGGGCTGCAGGGCCTTGATGGTCGGCCGGTAGTTCATGCCATGCCGATGCGCCGGCATGTCGGCGTCGAAGCGCAGCAGTGTCACCGGCTCGGCGCCGCACAGTTGCACCAGCACCGGCAAGGGCCGGCCGACGACGAAGCGGCCGTCGCGCACCGCGGCCGCGGCCTGCACGCCATCGGCGGTCATGGTCACCACCTGCGGCGACGGCAAGGCGTCGCCGCAGGCCGCGGCG
>JBJXHB010000562.1:0-24393 GCA_046160725.1 Aquabacterium sp.
CGGCTGGGGCCGTACGACCTGCGCGACGAAGCCGATGGCGTGATCGGGCGGCTGCAGGCGGCCAGCGTGGACGCCGCGCTGGTGCGGGTGGAACGACAGTGACTGTGGCGGATCCACCCGGATCCCGACCAACGATTCTCAAAGGACCTTGCATGAAGCGCCGCCCCTTTCTAGTTGCCGCCGCGACCGGTGCCGGCCTGACCAGCACCGCCCTGCGCGCCCAAGGTGGGCCGGTCGAGGGCCGGGAATACTCCAAGCTGGCCCAGCCCCTGGCGGTATCGGCGGCCGGCAAGGTCGAGGTGGTGGAGTTCTTCGGCTACTGGTGCCCGCACTGCAACTCGTTCGAGCCGACGCTGGAGCCCTGGGTCAAGGCGTTGCCGGCGCATGTGGCCTTCCGGCGCGTGCCGGTGGCCTTCCGGCCGGACCAGGAGCTGCACCAGAAGCTGTACTACGCCATCGAGGCGCTCGGGCTGCTGGAGGTGCTGCACCGCAAGGTGTTCGCGGCCATGCATGTCGACCGCAAGCGGCTGGACAAGGAGGCTGACATCGGCGCTCTGGCCCAGGCCAATGGCGCCGACGGCGCCAAGCTGCTGGAGACCATGAAGAGCTTCTCGGTGTCCAGCAAGGTGCGGCAGGCGCGTCAGCTGGCCGAGGGCTACCGCGTCGACAGTGTGCCGATGATCGGGGTTCATGGGCGATTCGTCACCTCGGTCGCACAGGCCAACGGACCGCAGCAGGCGCTGGCGGTGACCGAGCACCTGATCCGGCTGGCCGGCAAGGCCTGAGCAGACTCGCCGGGCGGGCCCGCTCGGCCTGCCGGCGGCCCGGCTGCGTCCACCTGGAGCGGTTGACTCGTGCCGGGTGGCACGCGGCCCGCGCGGATGTCCGGGCATACGGCAAGAGATGGCGATCGCCGCCTCCTACAATCAGCAGCAATTTTCGTGCCGCCATGCGCCCAACCGTGCTGCCTCCCCTGACGCTCCAAGCCCGGACAGCGGCCGCGCTGGCCCTGCTGCTGACGGCGCTGCCCGTCGTGGCCGAGAAGGCCGACCGTACCAAGCCGATGACCCTGGAGTCCGACAAGCCCTGCACCGTGGACCTGGTCAAGCAGGTCAGCGTCTGCAGCGGCAATGTCGTGCTGAGCCAGGGCACCTTGCTGCTGCGCGCCGACCGGCTGGAGCTGCGCGAGACGCCAAACGGCTACCGCCAGGCGCTGGCACAGGCGGCTGCCGGCGGTACAGCCCAGTACCGCCAGCGCCGCGATGGCGCGGACGAGGTGGTGGAAGGCCAGGCCCAGCGCATCGAATACGACAGCCGCGCCGGCACCTTGCGTTTCTCGGGCCAGGCCCAGGTGCGCCGCCTGCGCGCCGGCGTGGCGGCCGACGAAATCCACGGCGCCCTGATCGTCTGGGACTCGCTGTCGGAGCAATTCAGCGTCGAGGGCGGTGCGGTCACGCCAGCCAACCCCGGCGGGCGGGTGCGGGCGGTCCTGAATCCACGCCCGGACGTCGCGGCGTCTGCGCCAATGGCGCCTGCGCTGCGAAGCAGCCCGTCGCTGTCTGATCGAAAGTGAGCGCCAACAAGACTGATCCGGTGGCCGAGGCCGCGGCACCGGCCGGCGCGCCCGTTTCGCGCCTCGCCGCCACCGGGCTGCAGAAGCGCTACGGCTCGCGCACCGTGGTGCGTGATGTCCACCTCGCGGTCCAGGCCGGCGAGGTGGTCGGCCTGCTCGGGCCCAACGGCGCCGGCAAGACCACGACGTTCTACATGGTGGTCGGCCTGGTGCGTTGCGATGCCGGCGAGATCCATATCGACGGCATCCCGGTGCACGGCCTGCCGATCCACCGGCGCGCGCGCATGGGCCTGTCCTACCTGCCTCAGGAGGCGTCCATCTTCCGCAAGCTGACGGTGGAGGAGAACATCCGGGCGGTGCTGGAGCTGCAGCACGACGCGCGCGGCAAGGCCTGGCCCGCTGCGCAGATCGAGCGCTCGCTGGACCAGCTGCTGGGCGAGCTCGGGCTGGAGAAGCTGCGCACCTCGCCCGCGCCGGCGCTGTCCGGCGGCGAGCGGCGCCGGGTTGAGATCGCACGTGCGCTGGCCACCCAGCCCCGGTTCATCCTGCTGGACGAACCCTTTGCCGGCGTCGACCCGATCGCGGTCATCGAGATCCAGCGCATCATCGGTTTTCTCAAGGCGCGTGGCATCGGCGTGCTCATCACCGACCACAACGTGCGCGAGATGCTGGGCATCTGCGACCGGGCCTACATCGTCAGCGAGGGCCGGGTGCTGGCCGAGGGCCGGCCCGACGACATCGTGGCCAATGCCGACGTGCGCCGGGTCTATCTCGGCGAGCATTTCAGGCTCTGACGGCGCTGTCATGCGCGGATGCCGGCCATGAAGGCCACCCTGCAGGTCCGGCTGTCGCAGCATCTGGCGCTGACGCCCCAGCTGCAGCAATCGATCCGGCTGCTGCAGCTCAGCACGCTGGAACTGCACCAGGAGGTCGAGCAAATGCTCGACCAGAACCCTTTTCTGGACGTCGACGACGATGCGGGGCCGCCGGCCCAGGGCCTGGACCGGGTCAGCGCGCCGGCCTTGGATGACACCGAGTCCCGGCAGCGCGACGGCGCCGCAGACGCGGCCGCCGGCGAGCGCGACGAGACCGCCCGCAGCGCCGCCGACGGCGGCGACGAACCCGGCATCGGCGAGGCCGACCGCTTTGGTGCAGCTGACGCCGACGACTGGACCAACGGCACCGAACGCGACGACTTCGACGGCATCAGCGAGGCGCCCAGCCGGGCCATGACCGGCGCGGCCGACCATGACGACGACCCGCTGGAGGCCGCCGGCGGCCTGCCGACCCTGGCGGAGCATCTGCGGGCCCAGCTCGCCAACCGGCGCCTCGGCCGCGAGGATGCGATCGCGCTGCTGGCCCTGATCGACTCGCTGGATGACGATGGCTGGCTGGCCGATCCGCTGGACGACATCGCCCAGCGCCTGGCAGATGACGATGCCGCCCCAGGTGAGTCCGCCCTGTCCGCCGCCGAGCGGCAGGAGGACTGGTCCGACCGCTGCCGCTGGGCGCTGAAACTGCTGCACAGCCTGGAGCCGTCCGGCGTCGGTGCGCGTACGCTGTCCGAATGCCTGATGTTGCAGATCGCGCCGCGCCAGACCGGTGCCGCGCCCGAGCCGGCCCGCACGCTGGCCCTGGCCATCTGCCGCGACCATCTGGAACTGCTGGCCCGCCGCGACACGCGCCGCCTGCTGGCAGCCACCGGCGCCGACGAGCCGCTGCTGCGCCGCGCCCAGGCCCTGATCACGGCCTGCGAGCCCAAGCCCGGGCGCCCGTTCGCACGCACCGAGGCGCCATTGGTGGTGCCCGACGTCATCGTGCAACGCGCCGGCCGCGGCTGGCGCGTGGTGGTCAACCCGGACGTGATGCCGCGGCTGCGCCTGAACGACCTCTATGCGCAGGCACTCAAGGGCCAGCGCGGCTCGCCGATGGCGGCGCGCCTGCAGGAGGCGCGCTGGTTCCTGAAGAACATCGCGCAGCGTTTCGACACCATCGTGCGCGTGTCGCAGGCCATCGTCGAGCGCCAGAAGGGCTTCTTCACCCACGGCGCCATCGCCATGAAGCCCCTGGTGCTGCGCGAGATCGCGGACGAGGTCGGCCTGCATGAGTCCACGATCTCACGCGTCACCACCGCCAAGTACATGGCCACACCCCGGGGCACCTACGAATTGAAATACTTCTTTGCGTCCTCGTTGGCCACCGAGTCGGGCGGCAACGCCTCCAGCACCGCGGTGCGCGCGCTGATCCAGCAGCTGGTCGCGGCCGAGGACCTGCGCACGCCGTTGTCGGACAACCAGCTCGCCGACATGCTGTCCGAACAAGGCATCCAGGTGGCGCGCCGCACCGTGGCCAAGTATCGCGAAGGCCTGCGCATCGCCCCGGCCAACCTGAGGCGCGCGCTGTGAACCGGCCGCGCAGCGACATGGTCGATCTCTTCCTGCCGGCGGCTCCTGCCACCGAGGCCCTGCTGGCCGACGAGTGCGCAGCCCTGCTCGGACCGCGGGCCCTGGTGCGCGCACAGCGCGGTGGCGTCAACGTGCGCGGCGGCCCGCGCGAGGCCATGCTGCTGAACCTGCACAGCCGGCTGGCCCAGCGCGTGCTGTGGCCGCTGGCGGCCGGCGGCTACCGCGACGAGCATGACCTGTACGACCTGGCGCGCACGGTCGACTGGTCGGGCTGGATCACGCCGCGGCACAGCCTGCGGGTGGATGTGACGGCGCAGCGCTCGCCTTTGCGCAGCCTGCACTTCGCGGCCCTGCGCATCAAGGACGGGGTTTGCGACGACCAGCGCGACCGCCTGGGCGCGCGGCCGGACGTGAACACCCGCGACCCCGACCTGCCCCTGCTGCTGCACCTGGGGCCGGAGCAGGCCACGCTCTATGCCGACCTGTCCGGCGAGGCGCTGTTCAAGCGCGGTTGGCGCGACGGCCCGGGCGCCAAGGGCGAGGCGCCGTTGAAGGAGACGCTGGCCGCCGCCATGCTGGCCGCCGCCGGCTGGCGCGGCCGGGCCGAGGACGGCCCGCTGCTGGACCCCTGCTGCGGTGCCGGCACCATCGCCATCGAGGCGGCGCAGCTGGCCTGCGGCATCGCGCCGGGCTTGAACCGGCGCTTTGCCTTCGAGCGGCTGCTGCCGTTCCAAGGCTGGTCCGCCGACTGGCAGCAGTTGCGCGAGGCAGCGCTGGCCGCACGCCATGCACCGGCGGTGCCGGTGTTCGCCGGCGATGTGTCGTTCCGCATGACCGACTTCGCCGGCCGCAACGCCCAGCGCGCTGGGGTGGCCGATGCCATTGCCTTCAAGACCGCCGACGCGCTGCAGCGCCCGCCACCGGTGGCCGCCGGCACGATGTTGTTGAACCCGCCCTACGGCGAACGCATCGAGCCCGGCGGCACCGCGCCGTCGCGCCAGGCGGCCGGGCCGTCGGTCGAGGGCGACGACTTCTTCGGCGCATTGGCGGCGCATTTCAAGCGCCACTATGCGGGCTGGACGGCCTGGATCCTGAGCCCGGATGCGGGCCTGGCCGGACGCATGCGGCTGAAGCCGTCGCGCCGCGTGCCGCTGTGGAACGGCACGATCGAGTGCCGGATGTACCGCTTCGACCTGGTGGCCGGACGCCACGGTCGGCATGCCGACGCTGCGGATGCCGGCGACCCGGCGCCGCCAGACGGCGCGGCCAGCGACCCGACCTGATCGACCCGGGCGCAAAGGCCGGCCGGCGAAGCGTGCGCCGGGCCTACCCGGGTCAGCGCGGCCGCATCAGCTGACCCAGCAGGTCGCCGATGTTGCCCAGCCCGCCCTCGGGCAGGCTGCCCTGGGGCGTCAGCTTGTCCACCACCTGCGGCAGCATCTGGCTGAGCTGGCCCATCAGGTCACCGGTGCTCAGGCCGGCCTTGCCGGCCATCTGCCGGACCAGGTCCGAGTCGAGCACGCCGCCGAGCTGGTCGGCGCTGATCGGCAGGTTCTGGCCGGTGGAGATCCAGGACTGGATGACCTCGCCCAGGCCGCCCTGCTGGAAGCTGCGCACCAGGCCGGCCAGGCCACCACCGGGGGCATCGTTGCCCAGCATGCCCGCCACCATGCCCAGCAGGTCGCCCTGGCCGCCGGAGCCACCTTGGCCGAGCGCACCGCCGATGAGAGAGTCCAACAAGCCCATGATGTGTTCCTTGCGGTGATGTGGAAAGCGGCCACGATAGCCGGCCCTGCGGCCCCGCGCCCTATGCCTCAGGCGGGGTTGGCGGCGCGTCGGCGCTGCAGTGCCACCCAGCCCAGGATGACGATCAGCAACGCCAGCGGCACCATCGAGCCGCCGTTCATGGCCTGCCAGCCGCCGGTGGTGACCAGCGCGCCCGAGGCAAAGGAGGTCAGCGTCATCGTGCCGTAGACGCAGAAGTCGATGGTGCCCTGGCCGCGCGTCTTCTCGTGCGGGGCCAGCGCCTGCACCGCCAGCGTGGTGCCGCCGATGTACAGGAAGTTCCAGCCCACGCCCAGCACGAACAACGCGCCGATGAAATGCATCACGTCCTGCCCGGACAACGCAAAGGCGATGCAGGCCGCGTTGAGCACCACGCCGGCAACGAGGATCGGCATGACGCCATAGCGCTTGATCAGATTGCCGGTGAAGAAACTGGGCACGTACATGCCGATCACGTGCCACTCCAGGACTAGCGCGGCCGACGAGAACGGATGGCCACACTGGGCCATCGCGATCGGGCTGGCGGCCATCAGCAGGTTCATCACGCCGTAGCCGATGGCGCTGCAGGCCACGGCGGCCACGAACAGCGGCTCGCGCAGCAGCTGCCGCACCGTGCGGCCCTCGGTCGAGGCCTTTGCGTCGCCCTGGCCCGGCAGCGGCGGAAAGTCGATGCTGGACACCAGCGCCAGGCTGACCAGGGCCACCACCGCCAGCGCGACATAGGCACCCGCAAACTGGACCGGCAGGATGTCGCGTGTGAAGGTGGCCAGGTTCGGCCCGATCACGCCACCCAGGATGCCGCCGGCCAGCACCCAGGACACCGCCTTCTCCTTGTAGGACGGCTGCACCAGCTCGGCCGCCGCGAAACGGTACAGCGATGCATTCGCGCTGTAGTAGCCCGCGAACACCGTGCCCACCAGCAGCAGCATGAAGCTCTTGTTGTAGACCGCCACCACGCACACCAGCGTGGAGACAAAGGCCACCAGCAGGCCCTGCTGGAAGGCGCGCCGCCGGCCCCAGCGCCGCTGATGCCCGGCCACGATGCCGGTGGCCAGCGCGCCGCCGGCCACATAGGCGGTGATGGGCAGCGTGGCCATCCAGGCCTGCGGCGCCAGGGCCAGCCCGACCAGGCCGTTGACCACCACGAAGATGATGTTGTTGACCAGGAACAGCGCCTGGCAAAGCGCCAGGGTGAAAAGCCGTCGATTCATGCGTGGTCCGATCCCAGCAGCAGCACAAGCGCCGCCAGCGGCGCGGTATCGGCGCGCAGGACGCGGGGGCCGAGTGAGTGGTCGATGAAACCACGGCTCCGCGCGGCGGCATGTTCGGCCGCGCTGAGACCGCCTTCTGGCCCGCTGAGCACCAAGACGTCGCCGCCGCCTTGCAGCGACTGCGCTGCCGCACCACCCGCAGCACCTGCCGCGCCCGGCGCGCTCAGCAACAGCCTGGAGGTGGCGGTGCCCGGTGGCGGCAGGGCACCCAGCCAGGCGACCAGCGTCGCCGGCTCGGCAATCGTGGGCATTCGGTTGCGGCCGCATTGCTCGCAGGCCGCCGCAGCGACCGCCTGCCAGTGGGCCGCCTTGCGCACCGCCCGGTCGCCGGCCACGCGCAGCACCGACCGCTCGGTGACCAGCGGCTGCAGGCTGGTGGCACCCAGCTCGGTGGCCTTCTCGATCAGCGTGTCCATGCGGTCGTTGGCCGGCATGCCAAAGGCCAGCGTCACCGAGCGCTGCGGCTCACGCTCCAGCGGCTCGTGGGCGCCGACCTCGACCTCCACCGCTTGCCGCGCCATGCGCAGCACCCGGGCCGGCCACTGCCCGCCGGTGCCATCGAACAGGACGATCACCGCTCCGGGCTGCAGGCGCAACACCTGTACATGGCGCGCAGCGCGCGGCGGCAGGGCCAGGCGGGTGCCGGGTGCGAGGACGGCATCGACATGAAAGCGCTCGGCCATGGAGCGCGCAGTGTGCCGCAGCGGCGCCGGCGTCGTCCCGCCCGGTGCGGCGCCCGGCAGCGGGCATGATGGCGCCATGTCCTGGCTGGTGTTCCACAAGCTGCTGGCGATCTTCTTCACGGTGGCGCTGGGCTGGCTGGCCGGGCGCCGCCGCTGGCTGGGCGCCGACGGCGACCCGGCCCGGGTGCTGGGCCAGTGCGCCTTTTTCCTGTTCGTGCCGGCGCTGCTGTTCCGCACCACGGTGCGGCTGGACTTCAGCACCATGCCGTGGTCGGCGGTGGCCGCCTTCTTCGTGCCGGTGATGGCGCTGCTGCTGCTGGCCTACCTGCAGCAGCGGCGCACCCGCAGTGCCGACCGACACGGCCCCGCGGCGCCGGCGGTGCGGGCCATCGCGGTGACCTTCGGCAATTCGGTCCAGGTGGGCATTCCGCTGGCCGCAGCGCTGTTCGGCGAGGCCGGCCTGCGCATCCACATCGCCCTGGTCAGCCTGCATGCGCTGGTGCTGCTGTCGGCGGTGACCGCGCTGGCCGAGCTGGATATCGCCCGGGCGCGGGCCCGCGCCGAGGGCGCGGCGTCGGCCTGGGACACGCTGATGCAGACGGTGCGCAGCACCGTGATCCACCCGGTGGTGCTGCCGGTGCTGGCCGGGCTGGCCTGGAATGCCACCGGCATCGGCCTGCACCCGGTGGCCGACGAGGCGCTGCAGGTGCTGGGCGCGGCGGTGGTGCCGATCTGCCTGGTGCTGATCGGCCTGAACCTGGCCCAGCAGGGCGGCATGCCGGCCCTGGGCGGCGCCCTGCGCATCTCGCTGGCCAAGCTGGTGCTGCTGCCGGCGCTGGTGCTGGCGGTGGCCGCGCTGGGATTCGGGCTCACGGGGGTGACGCTGGCCGTGGTGGTGATGATGGCCGCGCTGCCGGTGGGCAGCAATGCGCTGATCTTTGGCCAACGCTATGAGACCCTGGTGCCCGAGACCACCACGGCCATCGTGCTGTCGACCATCGCCTTCGGCGCCACCGCGCCCCTGTGGCTGGGCCTGCTGGCCTGGCTGGGCCGCGCGGCCTGACGTTGCCCGACAACGGCTTTTGGGACAATCCGCCCGCCATGACGCCCACCGACATCCCCGCCTACATGGCCCACCTCGGGGCCCAGGCCCGCGCCGCGGCGACCGCACTGGCCCGCTCCGGCACGGCCCAGCGCGACGCCGCGCTGCATGCGCTGGCCCGGCTGCTGCGCGACGAGGGCGCCGCGCTCGCCGAGGTCAACGCCCGCGACCTGGACGCCGCCGCCGGGGCCGGCCTGGCGCCGGCCCTGGCCGACCGCCTGAAGCTCGGGCCCGCCGTGCTGGAGACCTGCGCCCAGGGCTGTGAACAGATCGCCGCCATGGCCGACCCGATCGGCGAGATCACCGAGCTTCGCCGCCGGCCCAGCGGCATCAGCGTCGGCCGCATGCGGGTGCCCCTGGGTGTGTTCGGCATGATCTACGAGAGCCGCCCCAACGTCACCATCGAGGCGGCGTCGCTGGCCATCAAGAGCGGCAACGCCTGCATCCTGCGCGGCGGCAGCGAGGCCGCGCATTCCAACGCCGCACTGGCCGTCCTGGTGCGCCGGGCGCTGGCCGCGGCCGGCCTGCCCGAGGACGCGGTGCAGCTGGTGGCCACCACCGACCGCGCCGCCGTCGGCTGCCTGATCACCATGCCGGCCTTCGTCGACGTCATCATCCCGCGCGGCGGCAAGGGCCTGATCGAGCGCGTCGCCCGCGAGGCCCGGGTGCCGGTGATCAAGCACCTGGACGGCAATTGCCATGTCTATGTCGACGCGCAGGTCGACATCGAGCTGGCCCTGCGCGTCACCGACAACGCCAAGACGCAGAAGGTCAGCCCTTGCAATGCGGCGGAGTCGCTGCTGGTGCACCAGGCCATGGCCGCTGCGTTCCTGCCGCGCATCGGCGCGCTGTTCGCAGCCAAGGGCGTGGAGATGCGTTGCGACGCCACGTCGGCCGCCCTGCTGGCCGACGTGCCGGGCGCACTGGTGGTCGCGGCCACCGAGGACGACTGGGCCGCGGAGTACCTGGACCGCATCATCAGCATCAAGGTCGTGGCCGACCTGGACGAGGCCATCGCCCACATCGGTCGCTGGGGCTCGCACCACACCGACGCCATCCTCACCAGCCACCACCAAAGCGCCATGCGCTTCCTGCGCGAGGTCGACTCCGCCAGCGTGATGGTCAACGCCAGCACGCGCTTTGCCGACGGTTTCGAATACGGCCTGGGCGCAGAGATCGGCATCTCCACCGACAAGCTGCACGCCCGCGGGCCGGTCGGCCTGGAGGGCCTGACCTCGCAGAAATGGGTGGTGCTGGGTCAGGGCGAGATCCGCACCTAGGGCCACCACAACCCCGATTGGGCCCGACACCCTGGACCAGGGCGGCCTTTGCCGCCAGGAGACCCGATGTCCGATTCCCGCAAGGCCCTGGTGCTGTTTTCCGGCGGCCAGGATTCCACCGCCTGCCTGGCCTGGGCGCTGCACCACCATGCGGCGGTGGAGACGATCGGCTTCGACTACGGGCAGCGCCACCGCATCGAGCTGGACTGCCGCCCGGTGGTGCGCGAGCGGCTGGCTGCCGCCCGCCCTGACTGGGCTGCGCGGCTGGGCGAGGACCATGTCCTGGACCTGCGGCTGCTCGGACAACTGAGCGACACCGCGCTGACCCGGGAGCGGGCCATCGATGTCGATGCGCGCGGCCTGCCGACGAGCTTCGTGCCGGGCCGCAACCTGCTGTTCCTGGCCTATGCCGCGGTGGTGGCCTGGCGCCGCGGCGCCAGCGTGCTGGTCGGCGGCATGTGCGAAACCGACTACTCCGGCTATCCGGACTGCCGCGACAACACGCTCAAGGCCATGCAGCTGGCGCTGTCGCTGGGGCTGGACACGCCGATGGTGGTGCAGACGCCGCTGATGTGGCTGACCAAGGCCCAGACCTGGGCCCTGACCGACCAGCTCGGCGGCGCAGCGCTGACCGACCTGATCGTCGAGCACACCCACACCTGCTATCTCGGCGAGCGCGGCCTGCGCCACGACTGGGGCCGCGGCTGCGGCCAGTGCCCGGCCTGCGCTCTGCGGCGCGACGGCTGGTCGCAATGGCGCGCCACCCGCACAGCTGGCGACGATGAGCGATAGCAGCTGGGTCGCGGTCGGCATCGCGCTGGTGCTCGGCTTCTGGATGCTGGGCGCCCACAACCGCGTGGTCGCGCTGCGTATGGCGCTGCATCAGGCCTGGGCCCAGGCCGAACCGCTGCTGCGCGAGCGGCTGGAGCTGCTGCAGGGCTTGCAGGCATCGGTCAGCGACGCCCTGACTTCAGAGACCCAAACGCTGGCCACCGCGCGCGAGGCGGCTGCCACCTTGGCCAGTGCCATAGCGTTTGCGGCCGCACGCCCAGCGGCTGCAGACGCCGCCCATGCCGTCGCAAGGGCTGAGGCTGCGTTGTCGCCCACCCAGGCCCGGCTGCTGGCACTGGCCGACGGCCTGCCCCTGCCGCGGCCGGCCGGCGTGGACGCCGCCGCCCGGCGGCTGCGCGAGCTGGACGCCGCCTACGGCTTTGCGCGGCAGCGCTACAACGACGCCGCGCAGGCCTACAACGACGCCATCCAGCAGTGGCCCACCCGGGCCCTGGTGCCGGTGTTCCGCTTCGACACCGCCGGCACGCTCTAAGAACTTGTCCGCAAATAGGAAGGGCCTGCGCGGCAAGGCCGCCGCACCGTGACGCCGTTACGGATGGCAACCGGCCCAGTCCCCGGTATGGGCCGCGCCAGCCCGGCATTGCCCAGAATGCCGCTGCCGGATACCGGCGCGGCTGGAGCAGGTGATGACGGAACGCAGGCAACGCCAGTGGGAGCGGTTGCTGGCGGTGGTGCTGGCAGCGGTGCTGCTGATGGCCCTGGCGGGTGTGCTGGCTGGCTGTGACCAGCTCGGGTCGCAGAAGCTGGTCGAGGACGTGTCCACCGAGGCCGATGTGCGGCGCTATTTTGGTGAGCCGAAGACCGTGACCGTGCAGCCCGATGGCAGCCGCACACTGGAATACCCGCGCCAGCCCGAAGGCAGTGCCAACTACCGCATCGTCATCGGCGCCAACGGCCGCATGACATCGTTGCGCCAGTTGCTGAACCCGGACAACCTGGCGCGCGTCAAGCCCGGCATGGACGGCGAGCAGGTGCGCGACATCGCCGGCCCCCCGGCGCGCCAGCTGCATTTCGCGCTGAAGAACGAGATGGTCTGGGAGTGGCGCTATCGCGAGGGCCAGCAGCCCAGGCTGTTCAGCGCCACGTTCAACCCGCAGGGTCAGGTGCTGGGCACGGCCATGGTCGACGACCCGGCCGCGGCACAGGTCGGCGGCAAGTAGCCATTGCTGGCCGGCCCGGCGGCACCGGCGCGCACGGGTCGCCGGCACTGGCCGCCCGCCCGCACAATCGGGCGCATGCTGCCGACCCCTACCGACACCGGCGCCCTGCCGCCCCCGGCCTGCGACACCGGCTGGGGCGACGCGCCCACCAGCCGCGCACCGGGCCGGGTCTATACCGACCCGGACTGGTTCCAGACCGAGCTGGAGCGCTTCTTCTATCGCGGGCACTGGTGCTATGTCGCGCTGGAGTGCGAGATCCCCGAGCCGGGCGAGTTCATCCGCAGCGTGGTCGGGCAGCGCAGTGTCATCGTGGTGCGCGACCTCGACGGCGTGGTGCGGGTGGTGGAGAACCGCTGCGCCCACCGCGGCGTCGCCTTCTGCCGCGAGCGGCAGGGCCGGGTCAAGGACTTCGTGTGTCCGTACCACCAGTGGAACTACAACCTCAAGGGCGACCTGATCGGCCTGCCGTTCCGGCGTGGCCTGCGCCAGGACGGCCGCGTGGTCGGTGGCATGCCGGCCGACTTCGACCTGCGCGAGCATGGGCTGACCCAGCTGCGCGTGGCCTGCCGCGGCGGCGCCATCTTTGCCACCTTCGATGCCGACGCCGAGCCCTTCGAGGACTTCGTCGGCCCGGAGGTGCTGGCCTACTTCGACCGCGTGTTCCATGGCCGGCCGCTGAAGCTGCTGGGCTACAACCGCCAGCGCATCCCAGCCAACTGGAAGCTGATGCAGGAGAACATCAAGGACCCGTACCACCCCGGCCTGCTGCACACCTGGTTCGTCACCTTCGGGCTGTGGCGCGCCGACCAGCGCAGCCGCATGGTGGTGGACCGTCACGGCCGCCACGCGGCCATGGTGTCGACCCGCAACGCCGGCGGCGCCGGCGCCGCCACGCAGGGCGTCACCACCTTCCGCGCCGACATGCAGCTGCATGACGCGCGCCTGCTGGACGTGGTGCCCGAGCCGTGGTGGGGCGAGCCCAGCGTGGTGATGACCACGCTGTTCCCCAGCCTGATCATCCAGCAGCAGGTCAACTCGCTGTCGATGCGCCATATCCGCCCGGTCGGGCCGGGCGCTTTCGACTTTGTGTGGACGCACTTCGGCTATGCCGACGACGACGCGGCCATGACCGAGCGCCGGCTGCGCCAGGCCAACCTCTTCGGCCCGGCGGGGTTCGTCTCGGCCGACGACGGCGAGGTCATCGCCTTCGTGCAGCAGGCCTTCGAGGCCCATGGCGCCGCGCGCACCCACAGCGAGCTGGACGGCCGCGGCACCGGGCCGGCCGACCACATGGTCACCGAGACGCTGATCCGCGGCCTGTATGCCTACTGGCGTGGCGTGATGCAGATATGACCCACGCCAGCCCGCTGCTGACTCCGGACGAGGCGCTGGCCGTGGCCGCGCTGTATGCCGACTATGCCGACGCGCTGGACGAGGGCCGCTGGGCCGACTGGCCGGGCTTCTTCACCGCCGACGGCGTGTACCGGCTGCAGGCGCGCGAGAACCATGAGCGCGGCCTGCCGCTGGCCACGCTGGCACTCGAGGGCCAGGGCATGCTGCTGGATCGCGTGGGCGCGGTGTCGGGCACGCTGTTCCACCACCCCTACTGGCAGCGCCATGTGGTCGGCGCGCCGCGGGTGCGGGCGCGCCACGACGACGGCCGCATCACCGCCCAGGCCTCGGTGCTGGTGGTGCGCACGCCGCGCGATGGCATGCCCGAGGTGCTGGTGGTCGGCCGTTACCTGGACCAGCTGGTGTCCACCCCCGAGGGCTGGCGCTTCGCGCGGCGCGAGCTGATCTTCGACAACGATCTGCTGCCCAATTCCGTCATCTATCCGCTGTAGCGCTGCCCTGTTTCAGCGGGCTTCGACTGGAGAAACCTCATGCCCGACCCGACCGATGCCGATGGCTGGTTCGACGTGGCCGCCGCGGCCGACGTGCCCGATGGTGACGTCATCGCCACCCATGCCGCCGGCCGCGAGATCGCCCTGGTGCGCCTGGGCGAACAGGTGCATGCCATCGATGCCACCTGCAGCCATGGCAACGCCAGCCTGTGCGGCGGCTTCGTCGAGCCCGACGGCAGCATCGAATGCCCCCTGCACCAGGGCCGCTTCGACGTTCGCACCGGGCGCGCACTGTGCGAGCCGGTCACCATCGACCTGGCCGTGCACGCGGTCCAGCTGCGCGACGGCCGGGTGTGGATCCGCCTGGCCCCACCGGCAGGCCGTGGCGAGGCACCGGGCCACCTGCAACAACGCGCCGCCGGCTTCCAGCAGCGCCGCGGCGGCTGAGGCCAGCGCCGGCCGACGATCAGTCGGAAGGCGTCTCGCGCAAGGCCAGCTGGACGGCGTCGGCCAGGCCCAAGGCCTCGCCCTCGGCCCAGTGCTGGCGCGCGCGGGCGGCCGTCAGCTGCACGCGCGCCAGGCGGCGCACGCGGGCCAGATCACGCAGGTCGCTGGCGTTCAGCGGAGCCACATGCTGGTGCCAGAAACGGCCGGCAAAAGCCGCCAGCTGCAAGGCATCGCGCGGCCGCCGCTGATGCGCCAGGGCATGCGGCAGGTTCCATAGCGCATAGGCCAGCGGCAGCATGTCCAGCGTGCGCCAGCCCAGCGCCAGGGCCTCCCGGTAGGCCTGCGCGGCCTCGGCCCAGCGGCGCTGCCCGCACAGCACCTCGCCCAGGTTGATGCAGCCGCTGGCATGGCGGCCCCAGTCCTGGGCTGCGCGCGTGCCGTCCAGCATGCGGCGGGCCAGCAGCCGGGCCTCCTCGCGGCGCTGCGGGTCCTCGGCCAGTGCCAGCACCAGATTGCCCATGCCCGTCAGGCAGCCGGCGGCGTCACCGGCCTCGGTCCAGGCGGCCAGGGCCTGCTGCTGCAGCGCCACCGCATCCGCGCGCCGGCCGGCCTTGCGCGCCAGCGCTCCCAGGGTGGTGAGAATGCTGGCCTGCAGCGACAACGCGCCGGCGCCACGGGCCAGGTCCAGCGCCTCGTGCAGCTGCGGCTCGACCGTGGCATCGCGGAAGCGCCGCCAGCGCACATGCGACACCCGCGCCAGCACTTGGGCCCGGGCCAGTCCGGCGGCCGGCAGCTGGGCCATGGCCGCATCGGCATGGCGGTCGGTGGCCGGCTGGTCGCCGACCCGGTGCCAGGCGCGCATCAGGGCCACATGACTGAGCGCCTGGAGCTCGCTTCGGGGCAGCGCCGACACAGCTTGCTCCAGCGTCTGCAGCATGCCCAGCGGCAACACCATGTCGCTGACCGCCGGCTGCAGCGCCAGCAACAGCCGGCAGGCCTGCTCGGGCCTGCCCTGGGCCAGGGCCTCGGACATGGCCAGCGCCAGGTTGGGCAGCTCGGCACGCACCTGGGGAAGCGAGGCGTTCAGCGGCAGGGCCTCGGCCCAGCGCTGCAGCCAGTCGGCATGCCGGCTGCGGGCGCGGCGGGCCGCCGCCGGCGCCAGCTGCTGGTGCGCATATTCGCGGATCAGCTCGTAAGGCCACCAGCGCGGCTCGCCGTCGACCTCCTCTGCACGCAGCAGCGAGTGGTCGACCAAAATGTCGATCACATTCAGCGTGGCGGCCGCCTCGACGCCACTCAGCGCCTGCGCCGCGGCCAACGAGAAGCCGCCGCTGCACACGCTGGTGGCCGCCAGCAGGGTGCGCGCGGTCTCGGGCAGCAGCTGCCAGCTCCAGTCGATCACCTTCAGCATCGATGCATGCCGCGGGTCGCTGCCGCCGCGCGGGCCGCTGCGGGCCAGCAGCTCCAGCGCCGCACCGTCCGGCCGGGCCTGGGCCTCACGCAGTCGCTGCACCAGTGCCGCCGGCGGCAGGCTGCGCACGCGTGCCGCGGCCAGCTCGATGGCCAGCGGCATGCCCTCCAGCAGGCGCACCAGTTCCACCACCGCGGTGGTGGTGCGCGCGCCGAGGTGAAAGTCGGCTCGGGCCGCCCGCGCCCGGTCGACGAACAACGCCACCGACGCGCAGGCCGCAGCGCTTTCGGCATCGGCATCCGGCGCCGGCACCGGCAGCGACGGCATGCGCCAGTGCACCTCGCCGTCCAGGCCCAGGGCCCTTCGCGAGGTCACCAGCAGGTGCAACCGATCAGTGGACTCCAGCAGGCGCGCCACCAGTGGCGCGGCCGCCTCGACCAGCTGCTCGGCGTTGTCCAGCACCAGCAACACGCGACGCTCGGCCAGCAGGCCGGCCAGCTGGGCCACCACGTCGGCGCTGCGCAGCGACTGCCGCAAGGCCAGCAGCATCGCATCCAGCAGGTCGGCGCTGCCGCTGCAGGCCACCAGCGGGACAAAAGCCACCAGGTCGAAGCGGCCATCGCCGGCATCGCGCAGCCGTGTCGCGGTCTCCACCGCCAGGCGGGTCTTGCCGGTGCCGCCGGGGCCGAGCAGGGTCACCAGCCGCGACGCCGCCACCACCGCACCCAGGTCGGCGCAGGTCTGGTCGGCACCCAGCAGCCGGGTCAGGTAGCGCGGCAGGGCGGGCTGGGCCGAGCGCGCCGGCGACAGGCCGGGCGCTGCAGCGGTCGGCGGCGCGGGGCCCGCCGCGGTGCCCATCGGCAGCACACCGGCGGTGTCGCCCAGCGACTCGGCCAGGGCCGACAGGCGCATGCGCTCATGTGCGATCCAGTCGTCGTAGTGGCCCGGCATCAGCTCACCGCGGTACAGCGCCAGCGCCTCGGCACTGCGGCCGGCGCGGGCCAGGGCTTCGAACCGGACCACGTCACAGTCCAGCGCGCCCGCCACCACGCGCACGCCGACCCGGTCGGCCTCGATGATCTGGCCCGAGGCCGGCGTCTGCAGCAGGCCGCGCAACACCGACAAGGCCTGGCGCAGCCGGTTGCGCCCGGCGTCCAGCTCGACCCCCGGCCACAGCAGCTCGATCAACTCCTCGCGCGGGTGCAGGCGCTGCGGGTACAGCGACAGGCGCGCCAGCAGCGCCGCCACCGCACGGCTGGGCAGCCGCTGCAACCGCTGCGGCCCGAGCTCGACCTCCAACGTGCCCAGCAGCCAGACGCGGCACGGCGCGGCATGGGCAGAGGTGGCATCGGATGTCATGGGCTAGGCAGGTGCGAGCAGGCGCGGCGTCAACGCATTCTGCGGCGTCCGGCAACACCGCGGCAGCGGCCGCCAGAGCGACGTGGTGTCCGCTACCTAGGCGCACACCCTGATAGCGAATGCCCCGACCCGGCGATTGTCAGCTTCTCGTCAGAATCAGTCGAACCCGCCGTTGCCCCTGCAATGGACTCGACGCTCTCCTCGCTGTACCCCGATGCCGTTCCCCCGGTGCTGCCTGCGCAGCGCCCGGCGTCGTTGTGCGCCTTGCTGGACGATGCTCTGCAGCGCCATGCCAAGCAGACAGCCTACCGCTGCCAGGGTGCCAGCCTGACCTTTGCACAGGTCGATGAGGCCGCTGCGGCGCTGACCGGCTGGCTGCTGCAGCAAGGCCTGCAGCGCGGCGAGCGTGTGGCGCTGTTGCTGCCCAACCTGCCGCAGGTGCCCGTGGCCGCCTTGGCGGTGTGGCGCGCCGGCGGTGTGCTGGTCCGCCTGAATCCGCAGGCCGATCCCGCGCTGCTGCAGCAACAACTGGCGGACAGCGGTACACGGATCGTGCTGGTGCTCGACGCACTGGCAGCACGCCTGGCCCCTCTGCGCGAGGAGCTGCCGCTGCTGCGCCACGTGGTGGTCTGTTCCGTCGGCGATTTGCTCGGGCCGCTGCGCGGCGCCTGGGTCAACTTTGCGCGCTGGCACTTGCAGCGCGCGGTACCGCGCCATGCACTGGTCGGCGCGGTGGCCTTCCGTCATGCCCTTGCGCGCGGTCGGTCGCGGCCCGCGATGCCCCTGCCGGCGCCGCCCGGGGCCGATGACCTGGCCGTGCTGCAGCACACCGGCGGCACCACCGGCGCACCGCGGACGGTCGAGCTGCTGCACCGCAACCTGGTGGCCAATGTCATGCAGTGCGCGGCCTGGGTGTCCCCGGCCCTCAGCATGATCCGCAGCGGCGAGCAACCCGGCATGGTCTGCGCCTTGCCCCTGCACCATGCCTTTGCCTTCACGGTGTGCCTGCTGCTGGGCCTGCACCTGGGCTGCTGCGTGGTCCTGATCCCCGACGGACGCGACACCGCGGCCCTGCTGAAGACGCTGGCCACCGAGCGCTTCCACTGGCTGCCGGGGGTCAACTCGTTGTTCAGCGCGCTGCTGCATCACCCGGCCTTCGACAGTGTGGACTGGAGCATGCTGCGGCTGTCGGTGGCCGGCGGAGCGGCTGTCCAGCATGCCGTGGCGCGGCAGTGGCTGGAGCGCACCGGCTGCCCGTTGTGCGAGGCCTATGGCCTGGCCGAGGCATCGCCGGCCGTGACCTGCAACCCGGTGGATGCCACCGGATTCAGCGGCGCCGCGGGCCTGCCGCTGCCCGGGACCGAATTGCAGATCATCGATGACGTCGGCTTGGCGCTGCCCGATGGCATGGTCGGCGAAATCGCCGTGCGGGGCCCGCAGCTGGCAGCGGGCTATTGGCAACGGCCGCACGACACGGCACGCGCGATGACCACCCAGGGCTTCCTGCGCACCGGCGACGTGGGTCGCATCGACGAGTACGGCTACCTGCATGTCATCGACCGCCGCTGCGACGTCATCCGGGTCGGCGGCCTGCCGGTCTATCCATCGGAGATCGAGGACGTGATCGTCTCGATGCCGGGCGTGCGCGAGGCTGGCGTCGTCGGCCGGCAGGCGCCAGAAGGCGGCGACCAGGTGGTGGCGGTGGTCGTGCGCCAGGACCCGAGCCTGGATGAGGCGGCGGTGCTGCACTGGTGCGCCGACCACCTGACCGGCTACAAGCGGCCGCGGCAGGTGCTGTTCCGCGACACGCTGCCGAAGTCGGCGGTCGGCAAGGTGCTGCGGCGCGAGTTGCGGGCCTGATGCGGGTTCGCGTTCAATCGTATGAATCTGTAGGGCTGCGACGGGCTCAAAGCGGACGATGGAACCCACTGCTCGCCCCTTACTTGCGCGCGGCAAGGCTGGGGCCGACGGGCTGGGCGGCCAGCCCCGGCCTTGCCGCGCCACGGCATCAACCCAGATAGCAGCCATCCAAAGGACCGCTATGAGCCCAAAGGCGCCACCCGAAAAGATACTCCTGCAAGCAATCGGGCATGAGATCACGCCGTGTGGGATGAGCGCGCCAGCACCCAGCCAGAATCCGCCGCTGTCATCGCCGCCGCTGTTGTCTCACCCGTTACCTACAGGACACCGCCCATGCCCGCCGATACCCGTGTCATCGATGCTGATCGGCTGCTGAACGCCATGCGCCACCTGGTGCGGGGCTTCGGCAGCAGCGAAGACGAGGCCCAGGCGGTGGCGGCCAATCTGGTGCAGGCCAACCTGACCGGCCATGACTCGCACGGCGTGGGCATGCTGCCGCGCTATGCCGACAACTACCTCGACGGCGGCCTGGTTCCCAACACCGCCGTGCGCGTGGTGCATGACAGCGGCGCCCTGCTGCGGCTGGACGGCGGCGCCGGCTTCGGCCAGGTGGTCGGCGCACAAGCCATCGATCTGGCGGCGCAGCGCGCGCGCAGCCACGGCAGCTGCATCATGGCGCTGGGCAATGCGCACCACATCGGGCGCATCGGCGCCTGGGCCGAGCAGGCCGCGGCCGCCGGGCTGGTGTCGCTGCACTTCGTCAACGTGATGGCACGCGCCATCGTGGCGCCGCACGGTGGGCGCGACGCCCGCTTCGGCACCAACCCGGTGTGCATCGGCGTGCCGCTGCCGGGCCGTGAGCCGGTGATCCTGGACTTCGCGACCAGCGCCGTGGCGCAGGGCAAGACGCGGGTGGCCTACAACAAGGGCGAGGCGGTGGCCGAGGGCTGCCTGCTGGACGACCAGGGCCAGCCCAGCACCGACCCGCGCTGGAGCGTGGTGCCGCCGTTCGGGGCCCTGCTGACCTTCGGCACGCACAAGGGATACGGGCTGGCGCTGGCCTGCGAGCTGCTGGGCGGCGCGCTGGCGGCGGGCATGACGCAGCGCGACCAGTTGCCGGGCAAGAAGACCATCCTGAACGGCATGTTCAGCGTGCTGCTGGACCCGTCCGCGCTGGCACCGGGCCAGGCCTTCGCCGACGAGGCGCTGGCCTTCATCGACTGGGTCAAGTCGTCGCCAGCGCGCGATGGCTTCGATCCGGTGCAGGTGGCCGGCGACCCGGAGCGCGCCACCGTCGCGCGGCGCCGCGTCGAGGGCATACCGGTGGACAGCACCACCTGGGCCGAGTTGCTGACCGCGGCCGACCGGCTGGGCGTGGCGCGCCAGGAGATCGAGCGTCTGGCCTTGGGTTGATGCCCATGGCGCCGGGCGCCGGGCGCCAACAGTGCTCGCGCCGGGGGCCGTCCGTCCTCGCGCCGTCAGCTCTCGCGTCGGGCCGCCAGCGCAGCGGCGGCGATGATCAGGGCACCGCCCATCAGCACCTTGGGCTCCAGGACGGCCGCGCCGAGCGCAATGGCCGAGCCGGCGGCGAAGAAGACCTCGGTCAGCATGATCACCGCGGTCGCGTGGGCGGCCAGGCGCGCGGCGCCGTACTGCAGCGACAGGTTGGAGGCCAGGAACCACAGCGACAGCGCGGCCACGGCCGGGCCGACCGGCCATAGCCAGCGCGCACTGTCGACGCCGGCCGGTGACGGCGCCGCGACTAGCGCAAACACCAGCGCCACCAACGCACCGCCGCTGAACATCGCCAGCGCGCGTGCATCCTCGCTGCGGTGGGCCTCGCGGCGCAGCATCACGTTGTTGAGCGCAAAGCTGACCCCGCCGACCAGGGCCAGAAAGTCCGGCAGGTCGCGCGGCAGGGGCCAGCCACCGCCGGTAGGCCACAGCACCACCAGCGCACCGGCCAGGGCCAGCCCCAACCGGCTTAGCGCGCGCCCGTCCAGGCGCTCGCCCAGCAGCGGCCGCGCCAGCAGCACGGCCCACAGCGGCATCAGGTAGAACAGCAGCACCACCCGCACCACGTCGCCGGCGGTCACCGCCCAGTTGAAGGTGGCGTTGGTGGTGCCGGCGGCCAGCACCAGCACCCACAGCGCCGGCGTGCGCACGCACTCGGCGATGGCACGCGGCCGGCGCGCGGCCAGCAGCAGCGCCGCCGCCCCATAGGCGACGGCGGTGACCCACAACGGGTGCAGCCCGATCGCCTGCAGCTCACGGAACGGCCACCAGGAGACACCCCAGGTGAACGCGTTGAAGACCAGGGCCAGCGCCGCCAGCCGCGTGGCGCGCGCGGCCGCGTCGCCCGGGCCGGCCGGGGCGGGGCTCAATGCTTGTCCGAGCGGGCGATGGCCAGCAGGCGCTCCACCTCGTCCCGGTGCTCCACGCAGTTGCGGGCATGCCAGCGGCGCACCAGCCACATCGTGCAGGCGACGGTGATGCCGAAGATCGCGATGGCACCGAAGGCGCTCAGACCGACCTTGACCAGCACCGTGTACAGCGCGCCCAGCCCCAGGATGCAGGCCTGCTCGTTGAAGTTCAGAACCGCGATGGAGCGGCCGGCCCCCATCAGGTTGTGGCCGCGGTGCTGCAGCAAGGCGTTCATCGGCACCACCAGGAAGCCGCCGATGGCGCCCAGCAGCACCAGGAAGGGCGCGGCCAGCCAGACCTGGTCGATGACATTGAGCAGGATGATCAGCAGGCCCATGCCGATGCCCAGCGGTATCACATGGGTGGCCTTGTCCAGGCGCATCCACATCGACGCCGCGACCGCGCCGAAGGCGGTGCCGATGGCCACCACGCCCACCAGCGCCGAGGCCTGCGTCGTGCCGTAGCCCAGGGCCGCCGCAGCCCAGGCGAAGACGATTACCCGCATGTTGCCGGACACGCCCCAGAACAGCGTCGTCGTGGCCAGCGAGATCTGGCCCAGCTTGTCGCGCCACAGCCGGGCGTTGCACTGGCTGAAGTCGCGCACGTAGGACGCCGGGTCGGTGCTGAGCGGGATCAGGGCGGCCTCGGTGCGCGGTATGTACAGGTTGAAGGCCGCCGCGATGAAGTACAGCAGCACGATGGCGGCGATCGCGCTCTCGGGCGCGGTGTCGATGCCGGTGTCGAGCCAGGGAAATTCGAAGCCCAGCAGCATCGGCGCGACCTTCGGCCCCACCAGCTGCCCACCCAGCAGCACGCCCATGATGATCGAGGCGATGGTCAGGCCCTCGATCCAGCCGTTGGCCTTGACCAGCTGCGACGGCGGCAGCAGCTCGGTGAGGATGCCGTACTTGGCCGGCGAATAGGCGGCTGCGCCCAGGCCGACCACCGCATAGGCCAGCAGCGGATGTCCGCCGAACAGCATCATCAGGCAACCCACCACCTTGATGAGGTTGGAGACGAACATCACGCGCCCCTTGGGCACGGCGTCGGCAAAGGCCCCGACCAGCGGCGCCAGCACGACATAGAACAGCGCGAACATCGGCGTCAGCGCCGGGATCTGCCATTCCGGGGCGCGGCTGGTGCGCAGCAGCTCGATGGCGGCGACCAGCAACGCGTTGTCGGCCAGCGAGCTGAAGAACTGCGCCGACATGATGGTGGAAAAGCCCTTCTTCATGCGCGTCGTGCTGCTGTCGGCGCACCGCGCGGGGACGCGGCACGATTCAGGAGGGCTCCCTGGAAAAGGCGCGCGGTTATAGCACGCACCACCTCGGGGCGGCCCCCTGCAACCACTGGGCGGCGACGCACAATCGCGGCGCGCAATGGGTCCGGGCCGCAGCCGCCGGGCACCGGACTCGCACCCAACATCGCCACCTCAGCTGTCCATGCCACGTCCGATCGAGGCCATCGTCCACACCGCCGCCCTGACCCACAACCTGGGCCGCGTGCGGGCCGCCGTGCCGGACGCGCGCCTGTTTGCCGTCGTCAAGGCCAATGCCTACGGCCATGGCATCGAACGCGTCTTCGACGCGCTGCGCGGCGCCGACGGCTTTGCGCTGCTGGACCTGGACGAGGCCCGGCGGCTGCGGGCGCTGGACTGGCGCGGCCCCATCCTGCTGCTGGAGGGCTGCTTCGAGCCGCGCGACCTGGAACTGTGCTCGCGGCTGGACCTGTGGCATGCCGTGCACTGCGGCGAACAGATCGACTGGCTGGCCGCGCACAAGACGGCCCAGCCACACCGGGTGTTCCTCAAGCTGAACAGCGGCATGAACCGCCTGGGCTTCGCCCCGGCGGCCTACCGCGCCGCCTGGACGCGCCTGTCGGCCCTGCCGCAGGTGGGCGAGATCACGCTGATGACGCACTTCTCGGATGCCGACGCCGAGCGCGGGCCGGACCACCAGCTGGCGGTGTTCGATGCCACCTGCGACGGCCTGGACGGCGAGCGCACGCTGTCCAACAGCGCGGCGGCGCTGCGCCACGGCGGGCATGCGCCGGCCGGCCTGCTGGGCCCCTTCGTTGAGCCGACGGTGGTGCGCAGCGACTGGGTGCGCGCCGGCATTGCGCTGTACGGCAGCGCGCCGGACTTCCCGGCCGCCAGCGTCCGCACCTGGGGCCTGCAGCCTGCGATGAGCCTGCGCAGCCGCATCATCGGCGTGCAGGCGCTGCGCGCCGGCGACACGGTGGGCTACGGCAGCGCCTTCACCGCGCCCGGCCCGATGCGCATCGGCATCGTCGCCTGCGGCTATGCCGACGGCTACCCGCGCCATGCCGGTACCGACACGCCGGTGCTGGTCGACGGCCAGCGCAGCGGCACGGTGGGCCGGGTGTCCATGGACATGCTGGCGGTGGACCTGACCGACCTGCCCGAGGCCGGCTCCGGCAGCGAGGTGACGCTGTGGGGCCGCGGCCGCGGCGGGGCGGAGCTGGCCATCGACGACGTGGCCCGTGCCGCCGGCACCATCGGCTACGAGCTGATGTGCGCCGTGGCGCCGCGGGTGCCGATGCGCAGCGGGGACTGATACGGATTCGCGTTCAGTCGTATCAAGCTGAAGGGCTGAGACGGGCTCAAAGCGGTCCTTTGGATGGCTGCTATGTGGGTTGATGCCGTGGCGCGGCAAGGCCGGGGCAGGCGGGCTGGGCGGCCAGAATGAGGCGCCTGTCCCTGCGGGCCAGGTCCCCTGCGTTCCTCAGCCCCGTGTCCCCGCGGCAAAACTCGCTACGCTCGCTGGCGCTCGCTGGCGCTCGCTGCGCTCAAACAGGTGCCGCGAGTCAGAAGTGGATGCGCGCGGGTACGCGCGCGGGCCCCGGCGCTTGTGGTACTCGGCGCCTCACCACAGGCCACCCAGCCCGCCAGCCCCGACCTTGCTGGAGCAGTGGTGG
>JBJXHB010000563.1:0-3793 GCA_046160725.1 Aquabacterium sp.
CGAGCCCGACCCGATCGCGATGCCGATGTCGGCGGTCGCCAGCGCCGGGGCGTCGTTGACGCCATCGCCGACCATCGCGACCACCTTGCCGGACTGCTGCAGTTCCTTGATCACGCGCGCCTTGTCGGAGGGCAGCATGTCGGCGATCACCCGGTCGATCTCCAGAGCGCGGCCGATCGCCGCCGCGGTGCGGGCGTTGTCCCCCGTCAACATCACCACCTCGACGCCTTCGGCCCGCAGCGACCGCACCGCCTCGAGCGCCTCCGGCTTGATCGTGTCGGCGACCGCGATGACGGCGGCCAATTCGCCGTCGCAGGCGAGCAGCATCGCCGTCTTGCCGTCCGCCTGGAAGCGCTCCATGTCCGGGCCGACCGACGCGATGTCGATGCCGGCACTCTCCATCAGCCGCCGGTTGCCGAACAGCACCTCGCGCCCGTCGACCTGGCCGCGCACGCCATGGCCCGGCACGGCCTCGAAGCCCTGCACCGCGCAGGGCGCGATGCCCGTCTCCTTGGCACTGCGCAGGATGGCCTCGGCCAGCGGGTGTTCGGAGCCGGCCTCGAGGCTGGCGGCCAGGCGCAGCGCCTGGTCATGGTCGCAGTGCCCGCACGGCTGCAGATCGGTCAGGGCCGGCTCGCCGCGCGTCAGCGTCCCGGTCTTGTCGAAGACCACGGTCGTGAGCCGCTCGGCCTTCTCGAGGATCTCGCCCCCGCGGATCAGGATGCCGGCCTGGGCGCCGCGGCCCACGCCCACCATCAGCGCCGCCGGGGTGGCGATGCCCAGCGCGCAGGGACAGGCGATGATGAGGACGGCGATGAACGCCAGCAGACCCTGCGGAAAGTTGCCGGCCAACCACCAGCCCGCGAAGGCGACGATTGCCGTGCCCACCACCGCCGGCACGAAGTACCGCGTCACCTCGTCGGCGATGCGCTGGATCGGCGCGCTGCTGGTCTGCGCGTCCTCGACCATCTTCACGATCTGCGCCAGCGCCGTCTCGGCGCCGATGCGCGTGGCCTGGAAGCGGAAGCTGCCGGTGCGGTTCAGAGTGCCGCCGATCACCTGCGAGCCCACCTGCTTCTCGACCGGCATCGATTCGCCCGTGAGCATCGACTCGTCCACCGACGAGGTGCCCTCGAGGACCAGGCCGTCGGTCGCGATGCGCTCGCCGGGGCGCACGACGATCGTCTCGCCCACCATCACCTGCTCGGCCGGGATCTCGGCCTCTTCGCCATCACGCAGCACATGCGCTGTCGCTGGCTTGAGGTCGAGCAGCTTGCGCACTGCGGCCGAGGAGTGCTTCTTGATGATCTCCTCCATGTACTTGCCCAGCAGCACGAAGGCGATGATCACTGCCGAGACCTCGAAGTAGACGTCTCGCTCCTCGACCTTCACCGGCAGCACCGACGGGAAGAACAGCACGGCGACGCTGTAGAAGTAGGCCACCGAGGTGCCGAGCGCGATCAGCAGGTCCATGTTGATGGACCGGTTGCGCAGTGCGTTGAAGGCGCCGACGTAGAAGCTCCAGCCGCCGATGAACTGCACCGGCGTGACCAGCAGGAACAGCCACACGCCCCAGGTGAACCAGGGCAGCGCCGGGATCGGTACCCATGTCAGCAGCGTCGCGCCGGTGGCCAGCGCGATGAAGGCGCCCGCGCGCATGATCGCCAGCGCCAGCACGCCGGTGAGCGCGATGGTGACCCGCGTGCGCATCGACTTCAGCTCGGCCTCGGGCGACTCGAAGGTGCGCTGGCAGCCGGCGCTGCAGAAGTAGTAGCTGCTCCCGGCCCGGTCGGTGCGCTGCGCGGTCGCCTTGTCGACCACCATGCCGCACACCGGGTCCTTCGCCTGGCCCGACTCGGAGCGGCGCAGCACGGTCTGCAGAGGGCGGCCGGCCGCCTGCATGTCCCTGGCAACGGCGGTTGGGCTGGCCGCAGGCTTGGCCTCGGATGCCCCCGTCGGGGCGCCGGCGAAGCGCGCCGGATCGCGCTGGAACTCACTCAGGCAGTGCCCGGAGCAGAACAGGTAGGTCCGCCCACCATGTTCGGCGCGCCCTGCCGCCTTGGCCGGGTCCACGGTCATTCCGCACACCGGGTCGACCGAAGCGGCGGCCGGCCCGGTCAATCCCTCTTGAAGCACAGCTTGTGTCATGTCCATCTCCCAATCGGTGCGTGGAATCGCGCCCCGGCGTCGCGAGAGCCCGCGCGCGGTCAGCGCGGGCGGCCGTCCCCGTCGCCGCCGCTGTCGGCGCGGATCACGAGGTAGAGCAGCACGACGCACAGACCGAGCAGCGCGTGCAGCCCCCAGCCGAGCACATGTGCCCGGTGTTCCAGCACCAGCAGCATCAGCGCGACGCCGGCGAAGATCCAGAAGATCCACTTCGGCCAGGCGCGGCCTGGCTCAGCGCCGGAATGTTTCTTCGAGTCGGTCATGGCCCTTCCCTCCGCGCTCGTTGCGGTGCGGCGACCAGGCGTCGAACCTGAACTCGATCTCGTCGGTGCGCTGCGGCAGCCGCACCCACAGCCGGAACCGGTAGGGTCCGTCCTTGGCGACGCCGAAGACCTGCCCGTAGCTGGCCTGGTCGTTGACCTTCATCGGCGGCAGGTACTTGGGGGGCTCGTCGACGATGCCGGTTTCGCTGAGCTGCGCACGCACGACCGCGTCCTCGATGCGCCGGCCGCTCGCGCTGTCGTAGAGCGCCACCACCAGGTGGTGCACCTGGCCGCCGCCCTTGGGCGGACCGCCGTGCAGTTCGGCCAGCGCATGCTTGTCCGCCACGACGGCAGCCGGCACGAGCCCCCAGTACAGGGTGACACCGGAGCGCTCCGGCCGGCTCTGGGCCAGCGCCGGGCTCAGCATCGTGGCCAGCAGCAGCAACAGCCACGCGGTGGCCACGAAACGCCAGCATGGCGTCGGCAGCGGGATGGTGGTTCTCATGGAGGGCTCCTCGTAACGGTCATTCGACCGGTCAACGGGCGTAGAACTGCTGGAACAGAACCTCCGCCCACAGGTCGCGGCTCGTGCGCCATCCCTCCCAGGCCTGGGCGCACGCGTCCGCGCCGACGCGCTCCATCAGGTACCAGGGGTTGGCGGCCCGGTCCGGGTCGTGCGCGCCCTGCTGATCGAGCCACTGCTGCGTCCACGGCAACCAAGCTCAGCTCAGCCGCAGCAGCCGCGGGCTTTGGAAGATGCACCGGCACTCGCACCACACCCGCCACCCGTGCGCTGGTGCGCGGCCGGCACGCCCGCCGCGGCGCTCGCCTCATAGCCGGCTTCACCCAGTGCGGCGACGAGCTCCGGCAACTGGTGCGCGGCGTGCTCACCGCTGACGCGCGCGATGCCGCTGCCGAGGTCGACCTCGACGTCCTGCACGCCGGGCACGCGCTTGAGCGCTTTGGTGACTGACGCGACGCAGGACCCGCAGGTCATGCCGTCGACTTTGATTTCGGTGGTTTGCATATCGGGACTCCTTGGGTTTCAGTGCTTGTGGCCACCCTGGTCACCAGGAGGGCTCTGGCGCGCGTCGTCCTTGGGCTTCGTGTCCGACCCGCCGCCATGCCCACCGTGGCCGCCATGCCCGCCGTGCCCGAACAGGTGCATCAGCGGACAGGCCAACAGGATCAGGAACGGCAGCAATTGGCCGAGGTGCGCGTTGTGGCGATAGAACATCCAGGCCACCGCCGCGGCCAGACCGATCCACAGCACCCATTGGTTGATTCGGGACCAGTTCGGACCGGAGGGACGACCGTTGCCGTGTTCAGGCGAGTGGTTCATGGCGAGACTCCTGTTGGCTTGA
>JBJXHB010000564.1:0-4891 GCA_046160725.1 Aquabacterium sp.
TCTGGTCACCACGCGCGAGGTGCTGGGCATCGTCGGCGAGCAGGCCCTGGCCCTGCCGCCGCTGGACCCGACCGAGGGCGAGACCCTGCTGCGCGAGCGCGCCGCCGCCGCCGGCGCGCCGCCCTTCAGCCGCGCCGACGACGCGGCCGTGACGCCGCTGGTGCAGCTGCTGGACGGCCTGCCCCTGGCCATCGAGCTGGCCGCCAGCCGCATGCGCGTGATGGGCCCGGCGGCGCTGCTGCCGCGCATGAACGAGCGTTTCAAGCTGCTCGTTGCCCGCAGCGGCCGCCACGACCGCCAGGCCACCCTGAGGGCGACCCTGGACTGGAGCTGGGAGCTGCTGACCGAGCCCGAACGCAGCGCGCTGGCGCAGTTGAGCGTCTTCGAAGGCGGCTTCACGCTCGAGGCCGCGCAGGCGGTGGTGGATCTGTCGGACTTCGCCGACGACTCCGACGACCGGGAACTGCACTCGTCGATGTGGGTGGTCGACGTGGTGCAGGCGCTGGTGGACAAGTCGCTGGTGCGGCGGGTGGGGGAGCGGAGGTTTGATTTGTTGAGGAGCGTGCAGGAGTATGCGGACGCACGGCTTCGCTCAAGCATCGGTCACCCTGCAACGAAGCATGCGCGGCGACAGGTTCAGATGCGCCACCTGGCCTACTTCGGCAAGGTGTCGGAAGCACAGGCAACGCGAGACAGATGCGCCGACCTTCACAACCTGTTGTTCGCTGCTGATCGGGCGATCGCCCTTGATCGGCCAGACTTGGCCACGCCCATCGCCGTCATGGCTTGGGCCGCACTCAAGCGGACAGGACCATTCAAGGCGGCGGTCGATCTTGCGCAGCGGATTCTGGATTGCAACAAGCTGACCGATGCGGATCGTGCTTGGACGCTCTGGGTGCAGGCAAGCGCACATTTCCATCTTGGAAAGACCGGGCATGCGCGAGAGCTCTTGACTGTTGCAACCAAGGGCGCGCCGACCAGAGTGCTGGCCGCACTTTGCCGTTCGACCGCAGCAGAGGTGGCATCAACCCAGGGCAGCTTTGAGCAGGCCATCGAGTTGGTCAGGGTCGCGGAGATGGATGCAATCGGCGTCGGCGACCCGCTGGTTCTTTGTAAGGTCTTGATGGCCTACGCTGGCGTGCTCATCGATTGCGGCGAGTTCCAGCCCGCGCGATCAAAGCTCGAGCAGGCCTGGCAATTGGCGACCAAGGCCGGCGACGATCGATGGGCTGCAGGAATTGAAGGCAACCTGGGCGCCGTCATGCACTTCTTGGGTGATCGGGCATCAGCGGTCCAGCGATACAGGTCGGCCGTGAAAGGCGCCTTGGCCGCAGGCGATCGGCGCTGGGAGGGCAACATGCGCAGCAACCTAGGATTGGTTCTTCACGAGCAAGGTCAGCATCAGGCTGCACTCTCTGAGTTACAGATAGCAAAGTCTCTGGCTCAACTCAGCGGGCACAAGCGCTTGGCGGGCGTCGCTGCCTGCAACGTCGGACTGGTGATGGATGCACTGGGCAATCAAGCCGGCGCCATTTCTTCGTATCGCGAAGCAGCGGACATCGCTGCGGATCTGGACGACCAGCGATCACTGGCGCAGTGCCGCGTCTACCTGGCGCGAACACTACTGAAAAGCGGCGATCACATGGGCGCTATGGACGCCCTGCACGATGTGCCAATGCCAGGGAGCACATCGTCGGACGCCGACACTGTGGCTTTGGGCGCGTGCATTCGCGCGCGGCTTCTTGCGGGGGCAGCTTGGACAAGCCAATCGGACGAACTCCTTCAGTTTGCCCAGCGACAGCTGGCCCAATCCGGCGCCGCAGAGGACTGCGAGCTGGGCCGGGAAGTGAGAAGTCTGATTCAGCTGCGGGACCAGAAGTGACTGGCCTGCTGGCGCCGACCCCTGCCGCTCAGCGCACCTAGTCCCGGTTGATGATGATGGGATCAAGTGAACAGCGAATATCCTTGGTTCGGTGCTTGACATGGATGTTGTAGGCCAACATCTTGGCCTGCGTGACCGTTGCGTCACTCCTGCACCAATATGACGAACCATCATTTGTGCAGTCCTTGAACAGAGGCTTGCCCTGCGGGTCGCCGTCGACCTTGTTGTAGCCTTGGAAGTCGATCGCATTGGCTCCGTCAAACACGAAGTCCGCCTTGTCCGGGCCGGCCATCGCCCAGATCACCTTCTGCCCCTTGTGGTTGATAACCGTTGGTGGCGGCGTGATACGGCAGCTTTTGGAACCGTAGGCGGGAACTGGGACGACCTCGACGGAACAATGCCGATTTATCGGATTGGGTTCTGAAGAATCGCCTCCTTCGCCGGGCATGCAGCGCTTGGTTGGCTGGTTCGGATCCAAGGTGCCGGACCCGAACGGCGAGACTCGAACCACTTGACCCTGTCGGGTCAATCGCCCAAGCAACTCGTCGGCGCTCGGCCAGGCAAGACGCCCGGCCGCCAAACCGACCAGGACGCCCGACAACCCGATTGAAACAGCGGCAATTGGCTTCACTTCCGAGTCCTCCAAAGTCAATCCGGCAACACTTTCCTGCGACCTGCACGTACAGGATGCAACCAGGCATACCCGGCGCACCTTGCCCGAATCTCTAGACGCGGCGTCATGTCAATGAGCTCGCAACATTCCTGCGGCCAATGACCAGAAGGACTTTGCCGCAGCAATCACCGATCCCGGCACATCCCCGGCGCCTAGCAGAAACTCCGGGGCGACCACCTGCCAGTCCGGCACCTCCCCTCCCCGCATCGGCGCCCAGCGCATCGGCAGCATGTCATAGACCGGCGCCAGCTTCAATGGCCGGCCGGGGATGAAACTCAGGTTGCCCGGGTGCATGTCCGTATTGTTGATGAGGCGGCCGAACCACCACAGGCGGTGGACGGCCTGTGCGTCTTCGTGGCTCAGCCAGCCGAGTCGCTCCAGCGCGTCCGCGGCGCCGCGCCAGTCCGGGCTGGCCAGGCCGAGCAGCGCCGGCTCCAGGGCCGCCAGGCTGACCAGGGGCAGGCGGCCATGCAGGCCGATGCGGTCGAAGCGTTCGACCTCTAGAAACGTGCGGCCGCCGCTCTCGACGATGTGGCTGGCGGGTGCGGTAATGCCGGGGATCGACGCCGCGGCCTGCAAGGCCAGGTGTTCGCAGCGCAGCAGGGCGGCCCAACGCCGCTCGGCGGCCGAGCCACCGGCACCGGAGAACTTGACGATGACATGCGGGGTGGCCATGCCAGGGCGCTCGCGCAACGCCGTGAACTTGGGGAACTCGCCGGCCGCGCTGGAGCCGGGCACGCCGTCGGCGATGGCCTGATCAGCCAACCGGACATAGGCGCGACCGATGCCTCGTACAGGCAGTGGATCGGGCGCCCCATCCTGCCGGCGCATCCAGCGCTCGAGTGCCACGTCGCCGAGGATCAGGTCGCCGGTGCCGTCGACGCCGTCGCTCGCCAGCACATGCACGACGTCGTCGTCGCTCCAGCGCCGCGGGTCGTCGGCCACGCCCAGGTCCAGGTGGCGCGCGCGGGCGAACTGTCGGCCCAGCCAGCCCTGGGGCGCCATGTCGTAGAGCGGATAGGGCAGGCCGTCCCACCAGCCATCGCGCGCCGAGTCGGGCAGCGGCCAGCGGCCGGCGCTCAAGACCAGGCGGGAGCCCGATGGCTGCTTGAGCGCCAGCATGGACTCGTCGTGGACGCGGCCCGCGGCATCGACGCGGCGCAGCGGGATATCGCCGGCACCTCCACGCAACGGCCGACGCATTGCGTGCCGGCTGCGTTGCGCCTGGCCGGCGCTGACGATCTGCCCCGTCCCCGCCTCCACCAGCATGCGGTGCAGCGTCGCGCGGCTGACGCCGAGCTCGGCGGCCAGGGCTGGTGCCGAGGCGGGCCCCAGTCGGCGTAGCACGGCCTGGAGGCGGTCGCGGGCGGGCTGGTTGCGGGGGCGCATGGCGGAGTGGTCTTAATTATGAGACGATTTTCAAGTGCCGGACATTTCCAATGAGGCGGGGTTGCCGCTCTTAGATTGATGGCATGTGCACGGACTGTCGACTCGATAGCTGTTTGATTTTGAGTCGATTTACCCGCTTGGCCATGCTCGGCGATCGACGCTCGGTGTCTGCGATGCCACCGCACGGCCGCGCGCAGAATCCGTCTCTCATTCCGCTTCAGCGGCAACGGCCCGACATGCACGACCACCCCCACGACCACGACGACCACTCCCACCTCGATGAGATGACCCTGCGCGTCCGCGCGCTGGAGTCCGTCCTCACCGCCAAGGGCTACATCGACCCCGCGGCCTTGGACGTGCTGGTGGACACCTACCAGCACCGCATCGGCCCGCGCAACGGTGCGCGGGTGGTGGCGCGGGCCTGGGTGGATGCGGAGTTCAGGGCCTGGCTGCTGCGCGACGGGACGGCGGCGATCGCGTCGCTGGGCTACACCGGGCGGCAGGGCGAGCACATGGTGGTGCTGGCCAACACGCCGGCGGTGCACCACCTGGTGGTGTGCACGCTGTGCTCCTGCTATCCGTGGCCGGTGCTGGGGCTGCCGCCGGTCTGGTACAAGTCCGCGCCCTACCGGTCGCGCGCCGTCAAGGACCCGCGTGGCGTGTTGGCCGAGTTCGGCGTTGCCCCGCCCGAGGGTGCGTCGGTGCAGGTGTTCGACTCGACGGCCGAGGTGCGCTACCTGGTGCTGCCGATGCGGCCGGCCGGCACCGACGGATTCAGCGAGTCGCAGCTGGCCGCGCTGGTCACCCGTGACTCGATGATCGGCACCGGCCTGGCACTACCGCCGGGCCTCGGGCCCGCTGCGGGCGAAGGCGCACCGGCGCCGGCGCGGCCATGACCGACGCGACGAGCCCTGCATCCAGCGCAGCGGTGGAGTGCGCATCGGCCG
>JBJXHB010000565.1:0-18914 GCA_046160725.1 Aquabacterium sp.
GCAGGATGCGACGCAGGCCGCCCGCGGCCGGCGCCTGCATGGCAGCCGGTGCGGGCGCGGGTGTGCGGCGCGCCGCCAGCAGCCTGCCGATGGCCAGCACCAGCAACGCGCCGGCAATGCCCGCGCCGTAGCGCACCATGTCGGTGGCTTCGATCTTCGGGAAGCCGGCCATGACCTCGCGGTTGACCAGCGCCGGGTCGGTGACCGTCATCGTGCCGGCGATCCAGCCCAGCAGCATGCCGCCCAGCGTGATGATCATCGGGAAGCGGTCCATCAGCTTGATCACCATCTGGCTGCCCCAGACGATGATGGGGATGCTGACCAGCACGCCGAAGATGACCAGCGCCATGCTGTGGCCGGTGCCCGATGCCTCGGCCGCACCGGCGATGGCGATGACGTTGTCCACGCTCATCACCAGGTCGGCAACGATCACCGTCTTGACCGCGCCCCACAGCTTGTCGCTGCCCTCGATGTCGGAGTGGCCGTCGTCGTGCTCCGGCAGCAGCAGCTTGACGCCGATCCAGACCAGCAGGATGGCGCCGACGATCTTCAGGAAGGGTATGGCCAGCAGCGTCAGCGCGAAGAAGATCAGGATGACGCGCAGCACGATGGCGCCGGCGGTGCCCCACAGGATGCCCTTCATGCGCTGCTGGGGCGGCAGCTTGCGGCAGGCCAGGGCGATGACCACGGCGTTGTCGCCGCCGAGCAGGATGTCGATCAGGATGATCTGGCCGACCGCGATCCAGAACTGGGGGGAGGCGAGGAATTCCATCGGGCTTGTCTCTTGTCCCACGGCACAGGGCGATGGGCGCGATTATTGGGAAACAGCCGGCGGGCCGGCCTACGTACTATCCGTGGTGGCGGCCGCGCCGCTTGCGCGCAAGGGGGGCGAGTATCCGTGCGTTGCCGCGCTCAGCCGCGCGGCTTGTCGCCGTAGCTCACCGCCATGCCAGCCCGCACGTCCATCTGCACGCCATAGGGCGGTATCGGATAGCGGAAGCCGTTGCCCTGCAGCACCTGCAGCCCGGCGATGGCCTTGGTCAGCTGGTCGGGCTTGAGCGCCAGCAGCAGCTCGTCGTCGGGCACGCCGCCGTAGCGCCGCTCGGGGTAGCAGGGCAGGGCCAGGCTGGGCTCGCCGGTGGCCAGTGCGCGGCCCCAGGAGTCGGCGCAGGCGGACTCGCCCACGGCGCCCCATTCCAGCTTGCGGTAGCCGGCCCATTGCAGGCCGTTGATCAGCAGGATCATCTGCGCCGGATTGGCATAGACCAGGCAGATGTCCGGCGGGTCCAGCCGTCCGGACGACAGCGGCGACACCGCCATCGCGCGGTAGCGGCCATGCGGCACGCAGGTCATGGCGCGCTGGTGGGCGCCGGCGTCGGCCGGCGTTGCAAACCAGACGCCCGTCATGGCGGCCCCGGACAACCAGGCCTCGTCCTGCGGCGCCAGGCCGATGACGGCACGGCACTGCGCGCCCACCAGGTCGTCGGCGGTGATGCCGACCGTGAAGCCGGCCCGCGCCGCCTGGCCCACGATCTGGTCGGTGGTGTGGATGGACTTGGGCCGCCGGATGCGCGGTATCGCCTCCATGTCCTCGACGCGCTCGAACATCGACATGCCGATGGGCGCGGTCTTCAGCCGCAGCAGGCGCAGCAACGCGTCGCTGACAGCAGGGCCGTCGAAGCGGGCGGCTTCGGATGCGGCCGGGTTGGATGTCGTGGGCGTGGCGGAGGGGTCTGCAGGATGTGGCATGGCGATCCTCTGGATGCCCATGGCGGGCATGCCCGGATCGTGCCAGACCGCGAGCCTGGCTCTATTGGAAGGACGACCAGCGCATGGGCCTGGTCCCACCGGCAGGACTACCAGCCCGACGGGTCCACGCGGTACAGCAGGGCCAGCTCGCGGTACACCTCGGGTGCCTCGACCGCCAGGGCCTGCGGGCGCTCGAAGAACACCTCGGTCACCACGGCGAAGAACTCCGCCGGCGCCGTGGCGCCATAGGCATCGATCAGGTCGGACGGCTGCCGGCGCAGCTGCTCGAAGGCCTGGTCCATGACGCGGGCCCAGCGCCGCCGCGCCAACGCGCCGGGCCGCCAAGGCCGGCCGTCGGCCGCGCCCTTGTCCTGGTCGATCTGGTGCGCAAACTCATGCAGCACCACGTTGCGGCCGTCGGCGGCGTCGGCCGCGCCCGCCAGCACGTCGGACCAGGCCAGCACCACCTGGCCCTGGCCCCAGGATTCACCGGTCATCACCAGGCGCTGCTCCTGCATCACGCCACCGCCCAGCGCCTGCTCGCGATGCGCGGCAAAGGCCTGCGGATAGACCAGCACCTGGCGCAGTTGCGGAAAACACTCGCCGCGCTCGGCACCCAGCAGCAGCAGGCAGGCCTGGGCAGCGATGGTGACGCGCACCTCGTCGTCGATGGCCTGGCCCTGGCAACCGATGAACACCTTCTCGGCCAGGAAGACCTGGACATGGCGCTTGAGCCGCTGCTGCAGGTCGGCCGGCAGCCGGGCGACGATCGGCACGCGCCGCCGCAGGATCCGGCGCCAGGCGGGCGGAAACGGCTGCGCCCGCCAGCGCCGGCGTCGCCATTCGCGGCGCCACGGCTGGCTCAGCAGCGCGGCCACGCCGGCCGCGCCACCCAGGGCCAGGGCCAGCATCGGCAGCGCGGCCATCCAGTCGGCAGCAGGCATGGTGGGCAAGTGGGTACGGCTGCAGGTGGTTCAAGATCGAGGGTGCCTTGGTGCCCGCGGGACGGCGGTGCCGAGATCAGGCAGCCGGCCCCGCAAGTTGCCGGCGCCGTGGCGGCTGGACGTCCTCGGCTCGCGCGGGCCGCACGGGCGTGTGCTCGCGCACCACCTTGAGCACGATGGCGGTGGAGGTCTCGGCCAGCAGGCAGAAGCGGCTGACCACGGCGTCCAGGTGGGCCACGTCGATGACCGCGATCTCGATGATCCAGCTGTCGTCGCCGGTCACGTTGTAGGCATTGACCACCTCGGGCGTGGACTGGATGGTCTTGACCATGCGGGCATAGTCGGCGCGCCCGGCGCGCATCAGCGCGCGGATACCGTAGCCCAGGGCCTGCAGGTCGACTGTGGCCCGGTAGCCGGTGATGATGCCGGCGGCCTCCAGCCGGCGCACCCGCTCGGTCGTGGCCGGCTGGCTCAGGTGCACGCGCCGGCCCAGCTCGGCCATGGACAGCCGGGCGTCGGCCTGCAGCTCGGCCAGGATGCGGGTGTCATGGGCGTCCAGAGTCGTGGTTGCAGGCATGGGTGTGTTTCCGAATCGAGATTGAAGGTGAATGCGACGTCAGTTGACGGAAGTGTCCGCCGGATCGACCTGAAGACCTTGTAATTGCCATGGGCGGTCGGCGCGGTCAGAGGCAACATGCCGGCATGAACACGCTCGTGCATCCGTCGCCGGCCCGGTCGACCTGGTCACCCCTGGTACTGGCCTGCCTGGCGGCAACCTGGCTGATCTGGGGCTCGACCTACCTGGCGATCAAGTTTGCACTGGTCAGCTTGCCGCCGTTCTTCCAGATGGGCACGCGCTTCCTGGCCGCGGGTGCCTTGCTGGCCGCCTGGATGCGCTGGCGCGGCGCGCCCTGGCCGGACCGGCGCCAGTGGCGGCATGCCGCCATCGTTGGCGGCCTGATGCTGGGCGGCGGCATGGGCGGCACGGCGGTGGCCGAGACCACGGTGGCGTCGGGGCTGGTGGTGGCCTTCATCGCCGTCTCGCCGTTGCTGATCGCGCTGTTCAACCGCGCCTTCGGCATCCGGCCCGGCGGGCTGGAGATGCTGGGCATGGCGGTCGGTCTCGTGGGCGTGCTGCTGCTGGCCCGTGGGGCGGGCTTCTCGGCGTCGCCGGGCGGGCTGCTGGCCCAGGGCGTGGCCATCACCTGCTGGGCCCTGGGCAGCGTGCTTAGCCAGCAGCGTTACCCGCTGGCGCCGGGCGCCATGGGCTTTGCCAGCGAGATGCTGTGCGGCGGCGCGCTGCTGATGGTGCTGGCCGCGCTGGCCGGCGAGCGGCCGACCTGGCCGCCGACGGCGCTGGCGGCCTGGTCGTGGGTCTATCTGGTGGTGGCCGGGTCGCTGCTGGCCTTCAATGCCTACATGCTGCTGCTGGCCCACGGCAATGCGGCACTGGCATCGAGCTACACCTATGTCAACCCGGTCATTGCCTTGCTGCTGGGCGTGGGCCTGGCCGGCGAGCAGGTCAGCGCCGGGGAGTGGGCTGCCACCGCGGTCATCGTCGCCGGCGTGGTGCTGGTGCTGGCCGGCCGCCGCGACGGCTGACACCCCGTTGGTGACGCCCGGGCCGCTGCGGATGTCGCCGCGCCGGCCCTGCTGCGACACTGCGGGCTTCCCGACCCGGAGGCCCGCATGCAACTGTTCTTCTCGACCACATCGCCCTATGTCCGCAAGTGCCTGGTCACCGCCGAGGAGGCGGGCCTGGGCAGCCGCATCCAGCTGCTGCCGGCGGCCGCCCACCCGGTGCAGCGCGACGCCTCCATCGTCGCCCGCAATCCGCTGGGCAAGGTGCCGACGCTGGTCACCGACGACGGCGTGGCGCTGTACGACAGCCGCGTCATCTGCGAGTACCTGGACAGCCTGGGCGGTGGCCGGCTGTTCCCGCGCGAGGGCGCTGCGCGCTGGCATGCGCTGACGCTGCAGTCGCTGGCCGACGGCATCCTGGACGCGGCGCTGCTGGCCCGCTACGAGACGGCCCTGCGCCCGGAGGCCCTGCGCTGGGCCGACTGGACGGCCGGCCAGCTGGACAAGGTCGCGACGTCGCTGGCGTCGCTGGACAGCGGTGCGACCGCGCTGCACGACGGCGCGGACATCGGCACCATCGCCGTCGCCTGCTCGCTGGGCTACCTGGACCTGCGCTTTGCCGACATGGGCTGGCGCGGCCGCTACCCGCGGTTGGCGGCCTGGGCTGCGGCCTTCGGCCAGCGGCCGTCGATGCAGAAGCAGTGGTCGTTGTGACCCTGCCGCCCGGCCACGGGCGGGCCCGCTGAGCCCGCTGCGGTGCGCCTGTTCTCCTACAAGGACCGGCCGGTCCACCTGGGGCCGTATCCGCTGGAGCGGCTGACCCGCTGCGACGACCGGCCGGACCTGGCGGCGGTGACGCCGATGCAGGCGCTGGGCTTCGAGCTGGCCGACCCGCTGTCCATCGCCCATGCGATGCGGCGCCATGTCGCGATGTTCGACGTGGTGCGCGACGGTGCGGTGCATCCGCTGCAGGCCGAGGTGCCGGCCGACCCCACGGCCCGCGCCGAGCACATCAAGGCCGCCGGCTACTACTTCGACGCGTCGATGATGGGCCTGTGCGCGCTGCCCGTGGCCGCTCATCGGGCCCAGCCGCTGCGCAACCCGGACGTCGGGGCCATCGTCAAGGAACTGCAGCGCAGCCAGCCCAAGAGCTTCGCGGCCGGCATGGACATGATCCTGGCCGACGTGATGGACTCCGCGCGCCAGGTGCACGGCCCGGTCGGCGACCACACGCATGCCATCGTCATCCTGGTGGCCTGGCCGCGCGACCCGAAGGCCGGCGAGCCGGGCTGCGACTGGATCGCCGGCACGCAGGCCCAGCGCGCCGCGGTGCTGGGCGCGCAGACGGCGGTGCTGCTGTCCAGCTATCTGCGGCTGCTGGGCCACCCGGCGCGGGCCCACACCGCCACCTGCAGCGACGTCGACCTGAACCGGCTGGCCGTGGCCGCCGGGCTGGTGCATGCCGACGGGCACAACCCCTACCTGGGCCGGCGCTTCGGCCTGGCGGCGGTGACCACGTCGTTCGAGATGACGCCGGACCGGCCGCTGGCACCGCCCGCGCGCCAGGACAGGCGCCGCTCGCACGGCCTGGCCTGGCAGCTGGGCATGGGCACGGCCAAGGGCGCGATCCATGCCGATCCGTATGCGCGGCGCGAGTTCCGGCTCGGGCCGCATCCCTTCGAGACGCTCACGCGCCGCGACGAGCCGACGACCTTCATCGACCACGACCGCGTGCCGCGCTTTCCCAAGCGGGCCGACTTCTTTGCGCGGGCCCTGTTCGGCGACCTCGGCACCGATGTCCAGGACAGCGCCCGCAATGCGCACTATGTGCTGAAGAGCCCGATCGGCGCATGTGCCCGACGCGCACTGGGCGCGCTGCTGCTGCTGCAGTTTGGCGACGCGCGCGGGCCGGTCTCGCCCACCACGGCGGACCCGCAGCGCAATGCCGACAACCTGAAGGCCGCGTCCTACTACCTGGGCTGCGACGCGGTTGGCCTGTGCGCCGTGCCGCACTGGGCCTGGTACTCGCACGACGCCGGCGGCAACCCGATGCCGGCGTATCACGCCAACGCCGTCAACATGCTGGTGGACCAGGGCCACGAAACCATGGAGGGCGCCAGCGGCGACGACTGGATCTCGGTGGCGCAGAGCATGCGCGCCTATCTGCGCTTTTCGCTGATCGGCGGCATCGTGGCCGAGCAGGTGCGTCGGCTGGGCTACTCGGCGCGCGTGCATACCGTGCTCGATGGCGACCTGCTGCAGCCGCCGCTGCTGCTGCTGTCCGGCCTGGGCGAGGTCAGCCGCATCGGCGAGGTCATCCTCAACCCCTTCCTGGGGCCGCGCCTGAAGAGCGGCACGGTCAGCACCGACATGCCGATGGCCGCGGACCGCCCCATCGACTTCGGCCTGCAGCGCTTCTGCGAGCAGTGCAACAAGTGCGCGCGCGAGTGCCCGTCCGGCGCCATCACGGCCGGGCCGAAGCGCATGTACAACGGCTACGAGATCTACAAGTCCGACGCCGAGAAATGCGCGCGCTACCGCATCACCAACAGCGGCGGCGGCATGTGCGGCCGCTGCATGAAGACCTGCCCCTGGAACCTGGAGGGCCTGCTGGCCGACAGCGCCTGGCGCTGGCTGGCCATGAACCTGCCGTCGCAGGCGCCGACGCTGGCGCGGCTGGACGACCACTGGGGCCGCGGCCGCATCAACCCGGTCAAGACCTGGTGGTGGGACATCGAGCTGGACCGCCGCAGCGGCGGCTATGTACAGGCCCGGCAGACGCATCGGCGCGGGCTGAACGTCGGCCTGAAGCTGGACCCTGCCGACCAGACGCTGGCGGTCTACCCGGCCGACCGCATGCCGGCGCCCTACCCGGTGCGCCAGCCGGTGGACCGCGAGGAGGGCATTGCCCGCTACCAGGCGCTGCTGTCGCCGCAGGACTACCGCGAGCGCCTGGCGCGCGGCCAGACCGAGGGCCTGGCGCCGCCCTTCCGCATGCCCGAAGGCGAGCCGCCGGTGTTCCCGGTGGTGCTGCAGCGGCGCACCGACATGACGCCCGACGTGGTGAAGTTCGAGCTGGTCGCCGCGCCCGGGGGCACGCTGCCGGCGTTCGAGGCCGGTGCCCATGTCGACGTGGTGATCGCGCCCGAGTACAACCGCAGCTACAGCCTGGCCGGCGACCCGGCCGATGCCCGCACCTGGGTGCTGGGCGTGCAGCGCGAGCCGCCGCAGCGCGGCGGGCGCGGCGGCTCGGCCCTGATGCACCGGGCCTTCCGCGAGGGGCGGGTGGTGTTTGTCTCGCGGCCGTCCAACCTGTTTGCGCTGCACGAAGACGCGGCGCACTCGCTGCTGCTGGCCGGCGGCATCGGCGTGACGCCGCTGCTGACCATGGCGCACCGGCTGCACCGCCTGGGCCGGCCGTTCGAGCTGCACTACAGCGCCGCCAGCCGCGGCAGCGCCGGCTTCGTGGCCGACATCGAGGCCGCACCCTGGCGTGCACAGGCCCATCTGCACTTCAAGGACGAAGGCCGGCGCGCCGACCTGTCCCGGCTGGTGCCGCCGCATGCGCAGGGCCGGCACCTGTACACCTGCGGCTCGGCGCGCTACATGGACGCGGTGTACGCCGCCGCGCAGGCCCGGGGCTGGCCGGACGAGGCCCTGCACCGCGAGTACTTCAGCGTGCCCGAGGCGCCGCCGCGCGAAAACCATCCGTTCCAGCTGCGCCTGGCACAGCGCGGCCTGACGCTGGACGTGCCCGCCGGGCGCAGCGCCACCGAGGTGCTGGCCGCTGCCGGCGTGGGCGTGGATGTCAAGTGCTCGGACGGCCTGTGTGGCGTCTGCGCCTGTGCCTACGACGCGGACGCCTCCGGCCCCATCGACCACCGCGACGTCGTGCTCAGCGCCGCCCAGCGCCGCGCGCGGATCATCCTGTGCTGCTCGCGCGCGGCCGAGGCGGGCGGCCTGATCCAATTGCGGATGTAGCGCCCGCTCGCCGAGGCATCCTGTCCTGCCCGAGATCAAGGCCGGCGGCCCGCCGATGACCGAACATCGGTGCATGAGCAAGAAAAAACCCGTCGCGCGCAAGCAGGTCATCGGCATCAGCCTGGGCGACCCGGCCCAGGATTTCGCGTTCGACACGCGCTTCCTGGGGGTGGACCTCAGCGTGCGGCGCGTCGGCGCTGGCGGCAAGATGAAGCAGGCCTCCCGGCTGGTGAACCAGTGGGACCCGGTGGCCGACGCCTTCGGCCTGGGCATCGGCCGCGACGTGCATGCGCTGGACCCGCGCCAGGGGGGCGACAGCCGCATCGCCCAGCTGGCCGAGCTGGTGCAGCGGGCACCGATCAGCAGCGGGCAGCGGCTGGCGGACCTGTTGCTGGAGTGGGCGGTGCGCCATGCGCAGGCCACGCTGGGCCACTACTTCGACAATGCACGGGTGCTGTTCTTCAGCGGCCTGGCCCACCAGAAGCTGGCGCTGACCATGGGCGAGTACACGCCCAACCTGCACTTTGCCGACCCGGTGCTGCAACTGGGCGTGCCCAAGCTGCTGACCTCGCCCGACGCCCTGGCGCTGTATGCCAGCGGCGCGCACCAGGTGGCGGACTGGGTGCCGCCGCAGGTACTGGGCCAGGGCCTTCTGGCCCGCTGGTGCCGCCATGCGCTGCGCCACGCGGTGCGGCATGCCACGGTCGTGGTCGCGCCGGTGCATGAGCTGGACGACTTCGGCCTGGAGGAGCTGGCCGGCAAGACGGTGGTGACGCACACCGTCAACGAGGAGCGCCTGGCCCGCCTGCGGGACAAGGGCGTGCACCTGGTGATCGACGCGGCGCCACAGGTCGAGGGCCATGCGATCGACCCGGCGCTGCTGGACGCGATGATCATGGCCGCCACCGGGCGGCATGTCGGTGCGCTGCTCGACGACGACTATCTGGAGGTGTTCGAGCGTGCCGGCTTCGCGCCGCGCCTGCTGTACCCCGGCGGCTTCCGGCGCGTGAACCGGTTTGCCTTCGTCATCCACCCGCTGTCGCAGGAGTACTTCAAGGTGCTCAAGCCGGTGGAGTTGCTGTCCCAGGTGTCGCCGGCACTGGTGATGGACTCGCTGGAGAAGGTGCTGGCCCATGCGCCGCCCTTCGTCTACTCGCGCGTCGAGGGCATCCGCTCGCCCAGTGGCGTCGAGGCCGAGGGCTGGCTGATCAGCGTCGGCGGCACACCGCGCGAGATCATGGGCCACCCGCCGGAGTTCACCTACCGCCGGCTGCTGGCGGCGGCCGAGATGGCGCGCCGGCTGGGTGCGCAGATCATGGGGCTGGGCGCCTTCACCAAGGTGGTGGGCGACGCCGGTGTGACCGTCGCGCGCCGCGCGCCGCTGCCCATCACCACCGGCAACAGCTACAGCGCCAGCGGCGCGCTGTGGGCCGCGCACGACGCCATGCTGCGCCTCCGGCTGCTGCCGGCACCGCGCGGCAAGGCGCGCGTGAAGTTCAAGGCCATGGTGGTCGGTGCCACCGGGGCGATCGGCGCGGCCTGCGCGCAGCTGCTGGCCCGCGCCGCCGAGGAGATCTACCTGGTCTCGCCCGACAGCGCGAAGCTGCTGACGCTGAAGGCTGCGATCCTGCAGCACAGCCCCGACGCCACGGTGCACCTGGCCGTGCACCCGAACCCGCTGCTCGCCGAGATGGACATGATCGTCACCGCCACCTCGGGTGCCGGCAAGAAGGTGCTGGACATCATGAAGGTCAAGCCCGGCTGCGTGATCACCGATGTGGCGCGGCCCCTGGACCTGTCGGCCGAGGACGTGGCCCGGCGCCCCGATGTCCTGGTGGTCGAGTCCGGCGAGATCCGCCTGCCCGGCGATGTGAAGATGAAGAACATCGGCCTGCCCGCGGGCGTGGTCTATGCCTGCCTGGCCGAGACCATCGTGCTGGCCCTGGCGGGGCGCTTCGAGAACTACACCGTCGGCCGCAACATCGAGTGGCAGAAGGTGCACGAGATCTACCAGCTGGGGCTGGAGCACGGCATGCAGCTGGCCGCCATCTCGGGCGCCAAGGGCGTGTTCAGCGACGCGGACATCGCGCGCGTGCGCCGGCTGGCGCTGGCGGCGCGGCGCAAGGCGGCCCGGCCGGCCGTACGTGCCAAACGGGCCACACCGGCCGCAGGGCGAAAGGCCGGGCCATGACCCTGCGTCACCCGAGGCGGCGAGCCCGCGCACGCACGTGCCGCCAGCAGGTCAGACCGTCAGCCCCGCCGGGTCCAGGTACCGCTCGCCGCTGGCGCAGGAGGACCTCGCCTTCTGGCAGCACTTCGGCGTGACGCGGCCCGGGTAGGCGACTATCGGGCCAGGCTATCGGTCGGTACGGCGCCGGCAAGCTGCTGCACCACCGGCCGCGTGAAGCCTTCGGCCATGGTCACCGTGGCGGACTCGGCCAGGGCCAAGGGTCAGCGTGCCCGGCGGCGGCGCATGGTGCCGGCTGTCACCAGCAGACCCGCGGCCAGCAGCGCCCAGGTGCCGGCTTCCGGCACCGCGGCGGCAAAGGAGAGGTGATCGACCTCCCAGTCGACGCTGCCGACGAAGCCGACCCGGATGCTGCCGATGCCACCGGCATAGCGGGCGCCGGCGAAGCGATCCTCGGCCGTGGCGCTGAAGGCGGTGCCGTCGCCGAAATCAAAACTCAGCGCGCCCAGGAGCGCGCCGTTGCCGTCATAGGCCTGAAGAAAGGCCGTCCCGTAGCCCAATGGGCCGCCGTCATTGCGGTTGCCGATGTCGGTGAAGACGATGCCCACCTGGGTCGGGAGCGCGCCCAATGTGGCGGCCGAGAAGCTGAAGGTGATGGCGCCCAGGTTGCCGCCGCTGTACCAGCTCTGCCCATTGGCGCCGCTGCCGTCGATGACGCCGTCATCGGCATCGACCGAATCAGAGAACGGGCTGCGACCCGAGCCGAAGCCGCCGGACGCGACAAGCCCAGGCGCGTTGGCCAGGCCATCCTCGAAGTCCTCCAGGTGCTGGTAGGCGAAGGCTCCGGCCATCGGGTTGTCCGATGCCTGGAGATAGGGGGTAGGCCCGGCGAAGCTGACCGTCGCGGCGTACGCAGGTACGAGGCCGGCCAGCGCGGCGCAGGCAGCGAAGGCTGTGGTGAGATTGCGGTGAAGGTGCATGGTCCGTTCCTGGTGGTTGGTCTTGTGGCGTGCCTTGTCAGGGTAACGCAGGGATTGCCACCGTCGAGGCTCATTCGGCAAAACCGTTGGACCGGATCGAGACGGCGGTAGGGTTGGTCGGGCGGGAACGCGGGCTGCAAAGCGCGGCAGGCCGGCGCCTCACAGCAGGGCTGGGACCTCTGCCGGACCCGGGCGCCTCATACCGTCAGCCCCGCCGGGTCCAGGTACTGCTCGCGCCAGGCCTCGAAGGGCAGGGTGTCGGCGCATTCGATCTGCGCCTGCCGCGCCAGTGACGCCTCGGCCTCCGCCGCGAAGGCCTGCTGCAGGCCTGCGTCGAAGGGCAGGTCCAGCAGTTGCCGCCGCGTGGTCTCGGCCTGGCCCTTGATGAAGCGCAGGTACGAGCCCTTGAAGTCTTGCTCGATGGTGGCAAGCACACGTGCCGACGGCAGCGTCGCCGGTGCGTCCAGCGTGGCGCGCACGTTGGCCAGGGCCTGGGCATAGGCCTGGCCGCCTTGCGCGGCGTCCAGCGCCTGGGCGATCGGCGCGCAGTCGTCGAGCAGGCCGGCGGCCCAGCCCGACAGTCCCACGTCCTGGCCGCCCAGCCGCAGGGCCAGGCCGGGCTCGCGGCCGCGGGTCGCGGCCAGCTGCTGGTTGTCGCCCAGGGCGGCGATCTCCTCCGGCGAGTCCGGCGGGCTGTCGGCCAGCAGGCAGTGCAGCAGGAACAGGTCCAGGAAGCGCATGGTCTGCGCGTTGATGCCCACCGGCTCGAACGGGTCCAGGTCCATGCAGCGGACCTCGACATACTCGACGCCGCGCTCGCGCAGCGCATGCAGCGGCCGCTGGCCCGGGCGGATCACACGCTTGGGGCGGATGGTGCTGTAGAACTCGTTCTCGATCTGCAGCAGGCTGGTGGCCAGCTGGTTGTACTCGCCGCCCAGGTTGCGGATGCCGATGGCCTCGTACGGCGGGAAAGGCCGGGTCAGGGCGCCGTGCAGCGAGCCGGCGTAGCTCTCCAGACTGTTGTAGCTGACGGCCAGCGCGGCCTGCGCATCGCTCTGGTAGCCCAGCCGGCCCATGCGCAGCGACGTCGCGTGCGGCAGGTGATACGTGCCGCTGCCGGCCAGCGGCTGCAGCCCGTGGCGACGGCCCTCGACGAAGCTGCCGCAGACCGCCGGCGATGCGCCGAACAGCACCAGCAGCAGCGGTGCGGCGCGGCGGAAGTTGCGGATCAGCGCAAAGTAGTCCTCGCTGCCCAGGCCTGGCAACGACCAGTTGTAGTGGATGCCGCTGATGGTCTGCATGCGCCGGCCGTAGCGGTGGCCCAGCCCCATGCGGTAGATGCTCTTGGCGCGGCCGATGTTGCTGGTGCCGTAGCGGCCGATCGGGATGGTCTCGTCGGTGGGCAGGCCGCACGGCATGCTGCCGACCCACATCCGCTCGTCGCCGATGGCGCGGTAGACGAACTGGTGGATCTCGGTGATCTCGCGCAGGCAGGCATCGGCATCCGGATGCACGCCGGTGATCATCTCCAGCTGCGACTCGCTGAAGTCGGTGGTGATGCGGCCGTGGGTGAGCGCCGCGCCCAGGGCCTCCGGATGCGGCGTGAGGGCCAGGCCGTTGCCCGGCAGCACGCGCAGGCTTTCCTTTTCGATGCCGCGGCGCATGCCGCGCAGGCGGTCGGGCGTGAGGCCGGTCAGGCCGCGGGTGATGGCATTCATGGCAGGCTGCGCCGAAGGGGCGCCAAACGCAAAAGAGGCGGCAGGCTAGCAGGATTGGATGACGGTTGCAGGGCCGGGCCCATGCCCGGCCGTGGTAGCCCCGGCGCGGTGGCGCGCGCCGCCGGCGCTGTGGCCGCTCAGGCCGCTGCCGCCGCCGCTTGCGCCGCTGGATACCCCGGGTAGGACGCCTTGAACACGCCCTGGTGCAGCAGCACCTCGGCCACCGCCGTGTCGCCGTCGTGCAGTGTGCTGCGCGTCCACCAGCTCTCCGTGCGCTTGCTCTGGCTGAGCGCGACCAGCTCGCGCGTCAGCCGGTAGCGCTGGCCCACCCGCACCGGGCCGGCCCGCATGCGCACCTCCAGGTCGATGAACAGGCCGACCGACGGCTGGCGCGCGGTGAAGCCGGCGTCGCGGCCGAAGGCGCCGGTCAGCACGCTCAGCATCTCGAACGGCAGCACCGGCCCGCCCCAGGGCGTGACGGCGCTGCGCTGGTGCGCGGCCAGCCGCTCGGTGATGCCGTCCAGCTTGTCGGCCAGGGTGAACGGATACAGGTCGCCGAGGTGGGTGTCGAAGTCGACGCAGGCGAACACGTCGTCCGGCCCGCGCTGGCCGACCTGCATCTGGTCGATGATGTGCAGCGTGCCGGGCGGTCGCGACAGGGTGGCCGCCAGCCGTGCTTCCAGGGCCGTGGTGCCATGGTACGGGCCGACCGACGCCGTGCCCTCCAGCACCGGCGTGCCGTCGGCCTTGAAGGCCTGGATGCGGCCGCTGGTGACGCCAGGGCCATCCAGCAACAGCTCGGCCCGCACCTGCTCGCCCTCGATCACCATGTTCTGGAAATGCGCGCTGATGCAGCCGTGGGTGTGCCAGCGCTCGCCCCAGATTGCCAGCGCCAGGGGCTCGATCTGCGAAAAGTGCGTCGGCCCCTCGATCGGCGCGCCGGGCAGGCCCAGCCGCGCCGCACTGTCGGCGTCGTGCACGCTCTTGTGGCCGGCATAGCGCTGCTCGGCCAGCATCTGGGCCGGTGCGCGAAGCGGGCCGGACAGGGTGATCGGGGTGGTGCTGAGGAGGGACATGGCGGAAGGTGGTGGCGTTGTCCCATCGATGATGCCGTGGATTCGACCTGGGCCGGCGGCCCGTTGGCTGTCACGCGGCCGTGGTACGGGTTGGCTAGCATCGCGAGAGCAGAGGACACCGAGACGAATGATTCCAACCAAGCCGGTCCTGCCGGTGCACGGCGCAGGCACCGACGGACTGATCGTCGGGTTCTGGTTCGAGGCGGGGCGCCCGTCCCAGCCGGTCGACTCCCTGGAGCAGGCTGCCCGGTGGCGGGCCGCGGGCCGGCCGGGCTTTGCCTGGCTGCATCTGCAGCTGGGACACGCCGGCACGGGGCCATGGATCCGACAGCAGACCGACCTGGGCGAAGCCTTCCAGGAGAGCCTGGACGGCGGCTCCCGGTCGACGCGGATCGAGCGGGACGGCGAGATGCTGTTTGCCGTCATGAACGACCTGAAGTTCCAGTTCGGCTACGAGGCCAGCGATGTCTCGACGCTGTGGATCGCGGTCGGCCCGGACCGGGTGATCAGCACCCGCCAGCAGCCGCTGCGTTCCGTCGACCGGCTGCGTCAGGCGGTCCGGCGCGGCGAGGCCATCGGTTCGCCGGTGTCGCTGCTGGACCATCTGGTCCGCGATCAGGCCGACGAACTCCAGGCCATCGTGCGCCAGACCGCCGAGCGGGTCGACGACATCGAGGACGCCCTGCTGGCGGGCCGCGGCGATGGCCAAAACCTGGAGCTGACGCGGCTGCGCCGCCTGATGGTGCGCCTGATGCGATGGCTTGCGCTGGAGCCGTCGGCGCTGCAGCGCACCCTGGCCAGCCCACCCGCCTGGGTCCCGCCCCAGGACATGGCGCGGCTGCAGCGGGCGAGCGAGGAGTTCGCGCTGGTGCTGCGCGACATCAGCGCCCTGCAAGAGCGCATCAAGCTGATGCAGGACGAGGTGTCGGCGCGGGTGGCCGAGGACAACAACCGGAGCCTGTTCACCCTGACCATGGTCACGGTGCTGGCACTGCCCATCAACCTGATCTCGGGCCTGTTCGGCATGAACGTCGGCGGCGTGCCGCTGTCCGACCATCGGGCCGGCTTCTGGATCATGGTCGGCGTCATCGGCTCGCTGACGTCGTTGATCGTGTGGCGGGTGCTGCGACGCCTGCGTGGGCGGAACTACTAGCCGGGCTTCAGCCCCTCTTGCCGCGGCGGGCGGCGGGCGGCGGAGCGGTCGACCTGCGCACCACCAGCTCCACCTGAACCTCGCTGCCTTCTGGGAGGATGCCTGGCTGGCCCTCGATGCGCTGCACCAGTTGATCCGCCGCCATGGTCCACATGCGCTCGATCGGCACATGCACGGTGGTCAGTGCCGGCTGCAGCTGGCGTGACAGCGCCAGGTCGTCGAAGCCGATGACCGACAGGTCGCGCGGCACCACGAGCCCCATGGCCTGCGCCTGCAGCATCGCGCCCCAGGCCAGCACGTCGTTGCCGCAGACGATGGCGGTCGGGGCCGGGCGCGCGGCCAGAAGGGCCGTGACGGCCTCGCGCGCCGCTGCCACGTCGTAGCGGGCCTGCACCAGCCCGGCCAGGGCCAGGCCGTGGCGTTTCAGGGCGGCGCGCGTGCCGGCCACCCGGGCGGCTGCCCGGTCGTTGGCGGCGGTGATGCCGGCCAGCATGGCGATGCGGCGGTGGCCCAGGTCCACCAGGTAGTCCACCGGCCGCGCCATGGCCTCGCGGTTGCGGAAGCCGACGCAGCCCTGGCCGGCCGGCGCTGGCCAGGCGCCGATGTGCACAAAGGGCAGATCGCGCCGCTGCAGCAGCTCGATCAGGGCAGGGCGCTGGCTCAGGCCGGTCAGTGCAACCGCATCGACGCCGCGCTCGACCAGGTTGCGCACTTGCGCCGCCTCCTGGTCCGGGTCGTAGTCGCTGAAGGCCACCAGCACATGCCGCCCGGCGGCCACCATGCGGCGCTGGAAGGCCTGCAGGCCATGCGCAAAGATGGCGTTGTCGATGGTCGGCACCACGGCGCCCACCGTGCCGCTGCGGCGCAGCGACAGCGCGCGGGCGCCGGCATGGGCGACGTAGCCCAGCCGCTGCACCGCATCAACCACCGCCTGGCGCAGCGCCGGACGCACGTCGTCGGGCCGGTTCAGGGCCCGAGACACCGTGGCCGTGGACACGCCGGCGGCGCGTGCCACGTCGGCCACGGTCGGGGCGGGGTTGGGGGTCATCGGCGCGCCAGCCCGGCGCCTGCAGCGGCGGCGGGGCGGATCATCCTGTAAGCGGTTGCAGGCAGTGTAGAGCCGCGGTCCTGTGCATGGCGATCAAGGGAAAATACCAGCCCGGCTGCCTTGACAGCCGGCCACACGGCGGCGAGGATTTGTAATCGCTTACAGAACTGTCTTGTCGCCGCGCACCTGCATGACCACCTCGTCCCTGCGCACCTGGTCCTACCGCCTGGCCGCCGTACTGGCGGTGGTGTACGGCGTGTACGTCGTGGTGCTCAAGCTGCTGCAGCGCCCGACCGGCGGGCCGCTGGGCGAGGTCGGCGAGTTCCTGCTGGTGCTGGCTGCGGTGACGGCCTTTGCCGTCGGCCTGTTTGTCGACGAGGCCCTGCGCCGGCCGCAGGCCGACCCCCCCACCTGACACCAGCCCTGAGTCGCCGGCTGCCCGGCCGTCTGTTCCATCCGCCACGTCAAAGGAGACGACATGAACCCGTCCATCGATGAATCCCGCCGCCAGTTCCTGGACACCGCACGCCGCTTCGGCTTCACCACCGCGGTGCTGGGCCTGACCGGCGGCTACCTGTTCGACAGCCAGGCGCTGGCGCAGACCGCAGCCGAGGAAGAGGCCAAGCAGAAGGCCGCCAAGGTGACGATGCTCTTCGCCACCGAGTACAAGATCGAGGACTTCGTCAAGTACCCGGTGATGCAGGCCCAGTACAAGGCCAACCTGGAGACGCTGACCAAAGGCCAGCTGTACTGCAAGCTGCATCCGGCGGGCCAGCTGGGTGTCGGCGCGGCGCTGGCCCAGAAGATCCAGGCCGGCACGGTGCAGGGCGGCGCGGTGTCGCTGTCCAACTTCAGCCCGTTCGCGCCGGTGGTGGACCTGATCAACATCCCCTACTGGTGCGGCGACAACCAGCGCTTTGCCAACCTCGTCACCAGCAAGACCTGGAACGACGAGATCACGCCCAAGGTCATGGCGCGCGGCTACAAGCCGCTGTTCTATTTCACGGTCGACCCGCGCACCATCGCCAGCCGCAAGGGCTTCAAGGTCATCAAGACGCCGTCGGACATGCAAGGCATGAAGATGCGCGTGCCCCCGTCCAAGTTGTTGCAGACCTTCTACCGCCTGGCCGGGGCCAACCCGACGGTGGTGCCGTGGGGCGAGACCTCCACCGCCATCAAGCAGGGCGTGGCCGACGGGCTGGACCCGGCCATTGCCGCGCTGGCCACCTTCGGCTTTGTCGACCTGCTGAGCAACATCAGCTACATCCGCTCGGTGCCGGATGCGCAGATGTTCGCTGCCAACGCTGCCTGGTACCAGGCGCTGCCGGCCGACATCCGCAGCGCCTTCGATGCAGCCAACGAGAAGACCCAGGTCGAGACCTTCGCCCAGATCGAGAAGGCCCGCACCGAGAGCATGCGCCTGTTGCGCGAGGGCGGCTGCGCCTTCTATAACCCGACCGACGCCGAGATGAAGCAGTGGATGGACACCTGCGGCGAGCAGCGCAAGGAGTACGACGAGTTCAAGATCCAGTTCGCCGGCTCGATGGCCGTGTTCGACAGCTTCAAGACGGCCGCCAACACCAAGGGCCCGATCACCGTCCCGGACTTCAGGTTGTGAGGGGCTGCTCCCGGTCGATGGAGGCGCGGCCGTGAGACGCGTGCTCGCGGCCCTGAACCGCGACGCAGAGCGCTGGGCGATGCTGGTGTTCTATGCCTTCTGCTGCATCGTCATCGTGCAGGAGGTGGTGCGCCGCTTTGTCCTGAACTACTCATCGGCCTGGGGCGAGGAAGCGGCACGCTACGCCTTCATCTACCTGGGCTGGATCGGCGCGGCCTATGCGGTGCGCGAGCGGGCGCACATCCGCTTCGACGTGGTGGTCGGCCGCGTCGGGCCGCGGGCCAAGACAGCGCTGCTGATCTTTGCCGAGTTGGCGACCATCGCCTTCGCGCTGATCGCGCTGTACTGGAGCCTGCACACCGTGCGCACGCTGCTGCAGTTCGATGCGGCCACGCCGGTGCTGCGCATCAGCAAGGTCTGGTTCGAGGCGGCGGTGCCGATCGGCTTCGCGCTGGTGGTCTGGCGCTCGTGCCAGGGCATCGTCCGCGACTGGGCCGACCTGCAGGCCGGCCGCATGCCCTTCGCCGGCAAGGCGATGTTCGAAGAATGAGCGCCGCCACCGCATGAACGCCGTCTCGCTCTCCATCATCGGTCTGATCGCGCTGCTGGTCGTCGGGGTGCCCTTCTGGGTCGCCATGGGCCTGGGCACCGCGGCCATGCTGTGGTCCACCGGCGCCTTGCCGCTGACGCTGATCGGCGAGGCGCTGTTCGAGGGTGTCGACTCGTTTGCCCTGATCGCCATTCCGCTGTTCGTGCTGACCGGGGATGCCATGGTGCGCACCGGCCTGGGCGAGAAGCTGCTCAACTTTGCGGAGGCGACCTTCGGCTCGTTGCGCGCCGGCTTCGGCACCTCCACCGTGATGGGCTGCGGCCTGTTC
>JBJXHB010000566.1:0-3679 GCA_046160725.1 Aquabacterium sp.
GGGGGTGCGGGCCGGGGCCGGCCCCAAGCGGCTGCATGTGGTGATGCTGCGCGAGATCGACGCCAACGACCTGGGCAAACTGTTCACCAAGGGCATGCAGGACAACTCCACGCGCGAGGAGTTCGCCAGGTCCATCGCCGGCACGGTGCGCATCGGCGAGGTGTTCTCGCAGAAGAAGCGCCTGACCGCCGGCGAGAGCTTTGGCGTGGACTGGGTGCCCGGCATCGGCACCACCGTCCTGGTCAATGGCAAGGCGGCGGGCGACCCGATCAAGGAGCCGGAATTCTTCAACGCGCTGTTGCGCATCTGGCTGGGCAAGTCGCCGGCTGACGCCGCGCTGAAGGACGCGCTGCTGGGCAAGACGCCGGTCGTCGACCCCTACGCCAACCGCGGCCAGTAGCGTCGCGCGGCCGCCAGCCGCGCTATCCCGGCAACAGCTGGTCCAGCCGGGCCACCACCGCGTCGGCCCCGGCCGCCTCGGCCGGCTGGCCGTGGTTGTAGCCGTAGCCGACCAGCACCACCGGGCAGCCCGCGGCGCGGGCGGCCTGCACGTCGTTGGCCGAGTCGCCCACCATCAGCACCGCGGCCGGCGGCAGGCCGAGCTGGTCGCAGGTGCGCAGCAGCGGCAGCGGGTCGGGCTTCTTGCGCTCGAAGGCGTCGCCGCCGTTGACGACGGCGAAATGGCCGTCCAGGCCCTTGATCTGCAGCAGCGCCCGTGCAAAGCGGCCCGGCTTGTTGGTCAGGCAGGCCAGCGCCCAGCCGGCGGACCGCATCCGCTGAAGGCCGGCCACCACGCCAGGGTAGACCTGCGAGTGCTGGCCGTTGCAGGCCGCATAGTGGCGCTGGTAGGCCGCCATCGCATCGTCGAACCAGGACGCCTGCGCGCCGACATGGGCCAGCACCTGGCGGATCAGATGCTCGCTGCCCTTGCCCACGGTGCGTTCAATGAAGGCGCGGTCGATGCGCGGCAGCTGCAGCTCGGCCAGCGTGGCCGCGAGCGCGGCCTCGAAGTCGCCGATGGTGTCGACCATGGTGCCGTCCAGGTCGACGATGGCGGCGCGGATGCCGCCCAGCACCGGCAGGGCCGGCCCGTCCGCGCGTGGTGTCGCCGTCATGCGGCCAGCGCCGAGCGCAGCGCCGCGATGGCCGCCACATAGTTACGCTGGCCGAAGATGGCGCTGCCGGCAACGAAGGTGTCGGCGCCGGCATCCGCGGCACGGCGGATGTTGTCGGCCTTGATGCCGCCATCGACCTCGAGCACGATGTCGCGGCCGCTGGCCTCGATCAGGCGCCGCAGGCGCTCGATCTTGCGCAGCGCCGCGGGTATGAAGCTCTGCCCGCCGAAGCCGGGGTTGACGCTCATCACCAGCACCAGGTCGACCTTGTCGGCCACCCACTCCAGCACGTCCACCGGCGCGGCCGGGTTGAACACCAGGCCGGCCTTGCAGCCGGCGTCGCGAATAGCCTGCAGCGAGCGGTCCACATGGGTGCTGGCATCGGGGTGGAAGCTGATCAGGTCGGCACCGGCCCTGGCAAAGGCCTGGGACAGCGCATCCACCGGCTGCACCATCAGGTGCACGTCCACCGGGACCCGGCTGCCGTCGGCCCGCACCGCATGCGGCCTTAGCGCCTCGCAGACCATCGGGCCGAAGGTCAGGTTGGGCACGTAGTGCTGGTCCATCACGTCGAAGTGGATCCAGTCCGCCCCGGCGGCGATGACGGCGCGGACCTCCTCGCCCAGCCGCGCGAAGTCGGCCGACAGGATGCTGGGTGCGATGCGGAAGCTGCGGCTCATGGTCGGGGCCTGGCGGGTTGCGGGGGCCCCGCGTCGCCGACAGGGCCAAAGGCGGGGATTGTCTCAGCGGCTTCCTATACTGCCCGCCCATGGCCAAACCCGAATTCACCGTCAGTGTCACCGTCAGCCCGCTGCCCGAGCAGACCGACCCGGCGCACGAGACCTGGGGCTTCGCCTACACCGTGACGGTGCGCAACACCGGCGACATCGCCGCGCAGCTGGTGGCGCGCCACTGGCTGATCACCGACGCCAAGGGCCGGACGAACGAGGTGCGCGGCCTGGCCGTGGTCGGCCACCAGCCGTTGCTCAAGCCCGGCGAGCAGTTCGAGTACACCAGCTGGACACCGATCGAGACGCCGCAGGGCTCGATGCACGGACGCTTCTTCTGCATCACCGCGGACGCGCATTGGTTCGAGGCGCCGGTGCCGGAGTTTGCGCTGGTCGCGCCAGGCGCCCTGCACTGACCGCCCACCGCCGGCTGCATCGATGACGGTGCCCGTGGCCGCCCGGGACCACCTGCTGGCGCAGGCCGACCCCGCGGCGCCGCGCCTGCAGCGCCACCTCTGGCTGATCGAGCTGGTTCGGCATCTTCGCGGTGCGGTCGGCATCGACCGGGCGCCGGCCGTCGTGCTGCAACGGCTGCGCGCCCTGCTGGCGGCACTGCAGGCTGATGCCCCTGCCGCCGACCGCGTCGGCCAATTGCTGGTGCGCACCCTGCGCGGCCTGGACGCGGCGGCGCTGTTCGCCGACTTTGGTTTCAACGCCCGGCGCGACCTGTGGGGCGAGCTGGCTGAGCGGCTGCGGCTGCGCTGGCTGCCACGCAGCGCCGACACCGACGACGCGGCCGCGCTGTTCACGCTCGCGTTCGATGCCGACGGCGACGCCGACTGGCTGGCTGCGCTGGAGCCGGCCGACGTGGACGCCCTGCAGGCGCTGCTGGACCGCGGCTCGGGCGGCCTCGGGGCGCCGGCCCCTGAGCCGGCGCAGGCCAGCGCACCGCTGCACGATGCCCTGGGCTGGCTCATCAGCGCCGTGCGCGCCTCGGCGTTCTCGGCGCCGCTGCGCCGGCGCATGGACCCGCCCCTGCTGGCCGAGCGGCCTTTCGAGCAGCTGGCCCGCGCCGGCGACGCGTTGGTGCAGGCGCTGGCCTCGGGCGACCCGGCCGCGGCACTGGCGCCGGCCACCTACCTGCGCACGCTGCTTGGCCGCTGCCGGCTGGCGCTGGCCAGCGTGCCGCGTCATCTGTCCGAGCACGGCATCTCAATGCACATCCTCTTCGAGTGCGACCAGACCCGGGCGCGCATCGACCGTGTCGAGTCAGTGGTGGACCTGCTGCTGGCGCCCCGCGCCGCCGCCGAGTGGCCCCGCCTGGCCGCGCAGCTGGCCCGGGCGGCGCAGGAGCGGCGCAGCGTGCGTGCGCTGCTGTCGCGCCAGACCGCCATGCTGGCCCGCCAGGCGGCGGAGCGCCATGCCGAGACCGGCGAGCACTACATCACCCGCAACCGGGCGGAATACGTCGCCATGCTGCGCGCTGCGGCCGGCGGCGGCCTGGTGATGGCCTTCACCACCTTGGCCAAGTTCGGCATCGTCGGCCTGGCCCTGGCACCGCTGTGGGCCGGGCTGGGCGCCGGGCTGAACTACGCGCTGAGCTTTGTCGCCATCCAGCTGCTGCACTTCACCGTGGCCACCAAGCAGCCGGCCATGACCGGGCCGGCGCTGGTGGACCGGCTGGCCGGCGCGCATGACGCCGTTGGCGTGGAGGCCTTCGCCGACGAAGTCGCCCACCTGGTCCGGTCGCAGGTGGCCGGCATCGTCGGCAACCTGGCGGTGGTGGCGCCGGCCGTGCTGGCCCTGCAGTGGCTGGGCCTGTGGCTGGCCGGTGCG
>JBJXHB010000567.1:0-4352 GCA_046160725.1 Aquabacterium sp.
TCATCTGCCCCGAGCCGGTGCAACTCGATGACCTGAACGTGGCCACGCAGCTCTACCGGATCGCGCAGGAAGCGGTGGCCAACGCGGTGCGACATGCGCATGCGCGGAACATCCGAATCTGCCTCACGCGCGCGGGGGCCCGGCTGCAGCTATCGGTGGAGGACGATGGGCGCGGCCTCGCGGGCGACTCGCACGAAAAGCGCGGGCTGGGTTTTTCCACGATGCACTACCGGGCGCGGCTGATCGGCGCGAATCTCGAAATGACTGCGCCTCCGGGCAAGGGCGTCCGCTTGTGCTGCACGCTTTACTACGACCCATGACTCAGGATCCAAATCCAAAGAACAAAATGGAAAATGCTTCATCGCTTTGAGCTTTGAACTTTTCGATTTCCCCGATGACCAAGTCAGTCAACGACCGCTTCGGCCACCCTGCTGGCGACCTGGTGCTGCGCCGCGCCGCCGGCGCGGTGCAGGCCACGGTGCGCCAGGCCGACGTCGTGGGCCGCATCGGCGGCGAGGAGTTCGCGGTGCTGCTGCCGGACTGCGGCCCCGACGCCGCGCGGGCCCTGGCCGAGCGCACCCGCCAGGCCGTGGCGGCGCTGCCGTTCACGCTGCCGCTGATGCAGGGTGGAACGTTGGTGCAGCACCGCCAGACGGTGTCCGTCGGCGTTGCGACGCTGCTGCCCGGGATGGACGGCGCCGCAGAGCTGATCCGTTGCGCCGACCTGCGCCTGTACGCGGCCAAGCATGCCGGGCGCGACCGGGTGGCGGCGTGAACGATCGCATTGTTTCGGGTCGACCCGCGGTGCCGCGCCCCTGAGCCGGCATACCGACGTCAATTCCGCGCCCAATCGGTCGATACCCCCACATGTCGCACGCCGACCCTCCCGCCGGTTTCGAAGTCCATACCCTGGTGATGGAAACCGGCGAGCCGCCGGATCTCGCGCCGCCGCCCGGCGGTGGGTCCGGCGAGCCTTGCCTGGAGCTGGTAGGGGCCAGCGGCCACAACGAACGCTGGCCGCTGAACCGGCCGCGCCTGACGCTGGGCCGCTCGGCCGAGTGCGACATCCGCATCGACAGCGTCGGCATCAGCCGCCGCCATGCGCAGTTGCTGCAGGGCTCGACCGGCATCGCCTTGTGCGACCTGAATTCCAGCAACGGCACCTATGTCAATGAGCGCCGCCTGCAAGGGCCGGAGGTGCTGCGCGAGGGCGACGTGCTGCGGCTGGGTGAGTCCATGCTGCGCTTCCATGCCCGCCGCAGGGTTGATGCCCTGCCGATGGCGCCGACCATGCCGCTGCTGCAGCTCGGGCCGATGGGCGGCACCGTGGTGCTGGGCTGGCGCCCGTGGATCGATCAGCTCGAGCGCGGCGTGGCGGGTGCACGTCAGGCGGACCAGCCACTGGCGCTGCTGTGTGTCGCGCTCGACGATTTCCAGGCCCTGACGCCGCGTGTCGGCCGCAAAGTCGCCGATGCGGTGCTGGAACGTTGCGCCGGCACCGTGCTGGCCTGTGTTCGTGCCGCCGACGTGGTGGGGCGCCTGGGCGGCGAGACGCTGGGCGTGCTGCTGCCGGACTGTGCGCCCAATGCGGCCCGGGTGCTCGCCGAGCGGATCCGTCAGGCGGTGAGCCTGCAACGCTTCGAGCTGGCGCCGCTGGCCGGCGGCCCAGCCCAGCCGCACCGCCAGACCGTCAGTGTCGGCCTGGCACAGCTGGAGCCCGACATTCGCGACGCGCCCGACCTGCTGCGTGCCGCCGAGCATCGGCTGTACGCCGCCCGCCACACCGGCGGTGACCAGGCCGCGGCCTGAACGGATGCGCCACAGACCCTAGACCGGCTCCAGCGGCCGGTAGGGCAGCGGTGCTTCGATCAGCGTGATCGGGTCGCTGGGCCGCAGCAGGCCGCCGCGGATCACCACCGCCATCACCCCGGCCTTGCGCACCAGTGCGCCGTCCGGTGTGCGGCCCAGCACCGCGGCCAGCAGGCCGGGCTTGAAGGCCTCAATCTGTGCGCAGGGGTTGCGCAGGCCGGTGACCTCGACCACCGCGTCGTCGCCCAGGCGCAGCCGGGTGCCCGTGCCCAACGCCAGCAGCGCCATGCCACGGCTGGTGATGTTCTCGCCCAGCTGGCCCGGCTGCACGTCCAGGCCTTGCAGCCGCAGCTCGTCCAGCAACTCGGCCTGCAGCAGATGCACCTGCCGCAGGTTGGGCTGGGTCGGGTCGCGCGCCACCCGCGAGCGATGCCGGACAGTCACGCCGGCATGGGCGTCGCCGCGCACACCCAGGCCGGCGACCAGCTCGATGGCCGCCACCGCGTCCTTGGAGAACACATGCACGGCGCAGCGATGGACGGCGGTCACATGTGCGGGCATGGTGGGCAGTCTAGATGGCGATCGGGACTCGGTCGTGCCCGCACAGGCAGCCGCGCGCGTGTCACGCCGTGTCACCGGCCGCACACGGGGCGCGGCGGACCGCCGGGCATCGGCGAAGATGCCGGTCCGGCCATCGCCAGCGAGAACCCGCGCCATGTCCCTTACCGTGCCGTCCTCGACCGCGACGTCATGCCCGCCCGCAAAGGCCGCCGCGCTGCGTCGCCGACTTGCCCGCATCGCCGTCTTGATGTCGCTGACGGCCTGCGGCGGCGGCGGCAGCGACGAGCCGCCCGCACCGTCGCCGCCATCGGTGCGCCCAGGGGTCACGGTCAGTGGCGCCACGCCGGTGGCGCCGGGCTGCGACGGCGGCAAGGCCAGCGGCACCATCTTCGTGGATGCCGAGGTGGAGCCTTTCGTTGCGGTGTCGCCGGCCAATGCCGACGCGATGGTCGGCATCTGGCAGCAGGACCGCACCAGCAATGGCGGTGCGCGCGCGCTGGTCAGCGCCTGGTCGGCCGACGGCGGGCGCAACTGGACCCGGGTGCTGCATCCGTTCTCGCGCTGCGGCGGCGCCGCGCCCGGCAGCCCCGGTGACTTCGAGCGCGCCAGCGACCCCTGGGTCGACATCGCACCCGATGGCACGGTGCACGCGATGGCACTGGCCTTCAGCGGCGGCGCGCTGGCCGCCGGCTCCAGCAGCGCCATGCTGGCGTCACGCTCGATGGACGGCGGCCGCAGCTGGAGCGCGCCGCAGGTGCTGCAGCTCGACGGCGACAGCCTGTTCAACGACAAGAACACGCTCACCGCCGACCGCACCGACTTCCGCTACGTGTACGCGGTCTGGGACCGCCTGGACCGCAGCAGCCACGGCCCGACGCTGCTGGCGCGCTCCACCAGCGCCGGCGTGAGCTGGGAGCCGACGCGCATCATCTACGCGCCCACGGCCCCTGGCGGTGTCAGCCAGACCATCGGCAACCGTATCGTCGTCATCGGCGACGGGCCGCAGCGCGGCCTGCTGGTGAACGTGTTCAACCAAATCGACACCGTCGGCAACGTGTCCAGCAGCCGTGTGCGCGTGATGCAGTCCGCCGACAAGGGCCTGACCTGGAGCGCGCCCGTCACCGTCGCCGAGTTGCGGGCCATTGGCGCGCGCGACCCCGACACCGGCGCCGCCATCCGTGACGGCGCGATCATTCCCGTCATCGCCGCCGGCCCGGGCAGCCGGCTGTGGGTGGCCTGGCAGGACGCGCGGTTCTCGGGCGGCGTGCGCGACGCCATCGCGCTGTCGCGATCCGATGACGCCGGCCTGACCTGGAGCGCGCCGGTGGCGGTGAACCGCGAGCCCGCGGTGCCGGCCTTCACGCCGACCCTGCATGTGCATGTCGACGGCCGCCTGGCCATCACCCACTACGACCTGCGCAGCAACACACCGGACACCACCACCCTGCTGGCCGACCTGTGGCTGCTGACCACCCGGGATGGCGTGGCTTTCACTGAGCAGGCCCTGGCCCGGGCCCAGCCGCTGCAGTTCGCGCCGCAGGTCAGCGGCGGGCTGTTCCTGGGCGACTATCACGGCCTGGTCTCGGCCGGCAGCGCCCTGATGCCCTTCGCCGTGGTGCCCAATGCCAGCACCACCAACCGCACCGATGTGGTGGCCATCCGCACCGATCCGCCGGTGCTGGGCGCTGCCGCGGCCCGCGAGCATGCCGCCAGGCGGCCGCCCGCGGCGGCACCGCCCGGTGCGCTCGACGACGCAGGGTTTGCGCGCGAGCGCAGTGATGCCATCCAGCGTGCCCTGCAGGCCCGGCCCGGCCACTGGGGCGAACGACGAGGAGAATCGAGCCGATGAGACTGCAACTGGATCGCCGCCAATGGCTGGCCCTGGCCGGCGGCAGCGCCGCTGCCTGGGCCTGGCCCGGGGTCGCGGCGGGTGCTGCGGCCGCCGCCGCGACGCCGGCCATGCGCCTGCCGCCCCTGGCGCT
>JBJXHB010000568.1:0-2890 GCA_046160725.1 Aquabacterium sp.
CTTCGCTAGGCGTGAGACCCCTTCCGGGCCCTCACGTCCGAGTTCAGCCCTCACGCGTGAAATCGCGTTCGGGCCTTCGCTAGGCGTGAGACCCCTTCCGGGCTCTCACGTCCGAGCTCAGCCCCGCCTGCCGAACAAGGCCTCGTCGACGATGGCCACCGCCCGCGTCCAGCCGGCCGAGGCGCCGCGGATCTTGTGCGGGAAGCAGCTGATGTAGAAGCCGTCGGCCGGCAGCGCCTCCAGGTTGTGCAGCTTCTCCAGGTGGCAGTAGCCGATGTCGCGGCCGGCCTTGTGGCCCTCCCAGATCAGGCCGGCGTCGTGGCTCTGGGCATAGGCCCGGGCGGTGTGCACGAAGGGCGCGTCCCAGCTCCAGCCGTCGGTGCCGGTCAGGCGCACGCCCTGGTCCAGCAGCCAGCGCGTGGCCTCGTAGCCCATGCCGCAGCCGGCCGAGACGTAGTCGGGCTCGCCGTAACGGCTGCCGGCGCGGGTGTTGACGACCACGATCTCCAGCGGCTGCAGCGTGTGGCCGATGCGCTGCAGCTCGGCCTGCACCTGCGCGGCCGTGACCACATGGCCGTCGGGCAGGTGGCGGAAGTCCAGCTTGACGCCGGGCTGGAAGCACCAGTCCAGCGGCACTTCGTCGATGGCGATGGACTTGCGCTTGCCGCTGGCCAGCGCCGCGTCCATGGTGCTGGGGAAGTGGTACGGCGCGTCCAGGTGGGTTCCGTTGTGGGTGGACAGCTGCACCCGCTCCACCGCCCAGCCCTCGCCGTCGGGCAGGTCCTCGCGCTTCAGGCCCGGGAAGAAGGGCGCGATCTGCTCGTAGGTGTTGGCGTGGGTGAAGTACTCGATGCGCGGCGACAGGCCCGGCGGGTCGGAGGCGACGTCGTTCTCGAGGTAGATGGACAGGTCGATGAAGCGTCGGGTCATGGCGGTGGCGGTCGGCTGGGACCGGTGCGGTGATTCAGAGGCTCAGCGGGTCAGTGGGTCAGTGGGTCGTCTGCGGCATCGCGCCGCAGCGCCACCAGCCCGATGCCGCTGGCATCGAAGCCGCCGTCCACCGCCAGCACCTGGCCGTTGACATAGCTGGCCTGCGCGCTGCACAGCCAGGTCACAGCCTGGGCGATCTCGTCGATGCTGCCGTAGCGTTCCAGGGGTATCGCCGCCGCATAGTCGGCGCGGATGGCCGGGCTGTGCACCTGGCGTGCCATCTCGGTCTCCACCGGGCCAGGCGCGACCGCGTTGACCCGGATGCCGATGGTGCCCAGCTCGGCGGCCTGTTGCTTCATCAGGTGGATCAACGCGGCCTTGCTGGTGCCGTAGGCCACGCGCAGCGTGCTGGCGCGCAGGCCGGAGATGCTGGCGATGTGGACCACCGCCGCGCCGGCCGCCATCAGCGGCAGCGCGGCCTGGGTGCACAGGAAGGGGCCGTCCAGGTTGACCGCCAGCACCCGGCGCCACTCCTCGGCGGTGGTCCGCTGCAGTGGCTTGAACACCGCGATGCCGGCGTTGTTGACCAGCGCATCTAGGCGGCCCAGCCGCTCGGCCAGCGTGGCAAAGGCCGCGGCCACCTGTGCCTCATTGGCGACGTCGGCCACCAGCGGCAGGCTGCGGGCGGCGGCACCGGCATCCTCGCGATGCAGCCGGGCCATGGTCGACTGCAGGGTCTCGGCGTCGATGTCCAGCAGCGCCACGCGATACCCCAGCGCCAGGAAGCGCTGCGCAATGCCCAGCCCGATGCCGCGCGCGGCGCCGGTGACCAGCGCCACTGGTGCGACAGGTGCGATCGTCACGCGGCTCACCGCTTCGGCTGCTGGGTGACGTAGGGCACCACCGACGCCGCTTCCAGGTGATAGGCGCTGACGCCCATATAGGTGTCGATGCGCTTGACCCGCATCGTGCCGCTGACCCAGACCACGTCCATGGCGCGCAGGTTCTTGACCGGCGCCAGGGTCGTGGAGACATGCACGATCTGGTTGGCCGGCGGTGGCGGGGTGTGGATGCAGGCACCGAAATACGGCACCAGCAGGAACTCGCGCAAGTCGCCCTGGGCGTTTTCCTCCAGCGGCACCACATAGCCGGGCAGCTTGGCGGCGGTGTCGTTGAGCGCCTGCACCACCGGCGCGGCGTCGAAGCTCTCGCGCAGCTCCTTCAGCAACCCCTGCACCTTGGGGTCGCCGTCGCTGAGCATCCCCATGTTGAGGCCGCGGAAGTTCTTCAGCGGGTCCCAGTCCTTGGGCATCAGGTCGTCCCAGCGCAGCTCGCGGAAGCCGCTGGCCGGAGCGGCCGGGCTGGGCGGCGCGACACGGCCGGTCTGGGCGCGCAAGGCGCTGTCGGCCAGGGCGACGCCGGCCAGCAGGACGAGGGCAGCACGCCGGTCCAGTCGGGTCATGGGGATGTCCGCTTCATGGTTTGATGGTATCGGTTGCCAGCAGGGTGCCACCTAGAATCCTCGGACTCAGCAGACGCGGCTGCACCGCACCACGCGCTGCGCCATCCAGGGACCCTTGCCACCCGGCCGCTCGGCATTTCAGCCCCCCGGCCTTTCGGCGTGACTGCCGTCCGATTGCCCATCATGTCCACCACCGACCCCCTTGCCGATGCCCTGCGGACCCTGTCCTCCATGGCCACCGGCCTGCCGGGTGCGGCCGCGCTGGCGCCGTCGCCGCTGGACCCGGTGTTGACGCAGGCGCACATGATCGGTTCCATGTCGTTGATGCGGTCGGGTCAGCGTGCGTCGCAGTCCTGGTTGGACTACACCCGCGCGGCGGCCACGGCGGCCGACCTGCCGGCGCGTGTCGACGCCGCCCGGGCGCACCTGCGCCGGCTGGCCGAGATCTCGGCCGACGAGGCGCGGCAGGTGACGTCGCAGATGCTGGCGCTGGACGAG
>JBJXHB010000569.1:0-2733 GCA_046160725.1 Aquabacterium sp.
CACCATCGCGATATCGCGCGCGCGCGGCGGCAGGTCGTTGACGACCGTATCGCCGATGCGGATCTCGCCGCCGCTGATCGTCTCCAGCCCGGCGATCATGCGCAGCAGCGTGCTCTTGCCGCAGCCCGACGGGCCGACGAGGACGACGAACTCGCCATCGGCGATGTCGAAGCCGATGCCGTGGATGACCTTGACCTTGCCGTAGGACTTCTGGATGTCGCGGAAGGAGACGGTGGCCATGGCGCGGGACTCAGGACTTGACGGCGCCGGCGGTCAGGCCGGACACCATGTAGCGCTTGAAGGCGTAGTAGATCGCCGCGGGTGGCAGCGCATAGACAAAGCCGGTGGCCATCAGCAGCTCCCAGGGTGAATCATCGGCGGCAAGGAAGTTGCCCAGGGCCACCGCCAGCGTCAGGTCGCGCTCGTTGGACAGCAGCAGGAAGCCGTAGAGGTATTCGTTCCAGGCCAGCAGCAGGGCATAGGTGCCCACCGCCACCAGCGACGGCACCATCAGCGGCACGTAGACCATGCGGAACAGCTGCAGCGGCGTGGCACCGTCCATGCGGGCCGCCTCGTCCAGTTCCCAGGGCAGCTTGTCGCTGGCCTGCTTGAGCACCCAGATGCAGTACGGGCTGGCGATCGTGACCATGGCCAGCACCAGCGACCAGCGGCTGTTCAGCAGGCCGTAGTTGGCCATCGTCTTGTACATCGGCACCGCCAGGAAGGCGGCCGGGATGAAGTAGGTGAACAGCGCCAGGTTCAGCACCGTGCGCCCGCCGCGCACCTTCAGCCGGCTGATGGCGAAGGCCGCGCAGGTGGAGATGGCCAGCGTCAGCGCGCCCACCGCCAGCGCGATCATCAGCGAATTGCCCAGTTGGACCCAGAAGTGGTTGAGGTAGAAGTGCTTCTGCTGGAACACGAAGTCGAAGTTCTGCAGCGTCGGGTTTTCCGGCCACAGCCGCCCGCTGGTCGCCTTGTCGCGCTCGCTGATCGCGAACAGCACCATGTGATAGACCGGGATCAGCGTCCACAGCAGCACCGGTATGCCCACCAGCAGCAGGCGGGTCTCGTCGAGGATGGTCTTCAGCTTCACTTGGAGAGGCGCTTCATCATGACGTAGACCAGGGGCAGCACCAGGGGCAGCGCGACCACGATGGAGGCCATCGCCAGCTCCACCTGGTCCAGACGCAGGTAGCGGATGCCCAGCGTGGCCAGCACATGCGTCAGGTCGGCCGGGCCGCCACCGGTGAGCAGGTAGACGGAGTTGAAGTCGCCCAGGGTCCAGATCATCGACAGGATGGTCGATGTCAGGTACAGCCCCTTCATCGATGGCCAGGTGACAAAACGGAACTTCTGCCACCGGCTGGCGCCGTCCACCGATGCGGCCTCGTATTGCTCGGTCGGTATGGCCAGGCGGCCGGCCAGCAGGATCAGGGTCCAGAACGGCAGGCTCTTCCAGATGTGCATCAGCATCGACAGGCTGAAAGCCAGGGTCGGGTCGTTGAGCCAGTTCGGGCCGTCCAGCCCGGTGTAGCGGAAGATCGCCGAATTGATGACGCCCCACTCGGGGTTGAGCATGAAGCGCACCGACAGGATGGTCGGGATGCTCGGCACCGCCCAGGGCAGGATGAAGATCACCGACAGGATGCGGATCCACCAACGGGTGTGTACAAAGAAGCCCGACAGTGCCAGTGCCAGCATCATCTTCAGGTTGACCGCCACGACCAGGAACACGACCGTGTTGATGGCGGTGCGGAAGAACACCGGGTCGTCCATCAGCTTCACGTAGTTGGCCGGGTCGCGGGCCAGCCACAGGCCGTACCCGACCGGGTACAGCACGAACACGACGAAGATGATGACGTAGGGCACGACCAGCGCGCGGCCCCACCACTCCCAGGAGGAAAGTGGCTTGCGGGCCGGGGCCATGGCGCTGGCGGCGACGAGGCTCACGTTCTGTGGTCGATCGAATGGGGAGCCAGAAGGACAAGCGCCGGGTCTGGAACCCGGCGCCTGCAAGCACTCAGGCGTTCAACGCCTTCAGTTGGCGACCGCCTTGATGCGCGCGATCATCTCGTCCACGGCACGCTCGGTGGGCCACTTCTCGCTGCTGATGCGGTTCATCGCCTTGCCCCAGACGTTCTCGTTGTTCAGCACCGTGAACTTGTAGTTCTTGGTGAACTCGAACGGGGTCGTGCCGGCCATGAACTGGTCGTAGACGGCCTTGCGGTGCGGGTCGCTCTTCCAGAAGGCGCTCTGCTGGCTGGCCTTCATGACCGGGAACCAGCGGCCGAGGGCGCCTTCGACATACGGACCGATGTTGGCGTCATCGAGCATGAAGGCGACGAACTTCCGAGCCGCATCCTTGTTCTTGGCGCCAGAGAAGATGACGCCGGTCTTCACCGCCGACCGGTAGGTCATCTTCGAACCATCCGGCTTGCTGGGGAAGCCCGCCGTGGCGATCTTCTGCTCGTAGTTGGCCTTGGCGGTATCCCGCTGGGCCTGCGTCAGCGTCTGGTTGTTCATGTCGTCGAGCCACTTCGCAGCGATCGAGATCGTCGCGTTGTGGGTCAGCACGATGGTCTTGTTGTGGAAGGCGACGTTGTTGTCCGGGTCCTTCCAGTTGGTGGACGACGGCGGGGTGCAGCCCTTCCCGTAGGCCGCGCTGTAGTCGTTCATGGCGTTGATCAGGCCCTGGCGCACGGCCGGGTCGTCGACCAGCACCTTGCCGGAGTC
>JBJXHB010000570.1:0-6711 GCA_046160725.1 Aquabacterium sp.
CGCCACCGCCACATGACCCGGCGCCGCATGCTGGGCTGCTGCGGCGCCGCCGCTGCGGCCATGTTCAGCTCGCTGGTGACGGCAGCGCCGCAGGGCCCCGCGCCGCTGCCGCCGCCGCTGGCGGATATGGCAGCGCAGGCCTTGGATGGCCTCGCGCCCGCTGCGCTCTGGGACTGCCATGCGCACCTGCTGGGCGTGGGCGACGCCGGCAGCGGCTGCCGCATCCACGACAACATGACCCGCGGCTTCAACCTGATCGAGCGGCTGCGCAAGCGCTTCATCCTGGACGCGGCCGGGGTCGATGGGGATGCGCCATCGGTGGACCAGGCCTACGTCCAGCGCATGCTGGACCTGGCCCGGGCCTTCCCCGCCGGCGCGCGGTGGATGCTGTTCGCCTTCGACGACGCGCTCGACGACAACGGCCGCGTGCGCCCCGACTGGACCACCTTCCACGTACCCGACCGCTATGCCGCGGCCGTGGCGGCGGCTCGCCCGGACCGCTTTGCCTGGGTGGCATCGGTGCATCCCTATCGCGAGGACGCGCTGGCGCGGCTGGCGGACGCGGTGGCCAATGGCGCACAAGCCATGAAGTGGCTGCCCAGTGCCATGAACATCGACCTGCGCGACCCGCGCGCCGGTGCCTTCTGCGACCGGCTGGCGGCCTTGCGGATGCCGCTGATCGTGCACTGCGGCGAAGAGAAGGCCGTGCCAGGCGCCGGGCAGGACGAGCTGGTCAACCCCTTGCTGGTGCGCCATGCACTGGAGCGCGGCACGCGCGTGATCGTGGCCCATTGCGCCAGCCTGGGTCAGGCGCTGGACCTGGACCAGACACGGCCGGAGAAGCGCCCGGCCTGTGAGCTCGTCGCCCGCCTGATGGACGAGCCACGCTGGCAGGGGCAGCTGCTGGCCGATGTGTCCGGCGTGTTCCAGTCCAACCGCGACGCAGCCACCTGGCACACCGTGCTCGCCCGCACCGACTGGCATCCGCGCCTGCTGCATGGCTCGGACTATCCGTTGCCCGGCCTGGGCCTGCTGTTCCGGCTGGGCACGTTGGTGCGGGCCGAGGTGCTGGCCGAAGCGGACGTCGAGCCACTGTCGCAACTGCGCCGGCACAACCCGTTGCTGTTCGACCTGGTCCTGCGGCGGCGGCTGCGCCACCGCGGGCAGGGTTTTGCTCGCTCGGTGTTTGATACCCGCCGGCACTTCAGGGGCTGAGCGTTGAATCGCCTGCCGGTCTCCGTCGGTATCGCCTGGCGGTACCAATCGTTTCAGTTGCTTCGACACAGTCTCGCGGCATTGCGCCTAGGGCCTCGAGCCGTCAGCATCCGCTCCCGTTGCCGCCCGCCTTTCGTCGAGCGGAACCCTAAAACCCAAGGACCACACGCCATGCCTGCCCTGACACAGCCTCGTCGCGCGCTGCTCGCCTTTTGCCTGGCCGCATCGTTCGCCCTCCCAACCGCCCATGCGCAGCGCAACCTGTCTGAGGCCAGCGGGTTGTCCGGCATGCCGGTGGCCATCTCGGTCGTGGGTGGCGCCATCGTCCTGGCGGCCGGGTCGGAGCTGACGGTCAAGGCCGTCAAGGCCACCGCCGAGGGCGTCAGTTGGGTCGTCGAGCGCGCCGCAGATGGCGCCAGCGCCACCATCCAGCTGTCCGGGCAGGCCGCGCAGGGCGCGTCCGTCGCCGCGGGCACCGCCTTGACCGTCAGCGTCATCGGCACCGGCTGGGTGTTGTCCAAGGCCGGCCAGGCGGTGGCCTTCGTGCCCAACGAGATCGGCCGCGCGCTGTTGCACAACGAGCGGGTGTCCCGGTGATCCGGTCGCTGTCCCGTTGCTTCCTGGCGATGCTGGTCGCCGGCGCCACGCTGCCGGCGCAGGCTGGTACCGCCTGCGAGGACAAGCCGCCCGCGCTGGCCGCCGTCGAGCGCGGCATGGCGCTGGCCCAGGCCACCAGCGCCGCACTCGATGCCTCTGGCGCCCAGGTGGTGGTGCTGGCCCGCGCCGGCCAGGACCTCGGCACCTACCAGCTGCGCTGGTCGCACCTGGGCTTTGCCTACCGCAGCGCCGGCCCGGGCAGCCCGTGGCGCGTGCTGCACAAGCTCAACCACTGCGGCACCGCGGATGCAGCCGTCTACCGGCAAGGCCTGGGCGAATTCTTCCTGGACCATCCTCACCGGTACGAGGCTGCCTGGGCGGTGCCGGTGCCGGCCGTCCAGGCCGCACTGCTGCCGCTGCTGGTCGACAACGCCGCCGCCACGCGCCTGCACACACCGGCCTACAACATGCTGGCCTACCCATGGGCCCAGCGCTACCAGCAGAGCAACCAGTGGGCCATCGAGACCCTGGCCATGGCCATGGACCCGGCCGCCAGCACCCGAACCGGCGCGCAGGCCTGGCTGCAGTTGCGCGGCTACCAGCCAACGGTGCTGCGGCTGGGTGCGCTGACCCGGCTGGGCGCACGCAGCACGCGGGCCAACGTTGCCTTCGACGACCATCCCAACGACAAGCGCTTTGCCGACCACATCGAGACCGTGACCGCGGACTCGGTTTTCGCCTGGCTCGCGCGCGCGGGCCTGGCCGGTGCGGTGCAGATCACGCGCTGAGCACCATCCCCAGGAGCCGACATGACCACCGCCACCGAAGCCGCTGCCGGCACGCCCGCCCCCGTCCAGCCTGAACTTGCTGCCGGGCCGGCGCACAGCGGCCAGTTTGCGCTGCTGCGGCAACGGCGCTTTGCGCCCTTTTTCTGGGTGCAGTTTCTGGGCGCGGCCAACGACAACGTCTTCAAGTTCGCGTTCACGATGCTGGTCACCTACCAGGTGCAGGTGTCGTGGCTGCCGCCAGGCCTGGCGGGGCTGGTCATTGGCGCGGTGTTCATCGCCCCCTTCGTGCTGTTCTCGGCCACCGCAGGGCAGCTCGCCGACCGCATGGACAAGGCAGCGCTGACACGGCTGGTCAAGAACCTGGAACTGCTGATCATGGCGTTGGCGGCCTGGGGCCTGCTGGCGGGCCTGCCGGCCCTGCTGCTGGGCTGCATCTTCCTGCTGGGCCTGCACAGCACGCTGTTCGGGCCGGTGAAGTACGCCTACCTGCCGGCCCACCTGGGCGAGCATGAGCTGACCGGCGGCAACGGCATGATCGAGATGGGCACCTTCGTGGCCATCCTGCTGGGCAACCTGGCCGGCGGCCTGCTGGTCTCGCTGCCCGGCGACGTCGGGTTGAACGGCGCCCAGGCGGTGGCACTGGTCTGCGCGCTGTTGGCCGTGGCCGGCCGCGTCGCCGCACAGGCCGTCCCGCCCACGCCCGCCAGCGACCCGGGGCTGCACATCAACTGGAACCCCTTCAGCGAGACCTGGCGCAACCTGAAGCTGGCCCACGGCAACATCGTCGTGTTCCGATCGCTGCTGGGCATCAGCTGGATGTGGTTCTTCGGCGCGGTCTTTCTGTCGCAGTTCCCGTCCTTTGCCAAGGACGTGCTGCACGGCAACGAGCAGGTCGCATCGCTGTTGCTGGTGGTGTTCTCGCTGGGCGTGGCCACGGGCTCGCTGCTGTGCGAGACCCTGTCGCGCCGCCACGTGGAGATCGGCCTGGTGCCGCTGGGCGCCATCGGCATGAGCGTGTTCGCCTTCGACCAGTACCTGGCCGCTTCGGCGCTGCCGGCCCGGGCGGCCGCCGATCCGGCATTCACCGTCGCCGCCTTCCTGGCAGCGCCCGGCCATGCACGGGTGCTGTTCGACCTGTTCGCGCTGTCGCTGTCGGCCGGGCTGTACAGCGTGCCGATGTATGCGCTGATCCAGCTGCGCGCGCCAGCCAGCCACCGCGCCCGGATCATCGCGGCCAACAACATCCTGAACGCGCTGTTCATGATCGCCTCGGCGCTGATCGTCGGCGCGCTGCTGGGCGCTGGCTTCAGCGTGGCGCAGGTTTTCGGCCTGACGGCACTGGCCAACGCGTTGGTGGCCGGCTACATCTTTCTACTGGTGCCCGAGTACCTGCTGCGCTTCGTCGCCTGGGTGGTCACCCATACCGTGTATCGCCTGCGCATCCGCGACGGCCATCATCTGCCGACCGAGGGCGCCGCCGTCATCGCCTGCAACCATGTCAGCTTCGTCGATGCGGTGGTGCTGATGGCGGCCAGCCCGCGGCCGATCCGCTTCGTCATGGACCACCGCATCTTCAAGCTGCCGGTGCTGGGCGCGCTGTTCCGCCTGGCCAAGGCCATCCCGATCGCACCGCGCACCGAGGACGAACGCATGTACGAGGCGGCTTTCGAGGCGGTGGACCGCGTGCTGGCCGACGGCGACCTGGTGGCCATCTTTCCGGAGGGCGGCATCACGCGCGACGGCACGCTGCAGGCCTTCAAGCCCGGCATCCTGAAGATCCTGCAACGCCGGCCGGTACCGGTCGTGCCGGTGGCGCTGGTCAACCTGTGGGGCTCGTTCTTCTCGCGCGTGGAGTCCGGACAGGCCATGGTGCGACCGTTTCGGCGCGGCCTGTTCAGCCGGGTTGGTGTCCATGCCGGGCCGGCTCTGGCGGCCGAAGGGCTGACCCCGGCGCTGCTGCGTGACCAGGTACAGCGCCTGTTGCACGACCGGGTGTAAGCCCGGGCCAGCCTCCGCGGCACCATTGCGAAGCGCCATGACGTGACGGAAGTCGCCCCCCAGGCAGGGGGCCGCGCCGAGCGGCGGTGGACCACACCTTGCCCGCCTTGGCGATACTGCGCGCCACCCGACCGTCGCAACCACCGGAGATTGGCAAGACCATGAACTTCAACCTGTCGCGCGCGGCGATCCTGCGCATCGCGCCTTTCGTGCTGTTCATGGTGCTGCTGGCGGTGCGCGGCAGCGTGCCGGCCGATGGCTCCTGGGGTATCGACCCGCGCTGGATCTATGCCGTCACCGTGGTGGCGGTGGGTGCCATGCTGCTGTTCTGGTGGCGCGAGTATGGCGAGCTGGCGCGGCAGAACCTGCCCAGTGCCGCAGAGGCGGCGCTGTCGGTGGCGGTCGGCGCTGCCGTGTTCGGCTTGTGGATTCACCTGGATGCGCCCTGGATGACGCTGGGCGAGGCGACAGCGGCTTTCAAGCCGGTGGATGCCGCCGGCCAGCTGGACATGCCGCTGATCGTGGTGCGCCTGATCGGCGCGGCGCTGCTGGTGCCGGTGATGGAAGAGCTGTTCTGGCGCTCGTTCCTGATGCGCTGGGTCGAGAACCCGACCTTTGAAGGCGTCGACCCGCGCCGTGTCGGCCTCAAGGCCATCATGCTCAGCACCTTCGTCTTCATGCTGGCGCACACGCTCTGGCTGGCCGCCATCATCGCCGGCCTGGCCTATGCCTGGCTGTATGTCCGCACCGGCAAACTGTGGACCGCCGTGATCGCGCATGCGGTGACCAACGGCGTGCTGGGCATCTGGGTCGTGCAGACAGGGCAGTGGCAGTTCTGGTGACCCGGACGGGTCCAGGCGTCCTTCAGCCAGGCGTCCTTGCTGCCGCCCAGGCCCGAGCGATCCCCGCCGCCACGCGGGCGTTGTCGAGCACCAGCTCGACATTGGCCCGCAGGCTGTGCCCGCCGGTGATCTGCACCATGCGCTGCAGCAGGTAGGGCGTGACCGCCTTGCCAGTGATGCCGGCCGCACTTGCGTCAGCCAAAGCGGCTGCGATGGCGGCCTCGACCTGGTCGCGCGGCAGGGCATGCGCCTGCGGTATCGGGTTGGCCACGACCACGCCGCTGCCCAGGCCCAGTGCCCAGTGGGCGCGCAGCAGCGCCGCTACCGCGTCCGGGGTGTCACAGCGCGCATCCACGGGCAGGCCGCTGTCGCGACACCAGAAGGCCGGGAAGCGGTCGGTGCCATAGCCCAGCACCGGCACGCCGTGGGTCTCCAGCACCTCGAGCGTCAGCGGCAGGTCCAGGATGGCCTTGGCACCGGCACAGACCACCGCCACCGGCGTGCGCGCCAGCTCGGTGAGGTCGGCCGAGACATCCATGGACTGCGCCGCACCTCGGTGCACGCCGCCGATGCCGCCGGTGGCAAACACCCGGATACCGGCCAAGGCCGCGATGATCATGGTCGAGGCCACGGTGGTCGCGCCGTCGCGGCCGGCCGACACCAAGGCGGCCAGGTCGCGCCGGCTGGCCTTGGGCACGGCAGCGCCGCCGCGGGCCAGCTGCTCCAGCTGCGAATCGCTCAGCCCGGCCTTCAAGCGGCCGCCGAGGATGGCTATGGTGGCCGGCACGGCGCCATGGGCCCGAACCTCGGCCTGCACCGCCCGGGCCGCTGCCAGGTTGTCCGGCCAGGGCATGCCATGGGCCACGATGGTGGACTCCAGCGACACCACGGCCTGCCCGCCGTCCAGCGCCTGCGCCACCTCGGGCGCGATGTCGAGCAAGGCATGGCCGGGTGTCATCATGCCGACAGCTTAAGGCAGGTCGGTTGTGGCTCGCCCGCCGCCCTGGCCCACCTCGGCCCTCCGCGGTGCCCGGTGCGCCGGTCCGCTGCCGGACAATCCGCATCAGCATGTTCGACCGCCTGCGCCTGTACCTGGACCTGATCCGCTGGGACCGCCCGGCTGGCTGGCTGCTGCTGCTGTGGCCGTCGCTGGCGGCGCTGTGGATCGCAGCCGACGGCTGGCCGGGCTGGCATCTGCTGCTGGTCTTCGTTGCCGGAACGGTCCTGATGCGCAGCGCCGGCTGCTGCGTCAACGATGTCGCCGACCGCGA
>JBJXHB010000571.1:0-12015 GCA_046160725.1 Aquabacterium sp.
GCGCGCAGCGCGGCCTCGGCGCTGCGCAGTGCAGGGAAATCCGGTGCGACGCCCGGCACACCCGGCACGGTCGTGGCCGCCACTGCCGGCATCGGCGGCCAGGTGACCTGCGCCGGCAACTCGCCCAGCAGCTCACGCCACGCTGCCTCAGCGCCCGCCAGACGGGCCTGGGCCCGGGCCTGCGCCGCCTTGGCATCGGCCAGCCGGGCCTGGGCCCGCCAGATGTCGCTGGCCAGCCCGGCCCCCAGGCGGTAGCGCTGGTCCAGGTCATCCACCGACGCCTGTCGGGCCGCGACGTTGAGTGCCATCAGCGCCTGCTGCTGGCGTACCCGCACCAGGTCGACCCAGGCCGCCACGACCCGCAAGCCCAGGTCCAGCCGCCGCTGGTCCGCGCGCGCGGCCAAGGCAGACTCGCGCGCACGGCCGCCGTCGGTCGCAGCCTGAACGGCACCGAAGTCATAGACCAGCTGGCGCAGCGACAACGCCAGCCCGGCGCTGTCGAAGCGGCGAAACGGCGTGTCCAGCAGTGTGCTCGGGTCGTTGCGCCGGTGGCCTGCGTCGGCGCGCAGGTCCAGCTGCGGCAAGGCCGCGGCCTGGGTCTCCCGCAAGGCGGCCCCGGCCGCGGCCGTCGCATGCTCCGCACCGCGGGCCTCGGGGTGGCGATCGACCGCGCTCAGGAGAATGGCCCGCCACTGTTCCGACGACAGCGACGGCGACCCCGCGCCATCCGCCTGGCCGTCTACCAGCCGCAGGACCTGCACACTCTGCGGATCGGTCGCCAGGGGCCATGCCGGCGCTGAGCCGGGCGACACAACCTGGGCCCACCCGTCGCCACCCAAGGCAGCCGCCGCAACGGCCAGCAGCAGGCCGGCCAGCCGGCTTGGCCGGCTCATCCCGACCTGCATCGTGCGAACACGGCGCCAAACCGCGCCGCCCTGCGCTGGGCAGCCCTTGAGCGACGAGATCACGGCCGACATGCGCGAAGCGTACGCGAACCCGGCATCGCCGCCGGCGGCAGCTCAGCAGCGGATGCCCAGGTGCACCGCCGCCACGCCGGCCGCCAGGTTGTGGACATCGACATGGCCGAACCCGGCGGCCCGCATCAGGCGCTTGAGCTCCGCCTGGTCGGGATGCATGCGGATCGACTCGGCCAGGTATCGATAGCTGTCGCCGTCGCCGGCGATCCACTGGCCCAGCCGCGGCAGGACCTGGAACGAATACCAGTCATAGGGCGTTTTCAGCGGTGCCGCGACAGCCGAGAACTCCAGCACCATCAGCCGCCCGCTCGGCTTGAGCACCCGCGCCATCTCGGCCAGGGCCCGCTCCTTGCGGGTCATGTTGCGCAGACCGAAGCTGACGCAGACCAGGTCGAACGTGGCGGGCGGAAACGGCAGGGCTTCGGCATCGCACTGCGCCAGCGGCAGCATGCGCCCGGCGTCGAGCTGACGGTCGCGGCCGCGCTCCAGCATGGCGCGGTTGATGTCGGTCATGACCACCAGACCGTCCGGGCCGACGCGCTCTGCCATGGCCTGCGCCAGGTCGCCGGTACCGCTGGCCAGGTCGAGCACATGCTCGCCCGGGCGCGGCCGGGCGCACAGCACCGCGTACTTCTTCCACAGGCGGTGCAGGCCCATGGACATGACGTCGTTCATGATGTCGTAGCGTCCGGCCACCGAGTCGAAGACACCGCGGACGCGGCTGGCCTTCTCGCGCTCGTCGACGTTCTGGAAGCCGAAATGGGTACGGTTCATGGTTTTGAACCCGGGCGCGAGGCAGCGGGTATCGCGATCAGTGAGAGTGGCCGCAGGCCCCGCCGCTGGCCTTGACCATGGGCGCATCGCGGTCGGCGCCGGCTGCAGCCAGGCGCTGCTCGTAGCGCGCCCAGTAGTCGGCCTGGCGCGAGCCCAGCTCGTACAGATAGCCCCAGGTGAAGATGCCGGTCTCGTGGCCGTCCGAGAAGGTCGGCTGCACCGCATAGTGGCCGACGATGGCCAGGTCGGTCACCAGCACGTCGCGCTTGCCCGTCTGCAAGGTCTCCTGGCCGGGCCCGTGGCCCTGCACCTCGGCCGACGGCGAAAACACGCGCATCAGCTCGAACGGGATGCGGAAACGCGCACCGTCCTGGTAGGCCACCTCCAGCACCCGGCTGGACTGGTGCACCGTCACATCGGTGGGCTGCGGCTGTGCACGGTCGTCGCGTTTCATGCCGATCACTCCTGGGCGCCTGGGCTGGGGACGCGAGTGTAGGCCGCGCTGTCAATACCGGCAGTGGCTGGGTCAGCCTACAGCAGCACCCGCTCGATACCGCCGGCATTGGCCTGGGCCACGTAGTCCTGCATCCAACTCTCGCCATGGATGCGGCGCACCATCTCGACCACGATGTAGTCGGCTTCCAAAAGTCCGTTCTGCAGGTCGCCCTGGTAACGCGACAGGCCCTGCAGGCAGCTTGGGCAGGAGGTCAGGATCTTGAGGTTGGCGTCGGCCGACAGTGCACCGGTGGCCCGCAGCTCGGACTCGGATTGCCGCAGTTCCTCCTCCTTGCGGAAGCGCACCTGGGTGGCGATGTCCGGGCGCGTCACACCCAACGTGCCGCTCTCGCCGCAGCAGCGCTCGCTCTTGACCACGCCCTCGCCGATCAGGCCGCGCACCGTCTTCATCGGCTCGCGCTGCTTCATCGGGCTGTGGCAGGGGTCGTGGTAGAGGTAGGTGCCACCGCCGGGCAGCGTGACGTTTCGCTCGAGCAGGAACTCGTGGATGTCGATGATGCGGCAGCCGGGAAAGATCTCCTCGAAGCGGTAGCCCTGGAGCTGGTCGAAGCAGGTGCCGCAGGACACGACCACGGTCTTGATGTCCAGGTAGTTCAGCGTGTTGGCCACGCGGTGGAACAGCACCCGGTTGTCGGTGATCATCTTGTCGGCGCGGTCGAACTGGCCGCTGCCGCGCTGCGGATAGCCGCAGCAAAGGTAGCCCGGCGGCAGCACCGTCTGGACCCCGGCATGCCACAGCATGGCCTGAGTCGCCAGCCCGACCTGGGAGAACAACCGCTCCGAGCCGCAGCCCGGAAAATAGAACACCGCCTCGGCGTCGGCGCTGGTGCGCTGCGGGTCGCGGATCACCGGCACATAGCTGCGGTCCTCGATGTCCAGCAGCGCCCGCGCCGTCCGCTTGGGCAGGCCACCGGGCAGCTTCTTGTTGATGAAGTGCACCACCTGCTCGCGCACCGGTGCCGCGCCGACGGTGGCCGGTGGCCGCGCCGTCTGGCGCCGCGCGGCGAGCTTCATCACGTCATGGGCCAGCCGCTGGGCCTTGAAGCCGATGTTCACCATCGCCAGGCGTGCCAGCTTGATGGTCTGCGGCCGAGTCGCATTGAGCATCAGCATGGCCGCGGCATTGCCCGGCCGCCAGGTCTTGTGGCCCATGCGCCGCAGCAGGTTGCGCATGTTCATCGACACCTCGCCGAAGTCGATCTTCACGGGACACGGCGCCAGGCACTTGTGACACACCGTGCAGTGGTCGGCGACATCCTCGAACTCCTCCCAGTGGCGCAGGCTCACGCCGCGGCGCGTCTGCTCCTCGTAGAGGAAGGCCTCGATCAGCAGCGAGGTGGCCAGGATCTTGTTGCGCGGGCTGTACAGCAGGTTGGCGCGCGGCACATGCGTGGCGCACACGGGCTTGCACTTGCCGCAGCGCAGGCAGTCCTTGATGCTGTCGCTGATGGCGCCGATGTCGCTCTGCTGCATGATCAGCGACTCGTGACCCATCAGGTTGAAGCTGGGCGTGTAGGCCGCGCTGAGGTCGGCTGCCCAGCCCGCGCCCGGCTCGCCGGCACTGCCCGGCGCGGATGTGGCTGCCAGGCTCGCGGGCGCGCGCAACAGCTTGCCCTTGTTGAAGCGGCCGTGCGGGTCGACGCGGGCCTTGTAAGCCGCGAAGGGGGCCAGCTCGTCGTCGTCCAGGAAGGCCAGCTTGGTGATGCCGATGCCGTGCTCGCCGGAGATCACGCCGCCCAGCGAGCGGGCCAGCGCCATGATCCGGCCGACCGCCTCGTGTGCGGCCAGCAGCATCGCGTAGTGGTCGCTGTTGACCGGGATGTTGGTGTGGACGTTGCCGTCGCCGGCGTGCATGTGCAGCGCGGCCCAGACCCGGCCGCGCAGCACCTCGCGATGAATCTCGCGGCAACGCGCCAGGATGGGCGCGAAGGCCGCACCGCCGAACAGCGAGCCCAGGGGTGCCAGCAGCTGGGTCTTCCAGGACGCCCGCAGGCGCTTGTCCTGCAACTGCTCGAACACCGACCCACCCTCGGCCGGCCGGTCCAGCGCCTGCAGCCAGCGCTGCCAAAGCGCGCCCACCTCGTCCAGCAGGGCCAGCGCCTGGCCGACACGCTCGGCCAGCATGGCATCGTCCGGCGCCGGGCTGCCGTCCTCGGCCGGGCCCAGCGGCAGCGCGCCGCCGGCCAGGACGGCCCGCAGGGCCGACGCCAGCTCGATCTTGTTGCGCAGCGACAGCTCGATGTTGATGCGCTCGATGCCCAGGGTGTATTCGCCCAGGCGCTCAAGCGGGATCACCACGTCCTCGTTGATCTTGAAGGCGTTGGTGTGGCGCGCAATGGCGGCAGTGCGCTTGCGCTCGGACCAGAACTTCTTGCGCGCATCGGCGCCGACGGCGATGAAGCCCTCGCCGCCACGCCGGTTGGCGATGCGCACCACCTCGCTGGCGGCGCGTGCAACAGCGGCATCGTCGTCGCTGACCAGGTCGCCCACCAGGACCATCTTGGGCAGGCTGCCGCGCCGGCTCTTGGCGGTGTAGTCCACTGCCTTCAGGTAACGGTCATCAAGGTGCTCAAGGCCCGCCAGCCGCACCGCCTGCTGGCCGTCGGCGGCCACCGGCTGGGCCCGGATGAAATCTCGGATCTCGACGATGGCGGGCACCGCGTCCCGAGGGTTGCCGTAGAACTCCAGGCACACCGTACGCACCTGCGCCGGCATGCGGTGCACCACCCAGCGTGCCGAGGTGATCAGGCCGTCGCAGCCCTCCTTCTGCACACCGGGCAGGCCGTGCAGAAACTTGTCGGTGACGTCTTTGCCCAGCCCCTGCTTCCGGAAGGCCGCGCCGGGTATGGCCAGCAGCTCGGTGCGCTCCACCCGCTTGCCGTCGCGGTCCAGCCAGCGCAGCTCGAACCGGGCCTCGGCCACCTCGTGGATCTTGCCCAGGTGATGGTCCAGCCGGTGCACCTCCAGCCAACGCGCGTCCGGCGTGACCATGCGCCAGCTGGCCAGGTTGTCGATGGCGGTGCCCCACAGCACGGCCTTCTTGCCGCCGGCGTTCATGGCGATGTTGCCGCCGATGCAGCTGGCCTCGGCGCTGGTGGGGTCCACGGCAAACACGTAGCCCGCCCGCTCGGCGGCATCGGCGACCCGCTGCGTGACCACGCCGGCCTCGGTCCAGACTGTGGCCACCGGCTGCGCCACACCCGGCAGCGACACCATCTCCACCTCGGTCATGCGCTCGAGCTTCTCGGTGTTGATGACCGCGCTCTTCCAGGTCAGCGGCACCGCGCCACCGGTGTAACCGGTGCCGCCGCCGCGCGGCACGATGGTCAGCCCCAGCTCGATGCAGGCCTGCACCAGAGGGGCCATCTCGGACTCGCCATCCGGCGTGAGTACGACGAAGGGGTACTCCACCCGCCAGTCCGTGGCGTCGGTAACGTGCGAGACCCGCGACAGGCCGTCGAACTTGATGTTCTGGCGCGAGGTGTGGCGCCCCAGCACCTTGCGGGCGCGCTGTCGCAGGTCCCACACCGTCGGGAAGTGCGCCTTGAAATGGTCAACTGCCGTCCGGGCCAGATCAAGAAGCTCGCCCACCATCGCATCGCGCGCGGCATCCGCCTGCGGCGTGCGCCGCTTGGCCACCTCGGCCAGGCGGTGCTGCAGCGCCTGTACCAGGGCCGCGCGCCGGTTCGGGTTGTCCAGCAGGTCGTCATGCAGGTAGGGATTGCGCTGGACCACCCAGATGTCGCCCAGCACCTCGTACAGCATGCGCGCGCTGCGGCCGGTGCGCCGCTCCTCGCGCAGGCCGGACAGCAGGTCCCAGCCTCGCGCACCGAGCAGACGCAGCACGATCTCGCGATCGGAGAACGAGGTGTAGTTGTAGGGAATCTCGCGCAACCGCGAAGGCCCTGCGGCTGCCGGCTCGACAGGCGATTCAGCGCGCAGCGGTGCGTTCATGGTCAGGCGGAGGCTGGCCGTCCTGACAACGCTCAGAGACGCCCGTGTCAAGGGAGGCGAGAATGTTATCGCAGCGCAGCAATTTCGCCCCTGCGCCGGGGTATTCCCGCTTGCCCGGCGACGGTGGTGATGCCAGAAACGCCGTTGTCACATGGATGAGCCATGCTGGCCGTTCCGTGTTCCCGATCGACCCATTCGTAGACCGACTCTCCTGGAGATGAAATGAATCGACGCATGTTCAAGCTGGGTGCCGTGGCACTGGCTGGCCTGACCTGGCTGCTGCCGGCCCAGGCCCAAACCGAGATCCAATGGTGGCACTCGATGAGCGGCCAGCTGGGCGAGTGGGTGAACGGCCTCGCCAAGGGCTTCAACGACAGCCAGAAGGACTACAAGGTCGTGCCCGTCTTCAAGGGCACCTACCCCGAGTCTTTCGCAGCCGCCATTGCCGCATTCCGCGCCGGCAATGCGCCGCATGTGCTGCAAGTGTTCGAGGTCGGCACCGCCAGCATGATGGCCAGCAAGGGCGCCATCGTCCCGGTGAACGAGGTGATGAAGACCGGTGGCGTGCCGTTCGACGCCGGCGTCTATGTGCCGGCCGTCTCGGGCTACTACACCGCCCCGAATGGCCAGATGCTGAGCCTGCCGTTCAACAGCTCGACGACCGTGCTGCACTACAACAAGGATGCCTTCAAGGCCGCAGGGCTGGACCCCAACTCGCCGCCAAGGACCTGGCCCGAGGTCGCGCTGGCCGCGGCCAAGCTCAAGGCCAGCGGTCACAAGTGCCCGTTCACGACGGCCTGGCAGAGCTGGACCCAGCTCGAGAGCTTCAGCGCCTGGCACAACGTGGAATTCGCAACCAAGCGCAATGGCTTCACCGGGCTGGACACGCGCCTGAATATCGTCACCCCGCTGCATGTGCGCCATATCGAGAACCTGGCCAACATGGCGCAGCAGGGTCTCTTCGTCTACAAGGGCCGCAACAACTCGGCGGACGCCACCTTCCAGTCCGGCGAGTGCGCCATGTACACCGGCTCGTCCGCAGCCTACGGTGGCATCAAGCGCAACCTGAAGGCCCAGGCCGGCATCGCCGCGCTGCCGTACTACCCCGACGTGCCCGGCTCGCCGCAGAACACCGTCATCGGCGGCGCCAGCCTGTGGGCGATGGCCGGCAAGAAGGCCGACGAGTACAAGGGCGTGGCGCTGTTCTACAAGTACCTGTCGGACCCGCAAGTCCAGGCCAAGAGCCATCAGGAGACAGGCTACTTGCCGATCACGACCGAGGCCTTCAACATCACCGAAAAGAGCGGCTTCTACAAGGCCAACCCGGGCACAGACGTCAGCGTCACGCAGATGATCCGCAAGACCACCGACAAGTCCCGCGGCATCCGCCTTGGCAACTTCGTGCAGATCCGCACCATCCTGGACGAGGAACTGGAGCAGATCTGGTCGGGCAAGAAGTCCGCCAAGCAGGGCCTTGAGGACGCCAAGAAGCGCGGTGACGTCGAATTGGAGAAGTTCGAGAAGGCGAACAACGGCGGACGCCCGTGTTAGCCGCGCGGTGCGCCTTCGGCTCACCGCGGCGCAGAACGTTTCGCACCCCTCCCCAGCCCCCTTCCCTCCGGGAGGGGAGGGGATCCAGCCAGATGATTGATGGGACCAGCCCTTGGCTGTCGAAAAGCGCGTCCGATTCAAGAGTTGGTGGCTGCCCTGGGCGCTGATCGCGCCGCAGATGGCCATCATCCTGGTGTTCTTCTTCTGGCCGGCCGCGCAGGCGCTGTACTTCAGCCTGCAGCAGCAGGACGCCTTTGGCACCAGCGTGCAGTTCGTGGGGCTGCAGAACTTCAAGGCCCTGTGGGCCGATGACACCTATCTGGCATCGTTCAAGACCACGGCCGTCTTCTCGTTCTGGGTCGCGCTGCTGGGCCTGGTGCTGTCGCTGCTGCTGGCGGTCATGGCGGACCGGGTGGTGAAGGCGTCCCGCCTGTACAAGACCCTGCTGGTCTGGCCCTATGCCGTGGCGCCGGCGGTGGCCGGCGTGCTGTGGCTGTTCATGTTCGCGCCGTCCATCGGCGTGGTCAGCTATACCCTTCGCGCCATCGGCATCGACTGGTACCACCTGCTCAACGGCACGCACGCGATGATCCTGATCGTCTTCGCCGCGGTCTGGAAGCAGATCTCCTACAACTTCCTGTTCTTCCTGGCGGGGCTGCAGAGCATCCCCAAGAGCCTGATCGAAGCGGCGGCCATCGACGGCGCCGGCCCCTGGCGACGCTTCTGGACGGTGCAGTTTCCACTGCTGACCCCCACGACCTTTTTCCTGCTGGTCATCAACATCATCTACGTCTTCATCGACACCTTCGCCATCATCGACGCGGCCACCTCGGGCGGGCCCGGCAAGGACACCGCCATCCTGGTCTACAAGGTCTACCACGATGGCTTCAAGGCGCTTGACCTGGGCGGCTCCGCGGCCCAGTCCGTGGTGCTGATGACCATCCTGATCGCGCTGACCGTGGTGCAGTTCCGCTACGTCGAGAAGCGGGTCCACTACTGATGGCACGCCCAGCATGATCGAGAACCGACCTGCCGCCACGGTGCTGGCCCACCTGGTGCTGATCCTGGGCGTGATGGTGGTGGCCTTCCCGGTCTACATCACCTTCATCGCCAGCACCCAGACGGCCGAGCAGATCGTGCAGAACGTGCCGATGTCGCTGCTGCCCGGGGACAACATGCTCAACAGCTATCGCTTCGCGCTCTTCGGCGGCGTCACCGAGTACGGCACCAAGGTTCCGGCGGCCGCGCCGATGCTGTTGGTCAGCCTGATCAGCGCCCTGGTCATCTCGATCGGCAAGATCGCGATCTCGCTGCTGTCGGCCTTCGCGGTCGTGTACTTCCGGTTTCCGGGTCGCGGTCTGGTGTTCTGGATGATCTTCGTCACCCTGATGCTGCCTGTTGAGGTGCGCATCCTGCCGACCTACAAGGTGGTCAGCGACCTGGGCATGCTCAACACCTATGCCGGCCTGACGGTGCCGTTGATCGCCAGCGCGACGGCCACGTTTCTGTTCCGCCAGTTCTTCCTGACGGTGCCGGACGAGCTGGTCGAGGCGGCCCGCATCGACGGTGCCGGGCCGATCCGTTTCTTCAAGGACGTGCTGCTGCCGCTGTCCACCACCAGCATCGCCGCGCTCTTCGTCATCCAGTTCATCTATGGCTGGAACCAATACCTCTGGCCGCTGCTGATGACCACCGACGAGAACATGTATCCGGTCGTGATGGGTATCAAGCGCATGATTTCCGGCGGCGACGCTGCCACCGAATGGAACGCCGTCATGGCCACCGCCATGCTGGCGATGATCCCGCCGGCATTGGTGGTCATCTTGATGCAGAAGTGGTTCGTCAAGGGCCTGGTCGACACCGAGAAATAGAGCAAAGAACATGGGCGCCATCAGTCTGCGCAGGGTCGAAAAGACCTACGCCCCGGGAACCAAGGGAGCCGTCAAGGTCATCCATGGCGTTGACGTCGAGATCGCCGATGGCGAGTTCATCGCCATCGTCGGTCCGTCGGGATGCGGCAAGAGCACCCTGCTGCGCATGGTCGCGGGCCTGGAGGAGATCACCGGCGGCGAGATTGGCATCGGTGGGCGGGTGGTCAACCAGCTGGAGCCCAGTGAGCGCGACATCGCCATGGTGTTCCAGAACTATGCGCTGTACCCGCACATGAGCGTGTACGACAACATGGCTTACGGGCTGAAGATCGCGAAGGTGCCCAAGGCCGAGATCGACACGCGCGTGGCCAAGGCGGCGCGGATCCTGGAGCTGTCGGCGCTGCTGGACCGCAAGCCGCGGCAGCTGTCGGGCGGCCAGCGGCAGCGCGTGGCCATGGGCCGCGCCATCGTCCGCCAGCCGGCGGTCTTCCTGTTCGACGAACCCCTGTCGAACCTGGATGCGAAGCTGCGTGCACAGACGCGTCTGGAGATCCAGAAGCTGCACGGCGAGCTCGGCATCACGTCCCTGTTTGTGACCCACGACCAGGTCGAGGCCATGACGCTGGGCCAGCGCCTGCTGGTGATGAACGGCGGACGCATCGAGCAGATCGGCACGCCCGAGCAGGTCTACCTCACGCCGGCCACGATCTTTGTCGCCGGTTTCATCGGCAGCCCGCCGATGAACCTGATGACGGGGCAGGCCGAGGGCCACACCTTCACCGTCGGCGGGCAGTCCATTCCGCTGCCCCATGCCGCGCCGCGCAACGGCGAGCTGATCCTCGGCGCCCGGCCGGAGCACGTGGAGATCGATGGCGCGGGTGCCTGGCCGCTGAAGGTCGAGGTGCTGGAGATGCTGGGCGCGGAGCGCCTGGTGTACGGCCGCATGGGCGACGCGCTGTTCACGCTGCGGATCGACGGCATGCTGGCCCCGCCGCGCGCCGGCGAGACGATCCGCATGACGGTCTCGCCGTCCCGGCTGCATTGGTTCGACGCGGCCACGGGCGTCCGGGTGGAATGAGCGCGTTCGCCCCGGGCAGCCGGGCCTGGCCGCTGCCGCGCTGGATCGCGCACCGGGGTGCCGGCAAGCTGGCCCCCGAGAACACGCTGGCGGCCTTCCGCCTCGGCGCGCAGTACGGCTATCGCGCGTTCGAATGCGACGTCAAGCTGTCGGCCGACGGCGTGCCCTACCTGATGCACGACGCCACGCTGGACCGCACCACCAGTGGCAGCGGGCCGGCGGCCGACCTGAGCTGGGACAGGCTGTCCCGGCTGGATGCCGGCAGCTGGCACGGCCGCAGCCATGCCGGCGAGCCTTTGCCCAGCTTCGAGGCGGTGGCTCGCTACTGCCTGTGCAACCAGTTCGAGCTCGACCTCGAGATCAAGCCCATACCCGGTACCGAGGAGCACACGGGCGCCGTGGTGGCGGCAGAGGTGATGCGCCTGTGGCATGGCGAGCAGCGCAGGCCGATGCTCAGCACGTTCAAGCCCGCGGCCCTGCAAGGGGCGATGGAACGCGAGCCTGGCCTGCAAAGGGCTCTGCTGCTGGACGAACTGTGGGACGGCTGGGACGCCGCCGCCCAGCGCCTGGGGTGCAGCGCCATCATCACTGACTTCCAGATGATGGACGCCGCCCTCATCCAGCATCTGCATGCCCGCGGCTGGGCCGCCGGCGTCTACACCGTCAACGAGCCAGCCGACGCGGCGCGCATGGTCGGCCTTGGTGTGGCCGGCATCGTGACCGACGCCGTGGACCGCTTCAGCCCGGCGGCCCCCTAAGCACGCGACCCGGCGCCTGCTGGTGCCGGTTCTGGTTCAGGAAGCCGCTGCGCCGGTCGGCGTTGGCTGATGCGTCGCCACCGATGCGCTGCCTTCGGCGCCCACCGGCCGGGGCAGCACCCGCACCTGGCGGATGCCCGACCAACGCCACACCGCAAACGCCAGCAGCATGGCGCCGCAGCCGGCCAGGGCCAACGCGCTGCGCAGGCTGACATGTTCGCCGAGCCAGCCGCCGATCAGGGCGCCGGGCGCGGCCGGCAGCAGAGTCAGCCAGCGCATGGTCGCGGTCATGCGTCCCAGCATGGGCGCCGGCGTCACGGCCTGCCGCAGCGCCAGGAAGTTGACGAACACGAAGACGGCACCGGCGCTGTAGAGCATCAACATGAACGCAAAGGACAGCACCCCGATCGTGCCCACCGGTGCGAGCAGGAGTTGCAGCCAGCCGAACCCGCAGACCAAGAAACCCACCACCATGGCCGGGCCGGGGCCGATGCGGGCACTGAGACGGTGGCCCAGCATGCTGGCGACCACGGTAA
>JBJXHB010000572.1:0-7099 GCA_046160725.1 Aquabacterium sp.
GCCAGCGCCAGCGAGCAACTCTCCGCCACCGCCGAGGAACTCTCCGCCCAGGCCGCCCAGCTGCAGGAGCTGATGGCCTTCTTCAAGCTCGCCGACGCGGCGCCTGCCCCTGCACCCAGGGGGCCACGGGCGAACCTGCCCACCGCGGCGCGGCGGCGCGCCACGTCCGGCTTCGCTCCGGCTCACTGACGCGCTTGCGCGACCCTTTGACGCCCACAGCGCCCTGCCCCCTCATCGCATCCCATTCGCCGAGCGCCGCATGACCACTCCTCAATCCACGCCCACCGCCGCAACGGCCGGCGCTGACGCGCCCACTGCCCTGCTGCAGTGCCTGCGCATGGCGGTCGGCAGCGAGATCCTGTCCGTACCGATCGAGGCGGTGCGCGAGATCCTGGAGTACGGCCGGCTCACGCCGCTGCCGCGCACCCCGGCCTTTGTGCGGGGCGTGATGAACCTGCGCGGCGCCGTCGTGCCGGTGATCGACCTGGCCGCGCGGCTGGGCGGCCCGGCCACCCAGATCGGCCGCCGCACCTGCATCGTCGTCGTCGAGACCTCCGGCCCTGCGGCGTCGGACGAGATCGCGGCAAGCAACGATGCGATCGATGACGATGCCCAGTCCGCCGAGATCCTGGTGGTGGGCCTGCTGGTGGACGGCGTCTACGAGGTCTTCGATGCCGCCGCCGGGCGCGTCGAGCCGGTGCCGCCCTTGGGCACGCGCGTGCCGGCGCCGTACCTGGCGGGCATGGTGCGGGCCCATGGGCAGGTCATCGGCCTGCTGGCACTTGACCGCGCCCTGGCCGCCCGAGAGCTGGCCCAGCTGATCGGCGCCGGTGTGCCCGTCACGCAACACTGACCCGAGGACGAAGCCGCCATGCTGAAACTCTCGAAGAAGGCCTTCGACTCGGTCACGGCGCTGTTTCACAGCGTCTCCGGCATCCGCCTGACCGAGCAGAAGCAGGCCCTGGTGGCAGGCCGGCTGCAGAAGCTGGCCCAGGAGGCTGGCGAGCCGGACCTGGAGCGCTATGTGGACCGCTTGATGAGCGGCGGCACCCCGGCCGAGGAGATGGCCCGGGTGATCGACCGCCTGACCACCAACGAGACCTACTTCTTCCGCGAGCCGCAGCACTTCAACCACCTGTCCGCCCACCTGCGCAACCTACCTACCGGTACCGACGTGCGGGCCTGGAGCGCGGCCTCGTCATCCGGTGAGGAGGCTTACAGCACCGCCATGCTGATGGCCGACGTGCTGGGCAACGCCCCCTGGGGCATCTGGGGCACCGACCTGTCGCACAGCGTGGTGGCATCGGCGCAGCGCGGCCTGTATCCGCTGGAGCGGGCCCGCATGGTGCCGCCGGACTATCTCAAGCGCTTCTGTCTCAAGGGCCAGGGCGAGCACGACGGACAGCTGCTGGTGGCCAAGACGCTGCGCCAGCGCGTGCAGTTCATCCAGGCCAACCTGATGCAGCCCCTGCCCCGTGAGCTGCCGACCTTCGACGTGGTCTTCCTGCGCAACGTGCTGATCTACTTCGACAACGATGCCAAGGCGCAGATCGTGCGTCGGGTCCTGGGGCAGCTCAAGCCGGACGGTCTTCTGTACATCGGGCACGCCGAGTCGATGGCCTCGCTGAACCTGCCGATCCGCCCGCTCGGCGTGGCGATCTACACCCATGCCTGAGGCCCAACGCCAGCGCCCGCAGCTGACCCTGTTCGGCGGCCCGACGAAGCCGGCGCCGCTGGCGACGGGGCCTGCCGCCGCTGCGTTGCCCCTGGCCGCGTCCCGCACGTCGTCGCCACGGTCGGCAGCGCCGGCAGCCGGCGGGCATGGCCCCTGGCAGGTGACCGGCAAACCCGGCGAGCACCTGGTGCTGATGCCGGGCCAGATGCATTTCGGCACCCAGGTGGCCAGCCTGCGCACCCTGCTGGGGTCGTGCGTGGCCATCACGCTGTGGCACCCGGGCAAACGCATCGGCGGCATGTGCCACTACCTGCTGCCCAGCCGCGCGCGCAAGCCCGGCGATGCACTGGACGGCCGCTACGGCGACGAGACACTGGAGGCCATGATCGCGGCGCTGAAGCTGACCCGCACCGCACCCGAGGAATACCACTGCCACCTCTACGGCGGCGCCGACACCCTGCCCGAAGGAACGACACTGAAGTTCAACGTCGGCGAGCGCAACATCGAGCAGGGCTGGTCGCTGGTCGACAAGTACGGCTTCCAGCTGCAGGGCATCGACGTCGGCGAGGACATCCCCCGGACCGTCACCCTGACGCTGGCCGACGGTGCCGTCGACATGCGCCGCGGCACCGGCCGGGCACCGGCCAATGCCGCGGCCGCAACAGCCGGCGCGGCGCGGCGCTGAGCCATAGACCCGCGGCCGCCCCGACCGGGCATGAAACCGACATCAGGATCTCGTCATGAGCGCACCGCCGATCCGGTCCTTCGTGGTGGACGACTCCGCCGTGGTGCGCAAGCACCTGAGCGACCTGCTCACCGCCGGCGGCATCGAGGTCGCCGGCACGGCCAGCGACCCGCTGTTCGCCTGGCCCAAACTGCAGGCCCAGTGGCCCGACGTCATCGTGCTGGACGTCGAGATGCCGCGCATGGACGGCATCAGCTTCCTGCGCAAGCTGATGGCCGAGCGGCCGACGCCCGTGGTGATGTGCTCGACCCTGACCGAGGCCGGCTGCGAGACCACGATGCAGGCGCTGGCCGCCGGCGCGGTGAGCTTCGTCACCAAACCCAAGCTCGGCCTGAAGAGCTTCCTGGAGGACCGGTCGAACGGCCTCGTGGAGGCGGTGCGATCGGCCGCCCGCGCCAACGTCCGGGCCCTGCGCCCAGTGCCATCGGCCATGACGGCATCTGCCGCAGCGCCGATCGTCTTGCCCAGCGCCATGGCGGAGACCACCAACCGCGTCATCGCCATCGGCCTGTCCACCGGCGGCGTGCAGTCGATCGAGGTGGTGCTGAAGGCCTTGCCGCGCACCATGCCCGGTATCGTGGTGGTGCAGCACATGCCCGAGAAGTTCACCGCGGCCTTTGCGGCACGGCTGAACGGCCTGTGCCAGCTGGAGGTGGCCGAGGCCCGCGACGGCGACCGGGTGATCGACGGCCGCGTGCTGATCGCGCCGGGCGGCCGCCACATGCGGCTCAAGCGCAGCGGCGCGCAATACGTGGTCGAGGTCAAGGATGGCCCGCTGATCAACCACCACCGGCCCAGCGTGGACGTGCTGTTCCGCTCGGTGGCGCAGTGCGCCGGGCGCAACGCCATCGGCATTGTGATGACCGGCATGGGTGACGACGGCTCGCGGGGCCTGAAGGACATGCGCGACGCCGGGGCCGTGACCGCGGCGCAGGACGAGGCGTCCTGCGTGGTCTACGGCATGCCACGCGAGGCCATGCGCCTGGGCGCGGCCCGCGACTCCGTGCCACTGCAGGGCATTGCCCAGTGGCTGCTGGACCGCGCCGCCGAGCCGGTGGCCGGTGGGACGCGGGGATAGGTCGGGCGCCGCGGCGGCGGCGAAGTAGAGGTTGTAGTCCTTGCTACATCGGAAGTAGCGTATGCTTCACACATGTGGACTGCGCTCTTCCTCACCCTGCCGACGCAGCCCAACGCGGTGCGGCTGCGGGTCTGGCGCTCCCTGAAGACCCTGGGCTGTGGGTTGCTGCGCGACGGCGTCTACCTCCTGCCGGTGGCCCGGGCCGCCCTGTTTGATGGATTGGTGGCCGAGGTCCGGTCGCATGGCGGCCAGGCAAGCCTGGTCGAGCTGTCGGCCCGCGACGAAGCCCAGCGGGCCGAGATGCTCGCGCTGTTCAACCGGTCCGAAGGCTACAGCTCGTGGCGCGCAGAGGCGCAAGCGCTGGTCGCGACGCTGGCGGGCATGCCGGAGACCGAGGCCCGGCGGCGTTGGCGCGGCATTGCCGAGGCGCTGCAGGTTCTTCGCGAGATTGACTACTACCCCGGCGCGGCGGCTGAACAGGCTCAGGTCGAACTCGACGCGATCCGCGGGGCGCTGGATGCGCAGTTCTCCCGCGGCGAGCCGTCGGCACGGGCGCCGCACGGCATCCCTCGCCTGGACCGGCGCAAGTTCCAGGGCAAGCGCTGGGCCACGCGCGCGCGGCCCTGGGTGGATCGACTGGCCTGCGCCTGGCTGATCCGCCGCTTCATCGATGCCGACGCCCGATTCATCTGGCTGGCCGACCCGGCCGGTGCCACGCCGGCGCCCCGTGGGGCCGTCGGCTTCGACTACGACGGTGCTCGCTTCACCCATGTGGGTGCGCGCGTCAGCTTCGAGGTGCTGGCTGCCAGCTTCGGGCTCGATGCCGACCCGAGGCTGCAGCGCATCGCCCGGGCCGTGCATTTCCTGGACATCGGCGGCATTCCGGTGCCCGAGGCTGCCGGCCTGGAGGCCGTGCTGGCCGGCCTGCGCGAGATGCATGCCGACGACGATCAGCTGGCCCTGGCTGCGGCGACGGTGCTCGACGCGCTGTACGCGGCACCTGACCGCATCCTCTGATCCGACAAAGGAGTTTCCATGACCGCGCGCCTTCAAGAACTGCCGATCGACCCGACCAAGCTGAGCCGGTTGTCGCTCGGGCTGATCACCAGCCACCACCAGAACAACTATGGCGGCGCGGTGAAGCGGCTGAACGCCATTCGTCACGCTCTGGCGACCACACCGTTCGCTACGGCGCCCGGCTTCCAGCTGAACGGCCTGAAGCGCGAGGAACTGATCGCCACCAATTCGATGCTGTTGCACGAGCTGTACTTCGCCTGCCTGGGCGGCGACGGCGTGACGATGGAGCCCGCAGCGAGACTGATGCTGGAAGCCAGCTTTGGCAGTGAGGAGCGATGGCGCGACGAGTTCACCGCGATGGGCAAGGCCCTCGGCGGCGGCTCGGGCTGGGTGCTGCTGGTGTTTCAGCCGCGCGAAGGCACGCTGGTCAACCAGTGGGCGGCCGACCACACGCATGCGGTGGCCGGTGGCGTGCCGGTCCTGGCGCTCGACATGTACGAGCATGCGTATCACATGGACTTTGGTGCCGCGGCGGGTGCATACGTCGATGCCTTCATGGGCAACATCGATTGGGCCGGCGTCCACGAGCGCTACCAGCGGGCGGTGCATGCGGCCAGCGAGCCCTTTGGCGCCAGCCAGGACCAGGTTGGTGACGCCGTGGTGGTCGACGTTCGGCGCGCCGCCGTGTTCGCGAAGGCACGAGCCCTGATGCCGGGTGCACGCTGGCGCGACCCGGCAACCGTGGCCACCTGGGCCGATGAGTTGCCGGCTGACCGCGACGTGGTCGTGTATTGCGTCCATGGGCACGAGGTCAGTCGCGCCACCGCGATACGGTTGCAGGCCGCTGGGCTGAAGGCGCGCTACCTGCGCGGCGGCATCGACGCCTGGCAGGCTGCCGGTCGGCCCGTCGTCGACAAGGCCGAGGGCCGGACCGCATGAGCGCCGCGCCGACACCCAAGGTCGCCCTGCTGTACCCCGGCGACCGGGCAGCGCGCGCCCTCGCGGACCCTGCGGCGAGCCGCTTTGCGGCGCTGTTCAATGCCCTGGCCGCCGCTGGCGTGGCGGCGGAGCCGGCCGTCTACCACGATGACTTCGCCGACGAGGTCAGGGCCCAGTTGTGTGGCGTGCAGCTCGTTCTGGTGTGGTGCAACCCGATCGAGGATGGCCGCCGTCGCGACCAGCTGGATGCGTTGCTGCTGGACGTCGCAAGCAAGGGCGTGGTGGTCAGCGCCCATCCCGACGCGGTGCTGCGCCTGGGCACCAAAGACGTGCTGTTCGAGACCCGCGACCTGCCCTTCGGCAGCGACGTGCACCGCATCGACAGCATGGCGCAACTGGCGGCCGAGTTGCCATCGCGTCTGAGCCGCGGTGCGCGTGTGCTCAAGCAGCACCGCGGCCACAGCGGCATCGGCGTGTGGCGTGTGGAGCAGGCCGACGCTGACACGGTGCTCGTGCAGCATGCCCAACGCGGCAGCGCGCCGCAGCGCATGGATATGGCGGCGCTGCAGTCCACGCTGGCCCCGTACTTCGAACCTGCCGGCGGCGGCCACATGATCGACCAAGCCTGGCAGCCGCGGCTGGCCGAGGGCATGGTGCGTGCCTATCTGGTCGAGGACCGCGTGGCGGGCTTTGGTATCCAGGCCGTGAACGCACTGCACCCCGAGACACCGGTGCCGGGGCCGCGGTTGTACCACGGGCCCGAGCTGCCGGCGTTCCAGGCGCTCAAGCAGCAACTGGAGTCCAGCTGGGTCACCCTGCTGCATGAACGCGTCGGCCTTGCGCGCGAACGGCTGCCCCTGCTGTGGGACTGCGACTTCATGCATGGCAACCCGGCGGCCGACGGCGGCGAGCGCTTCGTGCTGTGCGAGATCAACGTCAGCAGCGTGTCGCCGTTCCCGCCGGCGGCCATCGAGCCGCTGGTGGCCGCGACCCTGCGCAGCCTCGGCCCGGCGGACCGTTGACGCGCACAGAACCGAGCGACCGAGGATGGCGTGAACCTCAGCCCATCGCCCCGCCCTGCCCCGGCGCATGCCGGAAGGCGGCGCGATAGCACAGCGCCGCCAGCACGCCGGCGACCGACGCGGCCCAGAAGACGGACTCCAGGCCGGCCGACTCGATCAGCGCGCCGCCGGCCACGCCGCCCACCACGCCGGGCAGGCCGTAGCCGAGGATGGTGTACAGCGCGGCGCCACGGCTGCGCAGCCGGTCCGGGAAGTGCCGGGCGATGACGCTGGTGCAGGCGCTGTGGTGGGCCGCAAAGGTCAGCGCATGCGCGCACTGCACCAGCAGCAGCAGCCATAGCCAGTGCGCCACCACCGCTGTCAAGGCAAAGCGCACCGCCGCCACCAGGGCCACCGCATGCAGCCAGCGTAGGTCGGTCGCGCGCCGCAGCCAGCGCCCCTGCGTCGCGAAGAACGCGATCTCGGCCAGCACGCTCACGGCCCAGATCACGCCGATCTGCGTCTTCGAGTAGCCCAGCGCCACCAGGTACAGCGAGAAGAAGGCATACATCGCCGTGTGCGCCAGCACGGTGAAGAAGATGCTGGCGAAAAACCAGGCCACGGCCGGCTCGCGCAGGCGGCGC
>JBJXHB010000573.1:0-6713 GCA_046160725.1 Aquabacterium sp.
CCTGATCCGCGGCAAGAAGCTCCAGCCGATCAACGTCAACCTCATCCCCAGCTACAAGAATGTCGACCAGCGCCTGCAGAAGTCGCCCTGGCACTACGAGAACAACACCCACTACGGCGTGCCCTACCAGTGGGGCTGGAACGTGCTGATGTACAACACCAAGGTCTTCGGCGACAAGAAGCCCACCAGCTGGAGCGTGGTGTTCGAAGAGCAGACCCTGCCTGACGGCAAGAGCAACAAGGGGCGGGTGCAGGCCTTCGACGGCCCGATCTACATCGCCGACGCGGCGCTGTACCTGATGAAGAAGAACCCCGCGCTCGGCATCAAGGACCCGTACGAGCTGAACGAGGCACAGTACAAGGCCGCGCTGGAGCTGCTGCGCGGTCAGCGCAAGATCGTCGGCAAGTACTGGCACGACGCCTTCGTGCAGATCGACGACTTCACCAACGAGGGCGTGGTCGCATCGGGGAGCTGGCAGTTCCAGTCCAACATCCTCAAGAGCAAGAAGCGGCCGGTCGCCACGGTAGTGCCGGTGGAGGGCGCCACAGGCTGGGCCGACTCCACCATGATGCATGTCGACGCCAAGAACCCGAACTGCGCCTACATGTGGCTGGAGCATTCGCTCAACCCCAAGCTGCAGGGTGACCTCTCGGCCTGGTTCGGCTCGGTGCCGGCGGTGCCGGCGGCGTGCAAGGGCAATGCGCTGCTGAAGGACGACGGCTGCGCGCGCCAGGGCTACAACGACTTCGAGAAGATCTCGTTCTGGCGCACGCCGGTGTCCCAGTGCAAGTCGCAGAACAACGCCTGCGTGCCGTACCACAAGTGGGTCTCGGACTACATCGCCGTCCTGGGCGGCCGCTGATCCGGCCTTCTTGAAATCGGCGCGTGTTGCGCCGGCACGGCAGGCCGTGCCGGCGCCGCGCGCGCCCGCGAATCCGACTCCATGACCACCGCCGTCACGCTCGAGCAGGTGTCCTGCGTCTTCGGTGCGCCGCCGCGCGAGGTGCGTGCCGTCGACGGCGTCGACCTCACCATCGAGGCCGGCGAATTCTTCACCCTGCTCGGCCCGTCAGGCTCGGGCAAGACCACCGCGCTGCGGATGATCGGCGGCTTCACGCTGCCGACCGCCGGGCGCATCCTGATCGGCGGCGCCGATGTCACCGCGCTGCCGCCCTACGCGCGCCCGGTGAACACCGTGTTTCAGGACTACGCGCTGTTTCCGCACATGAGCATCCGCGACAACGTCGCCTACGGGCTGATGGTGCGGGGCGTGGACCGCCGCACGCGCGAGGCGCGCGCCGACGAGCTGCTGGCGCTGGTGCAGCTGGCCGGCACCGCCGACCGCCGGCCGGCCCAGTTGTCAGGCGGCCAGCGCCAGCGCGTGGCGCTGGCACGGGCGCTGATCAACCAGCCCCAGGTGCTGCTGCTGGACGAGCCGCTGGGCGCGCTGGACCTGAAGCTGCGCGAGCAGATGCAGACCGAGCTGAAGGCGCTGCAGCGCCAGCTGGGCATCACCTTCCTGTTCATCACCCATGACCAGCACGAGGCGCTGTCCATGAGCGACCGCATCGGCGTGTTCAACGCCGGGCGCATCGAGCAGGTGGGCACGCCGCAGGACATCTACAACCGGCCGGCCAGCCGCTTCGTGGCCCACTTCGTCGGCGCCGCCAACCTGCTGGAGGGCGATGCCGCGCGGGCGCTCACCGGCCATGGCGCGGCCATGCTGCGGCCGGAGGCCATCCGCCTGGGTGCGCCGGACGGCGCGCGCGCCAGCGGCACGGTGGCCGAGGCCCAGTACTTCGGCGCCTTCGCCCGCATCGCCGTCCAGACCGCCCAGGGCCGCCTGCAGGCCGACACCGCCATGCCGCCCGGCGCGGCGCTGCCCCTGGCCGGGCAGCCGGTGCACCTGCACTGGGACTCACAGGCGGTGCATGCCCTGCCGCGATGAGCGCTGCCGCCGTCGTAGCCGCCAGCCCCGGCCGCGCCTCGCTGCGGCGGCAGGTCAGCGACCTGCTGTACACCCGGCGCGGCCTGCTGCTGCTGGCCCTGCTGGCGCCGCCGCTGCTATGGTTCGGCGTGGTCTACCTCGGCGCGCTGCTGGCGCTGCTGGCCAATGCCTTCTTCCGCCTGGACGATTTCACCGGGCAGGTGGTGCGCGAGGTCGGGGTGTCCAACTTCATCGCGCTGCTGGAGCCGGCCAACCTGGACTCGGCACGGCGGTCGGTGGGCATGGCCGTGGCGGTGACGCTGGCCTGCACCGTGCTGGCGTTTCCGGTAGCGCTGCTGATGGCGCGCCAGGCGCGTGGCGCCACCCGGGCCGCGCTGTACATCGCGGTGATGCTGCCGCTGTGGAGCAGCTACCTGGTGCGCCTGTATGCGTGGAAGCTGCTGCTGGCCAAGGAGGGCGCGATCAACTGGCTGGCCACCCAGCTGCATGCCACGGCCCTGGTCGAGGGGCTGCTGGACCTGCCGCTGATTGGCGGGCCCAGCCTCAGCTTCTCGACGCTGGGCACCTTCATCGTCTTCGTCTACATGTGGCTGCCGTTCATGATCCTGCCGCTGCTGGCGGCGCTGGAGCGCATACCGCCCAGCACGCTGGAGGCGTCGGCCGACCTGGGCGCGCGGCCCTGGACCACCTTCCGCCGCGTCGTGCTGCCGCTGGCCATGCCGGGCGTGGCGGCGGGCTCGATCTTCACCTTCTCGCTGACGCTGGGCGACTACATCATTCCGCAGGTGATCGGCGACTCCACGCTGTACATCGGTCAGATCATCTACCGGCAGCAGGGCGTGGCGGGCAACATTCCGTTCGCCGCGGCGTTCTCGCTGGTGCCCATCGCGGCCATCGGGCTGTACCTGTGGTTCGCCCGGCGGCAGGGGGCCTTTGATGCGCTCTAGGCTGCTGTCGGCGTCGGCCTGGGCGGTGATCGCCTTCCTGCATGTGCCGCTGGCGCTGATCGTGCTGTATGCCTTCAGCGCCGAGGACAAGAGCTACGTGTTTCCGCCGCCGGCGCTGACCACGCAATGGTTCGGCGTGGCCTGGGGCCGCGAGGACCTGTGGCAGGCCATGCGGCTGAGTTTCGAGGTGGCGCTGTGGTCCACCGCCATCGCGCTGGTGCTGGGCACGCTGGCGGCCGGCGCCCTGGCGCGGTCGCGCTTTTTCGGGCGCGACGCGGTGTCGCTGCTGTTCATCCTGCCGATCGCGCTGCCCGGCGTCATCACCGGCATCGCGCTGCGGTCGGGCTACCACACGCTGCACATACCGTTCTCGTTCTGGACCATCGTGATCGGCCATGCCACGTTCTGCGTGGTGGTGGTGTTCAACAACGCGGTGGCGCGGCTGCGGCGGCTCAACCCCAACCTGATCGAGGCGTCGATGGACCTGGGCGCGGACAGCTTCCAGACCTTCCGCCACGTGGTGGCGCCGCAGCTGGCGTCGGCCCTGCTGGCCGGCGCGCTGCTGGCCTTTGCGCTGAGCTTCGACGAGGTGATCGTCACCACCTTCACCGCCGGCCAGCAGACCACCCTGCCGATCTGGATGCTGCAGGAGCTGATCCGGCCGCGCCAGCGGCCGGTGACCAACGTGGTGGCGGTGATCATCATCGCGCTGACCTTCGTCCCCATCCTGGCCGCCTACTGGCTGACGCGCTCGGACGACCGGGCCAGCCGCTGACCGACGCCGACCCACCGCCCACCCACCGCCCACCCACCTCACAGGAGCCCCCATGGCCGACATCGCCCTTCCGACCCAGCACTTCATCGACGGCCGCTTCGTCACCGGCGAAGGCGCGCCCGAGTCCATCCTCAACCCCGCCACCGGTGGTGTGCTGACCACCGTAAACGAAGCATCGGTGGGCCAGGTGCAGCAGGCGGTGGCCGCCGCCGGCCGGGCCTTCGACACCTGGCGCGACACGACGCCCATGGAGCGCTCGGGCCTGCTGCTGAAGCTGGCCGACGCCATCCAGTCCCGCGCCGAGGACTTTGCGCGGCTGGAGAGCCTGAACTGCGGCAAGCCCTATGCCCGCGCGCTGGGCGACGAGATACCGGCGGTGGCGGACTGCCTGCGCTTCTTTGCCGGCGCGGTGCGCAGCATGACCGGCGCGCTGGCCGGCGAATACCTGGCCGGCCACACCAGCATGGTCCGGCGCGACCCGGTCGGTGTGGTGGCCTCCATCGCGCCCTGGAACTACCCGCTGCTGATGGCGGCCTGGAAGATCGCGCCGGCCCTGGCCGCGGGCAACTGCGTGGTGCTCAAGCCCAGCGAGATGACGCCGCTGTCGGCGCTGCTGCTGGCCCAGGTGGCGGCCGAGATCCTGCCGCCCGGGGTGCTGAACGTCGTCACCGGCCGTGGCGCCACCGTCGGCCAGGCGCTGGTCGAGCATCCGCAGGTGGCCATGGTCAGCCTGACGGGCGACGTCGGCACCGGCCGCAAGATCCTGCAGGCCGCCAGCGCCACGCTCAAGCGCACCCACCTGGAGCTGGGCGGCAAGGCGCCGGTGATCGTCTTCGACGATGCCGACCTGGCGGCGGTGGTCGAGGGCATCCGCACCTTCGGCTACTACAACGCGGGCCAGGACTGCACCGCCGCCTGCCGGCTGTATGCCGGCGCCAAGATCCACGACAAGCTGGTGGCCGACCTGTCCAGCGCCGTCGGCAGCATCCAGGCCGGCCTGCAGGACGATGCGGCCAGCGAGATCGGCCCGCTGATCAGCGCACGCCAGCGCGACCGGGTAGCCGGCTTCGTCGAGCGGGCGCAGGCCGTGCCGCACATCGAGGTGACGGCCGGCGGCCGCGCGCGGGCCGGCTCGGGCTTCTTCTACGAGCCCACCGTCATCGCCGGTGCCCGCCAGGACGACGAGATCGTGCGGCGCGAGGTCTTCGGCCCGGTGGTCAGCGTCACCCGCTTCACCGACACCGACGACGCCATCGCCTGGGCCAACGACAGCGACTACGGCCTGGCCTCGTCGGTGTGGACCCAGGACGTGGGCCGCGCCATGCGGGTGGCGCGCCGCCTGCAGTACGGCTGCACCTGGATCAACACCCACTTCATGCTGTTCAACGAGATGCCGCACGGCGGCATGAAGTCATCCGGCTACGGCAAGGACATGAGCCTGTATGCGCTGGAGGACTACACCGTGGCCCGGCATGTGATGGTCAAGCTCTGACGGCCATGCCGGCCGCGGCGGTGCAGCGTTGCGGCTCAGGCGCCCAGGCGGCCCGGCAGGGTGTCGCCGGCCAGCGGGCCCAGCAGCGCGGCCCGCTCGGCCATGGTCAGCTGGGTCAGGCTGGACTCGCGCACGGCCAGGCCGTTGCGCAGGTCGAGGCTGGACTCGTGGATGCTGGCCTTGTCGGCAGGCGGGGCGGCCGGCCTGGGGCCGTCGGCGGCCTCGGCGGGCGGTGTCGCGGGCGGATAGCGGCTGTGGCGGAACATGCCGCCACTATGGCCGGTGCCGACGCCCGGAGCATCATTCGAAAGTATGGTTCCAGGGTTTTCGACATCACCGGAACAGGGGGTGCGGACCATCGGTCCCGGCCGCCGGTCGCGGGCCGTCGCGCCGGGCCGGGCCGCGCCCGGCCGCCGCTACCATGACCCGATGACGGCCACCGCAGCACCCGCCAAGGCCCGCCCGCAGCCGGCGCACGCCCGATGAGGCGCCCGGCGGCGCTGGCGCCTTTCGGCATCCGCAGCTTCCGCTACCAGTGGCCGGCCGACCTGTGCACGGCCTGGGCGCTGGAGATGGAGACGCTGATCCTGGGCTGGTATGTGCTGACCGCGTCGGGGTCGGTGGTGCTGCTCACCGTCTTTGGCGCCCTGATGTATGCGGGCACCTTGCTGTCGCCGCTGCTGGGCACGCTGGGCGACCGTGCCGGGCTGCGCCGGGTGCTGGCCAGCATGCGGCTGTGCTATGCCGTGTTTGCCGGCGTGATCCTGGCCCTGGCCGCCAGCGGCCGCCTGGAGCCCACGCTGGTGCTGGTGGTGGCCTTCATCGTCGGCCTGCTCAAGCCCACCGACATCGGCATGCGCAGCGCCCTGGTGGCGGCGACCATGCCGCCGGCCCACCTGGTGGCGGCGATGGGCGTGTCGCGCACCACGCAGGACTCGGCCCGCATCGGCGGCGCGCTGGCGGGTGCGGGCTTCATGGCGGCCTTTGGCATGGTGCCGGCCTACATCGCCATCACGGCCATCTACCTGGTCGGCGCGGCGCTCACGCTGCGCATGGACAGCCCGCCGGCCCTGCGGCGGCCCGCGGCGCCCAGTGACGCCGCCGGCGCGCAGCCCTCACCCTGGCGCGACCTGCGCGAGGGCCTGCAGCATGTCTGGCACACGCCGCGCCTGCGCGCCGCCATGTGCCTGGCGGCGCTGGTCAACCTGTGCGCCTTTCCGCTGACCGGCGGCCTGATGCCCTACATCGCCCGCGATGTGTTCCACCTCGACCAGCAGGGCCTGGGCTGGCTGGTGGCCAGCTATGCGTCGGGCGCCCTGGCCGGGTCGCTGACCGTCAGCCTGCTCGGCGCCCGCATCCGGCCGGCCCGCACCATGATGGCGGCCAGCGTGGCCTGGTACATCTGCCTGGGCGGCTTCGGCCTGCCGATCACGGTGCCGGTGGCCATGGTGCTGCTGGCCGGTGCCGGCCTGATGCAGAGCATCAGCATGGTGGCGCTGTCCATCCTGCTGCTGCGCACCGCCGACGAGCGCTTTCGCGGCCGCGTCATGG
>JBJXHB010000574.1:0-13087 GCA_046160725.1 Aquabacterium sp.
CGCCGGCCGGCCCCCCGCCGGCGCCGGCCCGCCGCGTCCCTAGGACTGTCCCGTATGGCCTGCCGCCACCGCGATAGGGCCGCCCTGCTGCCAAGCCTATAGTGCCCTTCATGCCGCCGCACCCCGACGCTCGATGACCGGCACCAGCCCCGGCATGCGCGCACTGCAGTGGACGGTGGCCGCTGGCCTGATCTTCTGCTTGCTCAACACGCTGATGCGCACGCTGACGCAGCAGATGCATCCGCTGCAGGCGCAGTTGCTGCGCTACCTGTTCGGCCTGCTGGTGCTGCTGCCGCTGGTGCTGCGGCACGGCATCAAGATCTATATGCCGAACAGCATCCCGGGCCAGCTGTGGCGCGGCGCGGCGCACACCGTCGGGCTGATGCTGTGGTTCAGCGCGCTGCCCATGATTCCGCTGGCCGACATGACGGCGCTGGGCTTCACCGGTCCGATCTTCATCATGATCGGGGCCTGGCTGTTCCTGGGCGAGCGCATGCGCTGGGACCGCTGGGCGGCGACGCTGTTCAGCTTTGCCGGCGTGCTGATCGTGGTCGGCCCCAAGCTGTCCGGCGACGGCGGCTGGTACCACCTGGTGATGCTGGCCTCGGCGCCGATGTTCGCGGCGTCGTTCCTTCTGACCAAGGCGCTGACACGCAACGAAAGCAACAACACCATCCTGATCTGGCAGCACCTGACCGTGACGCTGTTCAGCCTGCCGCTGGCGCTGCCGGTGTGGCAGGCGGTCAACGCCTGGCAATGGCTGGGCTTCGTCGCCTGCGGCCTGCTGGGCGTCAGCAGCCACTGGTGCATGACCCAGGGCCTGCGCCTGGCCGACATCTCGGCCACCCAGTCGGTCAAGTTCCTGGACCTGATCTGGGCGTCGCTGGCCGGCTGGCTGGTTTTCGCGCAGCATCCCACGCAGAGCACGCTGATCGGCGGCGTGGTGATCTGCGCCGCCACGCTCTGGCTGGCCCGGCGCGAGTCCCATGCCGGCGCCGTGGCCCGTGCGCGGCCGGCGACATGAGGTGGTGGTCATGAGCCCAGCTATGGCAGCGGCCACCGAGCTGATCGACTCGCCGGCGGCCTGGCGCCGGCTGTTCATGGCGCTGGCGCTGATGACCATCGGCTCCGGCGGCATGTATGTCATCTCGGTGGTGCTGCCCACGGTGCAGGCCGAGTTCGGCGTCGACCGGGCCGCGGCGTCGCTGCCGTATACGCTGCTGATGCTGGGCTTCGGCCTCGGCGGCATCGTGATGGGCCGCCTGGCCGACCGGCACGGCGTGCGCGTGCCGCTGCTGATCGGCTGTGCCGGCCTCGGCCTGGGCTTCATCGGCGCCGCACATGCGCCGGACATCCTCAGCTTCGCGCTCATCCACGGGCTGCTGATCGGCTTTGCCGGCTGCTCGGCCAGCTTCGCGCCGCTGGTGGCCGACACCACGCTTTGGTTCGCGCGCCGCCGTGGCATCGCGGTGGCGGTCTGCGCCAGCGGCAACTACCTGGCCGGCGCGGTCTGGCCGCCGATCGTGCAGCAGCTGGTCGCCAGCTACGGCTGGCGCAACGCCTACATCGGCATCGGCATCTTCTGCGCGCTGTCGATGTTCCTGCTGTCGCTGGGCATGCGCGGCCGCGTACCGGCTGTCGCGGCCGCGCCCGCCCGCAGCGCCAGCGGCCCGGTCACGACGGGCGAGCGCCCGTTCGGCCTCAGCCAGAACCGCGCGCTGTTCCTGCTGTGCGTGGCCGGCGTGGCCTGCTGCGTGGCCATGTCCATGCCACAGGTGCACATCGTGGCCTATTGCGGCGACCTGGGCTACGGCGCCGCGCGCGGCGCGCAGATGCTGTCGCTGATGCTGGGCGCCGGCATCATCAGCCGTCTGGTCAGCGGTGCCATCTGCGACCGCATCGGCGGCCTGCGCACGCTGCTGCTGGGGTCGACCCTGCAGGGCGTGGCGCTGCTGCTGTTCATCCCCTTCGACAGCCTGGGCTCGCTGTATGCGATCTCCATCCTCTTCGGCCTGTTCCAAGGCGGCATCGTGCCCAGCTACGCCATCATCGTGCGCGAGCACTTCCCGGCCGCCGTCGCCGGCGCCAAGACCGGCACCGCCCTGATGGCCACGCTGTTCGGCATGGCGCTCGGCGGCTGGATGTCCGGCAAGGTGTACGACCTGACCGGCAGCTACGACGCCGCCTTCATCAACGGCGTGGCATGGAACGCGCTCAACCTGGCCATCGCGCTGTGGCTGCTGCGGCGCACCCGCCGCCTGGCGCGCAAGGAGAACACCCTTTGACCAACCCCGTCCTGGTCCATGCGCTGCGCGGCAGCACAGTCGAGTCGTTCCACCGCGGCGCGCTGGCCATCGTCGACGCCGACGGCGCGGTCGTGCGCGCGCTTGGCGACATCGACCGGCCGGTGTTTCCGCGCTCGGCCTGCAAGGCCTTGCAGGCCCTCCCGCTGGTGGCCAGCGGCGCGGCCGACGCCTTCGGCCTGGACGATGCCGAGCTGGCCATGGCCTGTGCCTCGCATTCTGGCGAGCCCGGCCATGTCGCGACCGCCGCCTCGGCCCTGGCCAAGGCCGGGCTGGATGTCAATGCGCTGGAGTGCGGCGCGCACTGGCCCTATCACGACGGCTCACTGAAGGCCCTGGCCCGCGAGGGCCGCGAGCCGACCGCGCTGAACAACAACTGCTCCGGCAAGCATGCCGGCTTCGTCTGCCTGGGCTGCCTGATGGCGCGCGAGCGCGGCCTGGACGCACGCGGCTTCGTCCGCGGCTATGTGCAGCCGGACCATCCGGTGATGCGCGAGATCACCGCCAGCCTGGCCGCCGCCACCGGCGCAGACTATGCCCATGCACCGGTGGGCACGGACGGCTGCTCGATCCCCACCTACGCGGTGCCGCTGCGGGCGCTGGCGCTCGGCTTTGCGCGCTTCGGCACCGGCACCGGCCTGCCGCAGGGTTTTGACGCAGCGGCGGCGCGGCTGCGGCGCGCGGTGGCGGCCAGCCCGTTCCATGTGTCCGGCAGCAACGGCTTCGACACCCGGGTGCAGCAGCGTCTGGGCGAGCGGGTGTTCTGCAAGGTCGGCGCCGAAGGCATGTACTGCGCCAGCGTCCCGGCGCGTGGCATCGGCATCGCCTTGAAGATGGACGACGGCAACAACGCCCGCGCCGCCGAGGTGGTGATGGCCGCGCTGATCGAGGCCCTGGTGACGCTGGACGACGACGAGCGCGGCTTCATGGCCGGGCTGTCGCAGTTGACGCTGCGCAACTGGAACCGCATCGAAGTGGGTGGCCTGGCCGCCAGCCCGGGCCTGCGCGACGCGCTGGCTTGAGCCCGACCAGCACTCCAGCGCTCGCCGGGTGCGAACCCAGAAGGAGGCCCTGATGGACAGTCCCCTCATCGTCGGTGTCGGCATGTCGTCCTTCGGACGCCAGCCCGGCGTCACGCTCAAGAACCTGGCCGCCACCGCGGCCCGGGCCGCGATGGACGACGCGGGCATCGGCCCGCAGGCCCTGGAGGCCGTGTTCGCGGCCAACGTCGGCGCCGGCCTGATCACGGGCCAGGAGTCGGTGCGGGGCCAGGTCAGCCTCAAGGACGCGGGCATCGGCGGCGCGCCGCTGTTCAACGTCGAGAACGCCTGCGCCTCCGGCTCGTCGGCGGTGCACCTGGCCGCCAGCTACATCCGGGCCGGCGCCGCACAGTGCGTGCTGGCGATCGGCTACGAGAAGATGGTGGTCGAGGACCGGATGGCGCCGTTCAGGGCGTTGGAGGCCTGCAGCGACATCGACGAAGTGGCCGCGCTGAAGGCCCAGCTGCCGCCGGGCTCGCAACGCTCCATCTTCATGGACTCGTATGCCATGAAGGTCAACCGCTACTTCGAGATGTCCAGGGGCGGCACAGTGAGGCACATCGCCGCGATCGCGGCCAAGAACCACACCAACGGCGTGCGCAACCCCTATGCCCAGTTCCGCCGCGCGCAGACGATCGAGAGCGTGCTGGCTTCGCGGCCCATCGTCGACCCGCTGACGCTGCTGATGTGCTCGCCCATCTCCGACGGCGCGGCCGCCGTGATCGTCGCCTCGCGCGAGTGGGCACGGGCGCACGGCCTGGACGGCCCCGAGATCGCCGCCTCGGTGATCCGCTCCGACTCGTTCAAGCGCGAGTGGTCGCAGATCCACGACACGGCCCTGCAGGCCTATCGCGTCGCCGGCATCACGCCCGCCGACATCCAGGTGGCCGAGGTGCACGACGGCACCTCCGCAGGCGAGCTGCTGGCCTACGAGGACCTGGGCCTGGCGCCGCACGGCGAGGGCTGGAAGCTGGTCGACGAAGGCGCCACCGCGCTGGGCGGGCGGGTGCCGGTCAACCCCAGCGGCGGCCTGCTGGCGCGCGGGCATCCGCTTGGGGCGACGGGCACCGCGCAGGTCTGCGAGCTGACCTGGCAGCTGCGCGGCACGGCCGGCGAGCGCCAGGTGAAGGGCGCGCGCGTTGCGGTGGCGCAGTGTTCGGGCGGCCAGGCGTCCTTCGGCAAGACCAGCGGCTCGGCGGCCATGAGCGTGATGGTCCTGCGCGCCTGATGCCCCCGGCCGGCGCGGGTCGTCGCACGCCGCCGCCCGGTTGACGCCACTCGGCCCTGGGCCGGCCGTGCGCCGGCGCGGCAACCCGGTCGCGCGGTCGCGCGGACATCGGCAGATCGATATCAGACATATGTCAGCCGCCTGTCATGACCGGTCGGCCGGTCGGCGGCATCGTGGCGGTGTGGCTTGAAGCGGCGGGATGGTCCCGACAGCAGGAGCCGCTGGACAGGGAGCCGCCAGATGCACCAGCGCCTGCACAAGGCCGGCCTGGTCTGGGCCTGTCCGCCTCGACCTCAACCCCACTGAAGGAAACCGCACCATGACCACCGCCCTCACCGCCGACGCCGCCCTGGACCGCATCTGCGACGAGATCAACGCCCGCCTCGGCGAAGCGATGTACGACTATGACGAGCCGCGCATCCGCCGCCTGATCAAGCTCAACGCCGGTCTGGAGGCCGAGCTGAAGAAGGCCGAGTCCGCCGAGATGGTGGCCTCGCTGTCTGCCCAGCTGCGGGACCTGTCACTGAAGGCCGCGCCCGACGTGGCCGCGCTCACGACCGCCACACGCATCTTCAGCGAGATCCTGCGCCAGGACCCGGCCGTGCAGAAGGCGCTGCTGAAGACCCATGCCAAGTACATGCGCGAAATGGTGGCCATGCTGGAGCCGGCGCGCAACGCGCTGCGCCAGGCCAAGGAGCTGGTGGCCAAGGCCGATGCCTTCGTCGCGGCGCAATCGCGCGACGCCGACGCCGCCGGCGAGGACTGGGCCACGGCGGCACTGAGCTTCGAGCAGCTGGCCAACCGTGCCTTGAAGGAGGCCGAGCCCTGGCCGCATCAGCTGGGCTTCTGCAAGGCCGCGGCCGAGGCCCGCGACCCGGCGCTGCTGACCCGCTGCCGGAAGGACCTGCCGCCGACGAAGGCGCTGGACGAGGTGGCCCGGCTGAACCGCGACACGCCGTTCGCCGACTTCCATGCCCGCTACAAGGTCGACGCGCTGCCGGATGCGCTGCGCCTGGAGATCGAGCGCGACACCCGGCGGCTGATCCCGCTGTTTGGCAAGGTACGCGCGCAGGCGGCCTATGTCGCCCACGTGCGCGTCCTGATCGACCAGGTGCAGATCGAGCCGGTGGACTGCCGCAAGGGCCTGGCAGTGCTGGGCCTTCCCTCCGGCGCGCTGGGCAAGCTGACCGCTGCGGTGAACAGCCCGGCGCACAAGCGCGCCGCAGCGCTGGCGCAGTTCGCGAAGGCGATGAAGCTGCCGCTCAGCGGGCCGCAGGTGGCGACGAAGCTGAAGTCGGTTGGCGTGGCTTGATCGCCGCCAGCTCGGCCAGCAGCGCGTCGGCCTGGCGCAGGTCGGCGGTTCCGGCCCCTTCGGTCAGCTGGCGCCGCAGCGGCGCCAGCAGCGCGGCGGCCAGCTCGGCCTGGTCCTGCTGCAGCCACAGGCGGGCCAGCGACATCGCGGCGCGCAACTCCAGCGCCGGCGCGCGTTGAAGCCGGGCCTGGCGCAGCGCCGACTCGAAAAAGGCCTGCGCCTGCGCGGCATCGCCCGCCGCCCGTGCCACCTCGCCCTGCAGCCGCAGCGTGTCGGCAGCGTGGTAGGTGTTGCCGTTGCCGTCCAGCATGGCCGCGGACTGGGCCACCGCGGCGCGTGCGCCGTCCAGGTTGCCGCAGGCCAGCTGGGCCGCCGCCAGCTCGCACAGGAAGTGCGACACGCCGACCTCGGCATCCTGCCGCGAGAAGGCCTCCAGCGCGGCGGCCATGTCCTCGCAGCCCCGGGCCGCGGCCAGCGACGACCCGCCCTCGATGCCGGCGGCCAGGCCCAGCAGCATGTCGCTCCAGACCTTCCAGTAGACCAGGCCGTGCTCCAGCGCCAGCGTGGCCTGCTGCAGGGCCAGCGGCCGCATCCGCGCCGCGTCGCCGCGGAACACATGCAGCCAGCCGACGAAGCCCAGGGCAAAGGCGCTGGAGTGCGGGCTGCGCGCCTGCGCGGCCAGGGCCAGCGCCTCGTCGGCCCGGCGCAGGGCCTGGTCGGCAAAGCCGGCGTACCACAGCACCCAGGCCAGGTAGGCCAGCACGCGCGGCGACTCGCGCTCGCGCATCGGGTCGTCCACCGGCAGCGGCAGCGCCAGCGCATGCTCCAGGTGCCGGCGCGAGGCCGCGAAGTCACCGCGGTGCATGGCGGTCTGGCCGAGCTTGGCAAAGGCGTCGAAGGCGGCCGCACGGTCACCCGCGGCCGAGGCCTGCAGCAGCAGCTCGTCGGCGGCCAGCTGGGCCTGGTCCAGCTCCGAGCGCACCAGCGCCACGTTCCACTGCCCGCGCAGCGTGCGCTCCAGCTCGCCGGGCCGGGCGCAGCGCCGGCACAGCGCCAGCGCCCGCCGGTAGGTCTGGTCGACGTCATCCGACGCATAGCCCTGCAGCGCCATCTGGGCTGCGCCCAGGGTCAGCAGCAGCTCCAGCTCGCGCCGTTCGCGCTGGTCGCCCGGCAGCCGCTCCACCAGCGTCAGCGCATGCTGCAGGTGATCGGCGCATTCGCGATAGGCGCAGCGCTGCAGCGCGCCATGGCCGGCCAGGCGCAGATAGTGCAAGGCACGCTCGGCATCGCGCGCGGCCTCGAAGCGCATCGCCAGCTCGGCCGCCACCTGCGCCACCTGCCCGCCCCAGGCCCGCTCCTCGTGCTGGGCGATGCGCAGCTGCCACTCGGCCCGGCGCCCGGGCGCGATGCCCTCGTAGGTGCCCTGCCAGTACAGCGCGTGCACGAAGCCGAAGCCGGCCGACTCCGTGCCGTCGGGCCAGGCCAGCGCGGCGCGGTGGCGCAGGAAGCGGCCGGCCTGCAGCAGGCGCAGCGCCCGCTCCTCGACATCGGCGACCTCGGCCTGCAGCGCGGCCGCCACCGCGGCGGCGCTGAAGTCGGCGCCCGCCACCGCTGCGGCCTCGACCAGCCGCCGGTCGGCGTCGCCCAGCTGGTCGATCTGGCGCTGGACCAGCAGCCGCAGGTTGTCGGGCAGGCCGGTGCCCAGCTGGTCCACCGGGCCATTCAATGTCCAGCCCTGGGCACCGGGCCGCAGGTCGCCACGCCGCACCAGGTCGTCCACCATGGCTACGGTGAACAGCGCATGGCCCTCGGTGCGCCGGTGCACAAAGCGCGCCAGCGCCGCCAGCGGCAGCCCCGGGGCCGGCGGCACACGCTGGCGCAGGTAGGCCGCCACGGCCGGCTCGTCCAGCGCGGACAACGGCAACTCGGTGGCCAGCCCACGCTGCACCAGTTGCTGCGTCAGGGCACGCAGCGCCGCACCGTCGCCGCCGAGCTCACCCGGGCGCAGGCTGGCCAGCACCAGCAGCCGCGCCGGCTCGCGCCGCCCGGCCAGGTAGGCCACCACGTCCAGGGTGGACGGGTCGCTCCAGTGCAGGTCCTCCAGCCACAGCACCAGCGGCCGCTCGGCCGCCAGCACCTCCAGCACCTGGGTCACCTCGCGCAGCATGCGCTGCGTGGAGTTGCCGGCCAGCGCGCGCTGCAGGGCCTGCGCATCGGTGTCATGGGCCAGCCAGGGCAGCTGGGCCAGCCAGGCCGGCGCATAGCGCAGCAGCAGCTCGCCCATGCGTGCCGCACCGACCTGCCGCGACAGCGCCTCCAGCGCCTCCAGCAGCGGCAGATAGGGCTCGCCGGTGCCGAATCGCTCGATGCAGCGCCCCACCGCCACCCAGGCGCCGTCCCGCGGATAGCGGGCCAGGAAGGCCTCGACCAGCGCCGTCTTGCCGATGCCGGCCGCGCCGCTGACCAGCACCACATGGCGCTGGCCGTCCGTCGCGCCCTGGGCCAGGCGTTGCAGCAGCACAATCTCGGCGCTGCGTCCCACGGCGCCCGCGCGCACCGCGTCGGGGGCTGCCGATGCGGCGCTGGGCGGGGCGGCGCCTGGCGGCGCAAAAGGCGCACCGGCGTCTGGCGCAGCCTGCGGCGCCGCGGCAGCCTCAGGTGCTGCCGGTGCGTCTGCCGGCGCCATGGCCTGCACCGGCGCCACGAAGCGGAACCCCAGCCCGTGCGCGGTGGCGATGTAGGTGGGCGTCGTCGCGTCGTCACCCAGCGCCACGCGCAGCTCGCGGATGGCGCGCGACAGCGCGGCGTCCGTCACCACGGTGCCGGCCCAGACGATGTCGAACAGCTCGTCCTTGGTCACCAGCTTGCCGGGCCGGGCCAGCAGCGTGGCCAGCAAGGCCAGCGCCTTGCGCGTCACCGGCACCACCTGGCCGTCGCGCGTCAGTTGTTGCTCGGCGCTGTCGGCCACAAAGGGACCGAAGCGCCAGCGCGGGTGGTCGGGCATGGGTTCGGTGTTGGGTTGGCAGGTGGGCGTGGGTGTCGGATGCTAGCCCGCGGTGTCAGGCGGCCCGTGCGGCACCAGGGGCGCGCCGGCGGGCGGATGCCGGGCGCTTGGGCGCCGTGTCCTGCCCGGCCACCACCTGGAGCCTGGTCTTGCGGCGCGCCGGGCTTGGCGCCGCCATCGGCACCGCCGCCGGCGCGGTCGCCGACGCGGCCGCCGGCACCTCCAGCGCCCGGGCCAGGGCCAGCAGCTGCCGGTGCTCGGCCAGCAGCGCGTCGGCCAGCTCCATGATGTCCGGTATCGCCCGTCGGCAGCCGATCAGCCCGTAGTCCAGCCGGCCGTTGTAGCTCTGCACCGTGACGTTCAGCGCCATGCCGTGGGCCGGGATGCTGACCGGGTAGTAGCTGACGATGCGCGCCCCGGCAAAGTACAGCTGCTGCTGCACACCGGGCACGTTGGAGATCACCACGTTGGCCAGCGGCGGCAGCACGTTGGCCAGCCGCGAGCGGCCGTACAGCGACGCCAGCCCGGACATCAGCCAGGGCGCGGCCAGCATCGGGAAGTCGGTCGGTATCGCCGCCTTCATGCGGCCGATCATGGCCTTGGTCCGGGCCGACGCGGTGCCGATGGCGCGCAGCCGCTCCAGCGGGTCGGCCACGTCGGTGGCCAGGGTCATGGTGACGCCGCTGACCTGGTTGTTGGCGGACTCGTCACCGGCCGCGCGCAGGCTCACCGGCACCGCCGCCTTCAGGGCCTTGGCCGGCAGCTCGCGGTGGCCGATGAAGTAGTCGCGCAGGGCGCCGGCCACGGTGCCCATCACCACGTCGTTGAGCGAGACGCCGGTGCGCTTGGCAATCTCCTTGACCTCGGCCCGCGGCCCGGTGCGCGCGGCAAAGCGCCGCTGGTTGGTGATGGCCACGTTCAGCGACGTGCGCGGCGCGAGGAAGTCCAGGTTGCGCGGCAGCAGCCAGGCGCGCCGGCCGTTCTCGTCCTTCTCCGGCAGCAGCAGGCTGCGGGCGGATCGGCCGATGGCCGGCAGCGTCTTGACCAGCTTGACCACCTGCTGCGCGGTGTTGCTGATGGCCGCGCCCAGCAGCTCGGCCACGCCAAGCTGGTAGTCGCTGCGGCGCAGCCGCGGCCGCGGCGGCTTGATGCGGCGGCCGGCGGGCTCGGTGTCCAGGATGGCGCGGCCCAGCGCCACGCCGGCCTGGCCGTCCAGCCGCGCATGGTGGACCTTGATGTACAGCGCCACCTCTCCGCTGCGCAGGCCGTCGATGACGAAGAACTCCCACAGCGGCCGGCTGCGGTCCAGCAGCGTGGAATGCAGCCGGGCCACGTACTGCTGCAGCTGGGTGTTGCTGCCCGGCTTGGGCAGCGTGATGTGGCGCACGTGGTGCTCCAGGTCGATGTCGTCGTCCTCCACCCAGACCGGGTTGCTCAGGTCGAACGGCATCAGCGCCAGCTTGCGCGTGAACACGTCCGCCAGGTGCAGCCGCTCGGCCAGGCAGGCCTTGACGTTCTCGAAGAAGTCGCCTTCGTAGCCGGGCGGCAGCTCCAGCACGTGCAGCGAGCCGACATGCATCGGCATCTCCGGGGACTCCAGATGCAGGAAGGCCGCATCGATGCCGCTGAGGTGGTTCATGGTGGGGCGGGGCCGGTTCGGGGAGGCGGATTCTGCGCCACGGTCAGCCGCCGGCACCGGGCCGGTGGCGCTGCGCCGCGCGGGCCGCGCGTGCGAAACCCTGGTCCACCGCCAGTGCCAGCAGGGCCACCAGCAGCGCGCCCTGCAGCACATAGGCGGTGTTGAAGCCGGACAGGCCGACGATGATGGGCGAGCCCAGGCTGCGCACACCCACGGTCGCGGCGATGGCAGCGGTGCCGATGTTGATGGCCACCGAGCTGCGCAGCCCGGCCAGCACGCCGGGCCAGGCCAGCGGCAGCTCGGCCCACAGCAGCTGCTGCCAGGGCCGCATGCCGGCACCGCGCGCCGCCTCGCACACCGCAGCGGGCACCGCGGCCAGCCCGGCGATGGTGCCGCGCAGCACCGGCAGCAGGCCGTACAGCACCAGCGCCAGCAGCGTCGGTGCGGTGCCATAACCCACCAGCGGCACCGCAATCGCCAGCACCGCCACCGGCGGCACGGTCTGGCCGATCGCGACCAGGGTCTCGACCACCGGCCGCCAGGCCCGCCCGGCGCCGCGGGTGACGGCGATGCCGGCCCCGATGCCGACGACCGCGGCCAGGCCGCTGGACCCGGCGACGAGGGCCACATGCGCCAGCAGCAGGTCCGCAAAGCTGTCCTGCTCGTACAGCGGCCGTGCCAGCTGCGGGAAGGCCCAGGCGAACAGCGGCTTGAGCCGCTCCATGCCCAGCGCCAGCGCCAGCAGCAGCGCCGCGGTCCACAGCGCCGGCTCGCGCCATAAGGCTCGCGACGGAAGCCTGGCGAGCGGGCCGGTCACGGTACCGGCTGCATCAGGTCGGCCAGGTGCAGCATGCCGACGATGGTGCCCTGCGCATCGGCCACCGGCAGGCGGTCGACACCATGCGCCAGAAAGGCCGCCAGCGCCTCGCGCAGCGACTGGGTCTGCAGCAGCGCCGGCCCAGCCGTGGCAGCCACGCCTCCGGCCTCGGGCACAGCACCGGGGCGCACGGCATCGCCGACGCAGCGCAGTGCGAGCAGCCGCAGCGCAGCCTGGTCGCGGCCCAGGAAGTCCGCCACCCAGGCGTTGGCCGGCCGGCGCAGCAGCTCGGCCGGCGTGGCCGCCTGCACCAGGCGGCCGCGGTCCAGCAGCACGATGCGCGTGGCCAGCCGCAGCGCCTCGTCGATGTCGTGCGTCACCAGCACGATGGTCTGGCCCTGCATGCGGTGGATGCGCAGCAGCTCGCCCTGCAGGCCGTGGCGCGTCAGCGGGTCGAGCGCGCCGAAGGGCTCGTCCATCAGCAGCACCTGCGGTTGGGCCGCCAGCGCGCGGGCCACGCCCACGCGCTGCTGCTGGCCGCCGGACAGCTGGTGCGGATAGCGCGGGGCTAGGCCCGGGTCCAGCCCCAGCAGCGCCAGCAGCTCGTCCACCCGGGCCGCGATGCGCGCCTTCGGCCAGCCCAGCAGCTGCGGCACGGTGGCGATGTTGCGCGCCACCGTCCAGTGCGGAAACAGCCCGGTCGACTGGATCACGTAGCCCATCTGCCGGCGCAGTGCGGCGGCCGGCTGCTCGCGCACGTCACGACCGTCGAACAGCACCTGCCCGGCATCGGCATCGACCAGCCGGTTGATCAGCCGCAGCGCCGTCGACTTGCCCGAGCCTGAGGGCCCAAGCAGCACCACGCATTCGCCGCGGCGGACCAACAGCGACAGGTCGTCGATGGCCAGCGCCGCGCCATAGCGCTTGGTGACGTGGCGCAGCTCGATCATGCGGGCAGGCCCGATGGCGGCAGCGGCGCAACGCGGCCGATGCGGGACGACGCGGCCCAGGTGCCCAGCAACGCATCCAGCACCACCGCCATGACCACCACCGGCAGCACGCCCAGCAGCACCAGGTCCAGCGCGCCCGCGGCCAGGCCCTGGAACACCAGCGTGCCCAGCCCGCCGGCACCGATCAGCGCCGCCACGACGGCCAGGCCGACGCCCTGCACGGCAGCCAGCCGCAGCGCCGACCACAGCGCCGGCAGGGCCAGCGGCAGCTCGACCTGGCGCAGCCTCTGGCCCCGCGTCAGCCCCATGCCCCGGGCCGCCTCCACGACCGCCGGCTCCACCTGCTGCAGCCCGGCGGCCACGCCGGCGACGATGGGCAGCAGCGCATAGGCCACCAGGGCCAGCGCCGCCGGCCACAGGCCGACGCCCTGGATGCCCGAGCCCGGCCACAGCGTGCCCAATGCCGCCAGCGGCGCGATCAGCAGCCCGAACAAGGCGATGGACGGCATCGTCTGCACCTGGCCCAGCAGCGCCAGCAGCCGCTGGCCGGGGCGCGGGCGCCGCGCCACCAGCACGCCCAGCGGCACGCCCAGCAGCAGGGCCGGCAGCAGCGCCGTGACGACGATCTGCAGATGGCGCCAGCAGGCCGCGGCCCACACGTCCTGGCGCTGCGCCCACTCCTGCATCAGCGACAGCGCGTCCAGCCGCCCGCCGGCCAGCACGGCGGCCAGCGGCAGCCACAGCGCGGCATGGCCCCAGGCCCGGCGCGACGCGGTCCAGCCCAGGCGCTGCAG
>JBJXHB010000575.1:0-3018 GCA_046160725.1 Aquabacterium sp.
CGCGACCCCCACCGTCCACTGGCTCTGTTGGCCCGTCCGGCACTGAGCGCTGGTCAGCAGTGACGTTGTGACCCCATCGTTGAAGGGGGCGTCCCGGTACGTACGGTGCTCTTTGTCAAGTCCGACCTGCACGTTGCAGCCGAGACCGGGGCGCTCAACGACAAAGCCGTAGCTGGCCGCCTGGTACGGGCTGTTCAACGGTCCGCCAAATTGGCTGATGGAACTGCGCAACTCCAGCTTCCAGTCATTCAGACGTTGACTGACGCTGGCAGCGACCTGAAGGTGGCGCCAATCGGTCGTGGTCTCGGATGGCGCCCACCGGCCCGTTGCGTGAACCCCTGCCTGCACCAACGTACCTGCAGAAGGGCTGTGCGCAAGCTGGTAAGCCACCTCCACCAGGGTTGCGGACCCTGGGCGCGGCTTGAGTGGGCGCTCCAGCGGCAGATCAATCGGGCCGTCAGGCGGCGTGATAGTCAATTCGGTCAGACGGGGCGACCGGTCAAGGTTGGACTCCCAGCCGCCCATCAGCGTCAGTTCGGCAACTTGCGCCCATTGACTCGCCCGCGCCGTTGGCGGCGCGCCCGTCCTGGGCTGCAACCCCGGTCCGCCCATCAGGCGCGTACGGGCCAAGGGTGGAACATCGGCCCTGTCGCGCCATTCACGGAGCAGTTCCAAACGAGCAGTGTCATCCCCCAGCCTTGCAAGTGTGAGCGCCATGTCGACACGGGCTCCCAAGAGCAATGGGTCCAGCATCAATGCCCGCTCAAGCCACTGCAGGGCAACCGCTGGCTCGCCCTCGTCAAGCCACAGGCTGCCCAGCAGGGCCAACAGCTCAGGGTGATCCCTGCAACTGCTGCGTGCGAGATCAAGCTGCTGGATCAAGCGCCGGCGCTCCGCGGCCGACGAGGGAAACCTGGTGGCCGCCAGTGCCCGACACGCCAATGGCTGCGCGATGACCAGGTCAGCCGCCGCTGTACCGCCGGCTGCCGGCTCTGTGACGAGCCCAAGTTGCGCGATGGCTGCGCCGGCGAGCTGCGTCACCAGGACCAATGCGACAAGACAACGAAGGACGGATTGCCGGCCAGTGGGCCGGTGCGCCCCATTGAGGCGGTCAATCACGCGGTACGAGGTATGGCGGAGGATAGTCCGGATGTCAAGCCGGCATCGCGAATCGGGCTCCATGCATCGGACGAGTCGACGCCGTCTTGCGTCGACTTGCCCAGGCTTGCCCATAGGTGTTCGGTAGGAACAAGGTCTGCCCAATCGGCAGGCGCGAAGATGGTAACTGGTGCGCTCATGCCTTCGAGGAGGTAGTTGCCCAGAGCTTCAGTACGCCCAGGGTCGAGCTTTGATGCGAGTTTGGGGCCCATCAGGACGGGAATGGACAGATCCTGGGTCATTTGCTGGAGCCGGGATGCTACGCTGACGGGCTCTCCCAGCGCGACGTGAGCACGGCGCCGGGCCGGTCCAAACGAGCCGACAATGGCCGTGCCAGCTTCGAGGCCCACACCCAGGGCCAGCGGCTGCACGGTCGCATCGTCGTTGAGAGCGGGGCCGCCGCCCCATAGAACACGCGTCGCACGCACCAGTTCGCACGCGGCAGCTGCAGCAAGCTCTTCGTGTCCCGTGCTGTCCGAATAGGCGTTCCACACGGCGAGCACGGAGTCTCCGACCACGTTCTCGATCACGCCTCCGTGTTGCTCGACCACGTCGACCGCCAGGCAATAGAACGCGTGGAGAAGGACCGCGGTCTCCTGCGGAGGCCGATGAATCGCCCGAGCAGAGAAGTTTCGAATGTCCGCGACCAACACCGTGACGTGCCGATGATCGACCTGAATTGAGCCAGAGGGGTCGATGGTTGCAAGTCGCTCGGCTACCGGGGCAGGAAGGTACGAACCCAAGTGAGCCGACAACCGCTCCCGCTGAACCCTGGTGATGGCATGTTCTGCTGTGGCCAGTGCCGACGAGGCCAACAGAATGAAGAGGGCCGGCAAGGTCCAGGGCAGCCACAGGTCGGCCCCAACTAGTGCGAAAGCCGCGCCCAGTGCCATCATCATTGCAAGTGCTGCACCCGCGATTGGAAGTCGCTTGACGGGTGCTCCCTGCCTCCGCACAGCAATCGCCAGCAGCAGGGCGACCGACAACGCTGCCGCGACACCCTGAACCGCTGCAGCACGGACAGGGGTGTATGGCACCGTACCATCCAGAAGCCCGACCAGCGACTGTGCGTGCACTTCTACGCCGGAAGCGACACGGGCCAATGGTGTGGCCGTGGTGTCGCCAATTCCGAAGGCGGTGGCCCCCACCAGGACGATCGCACCCTTGAGCGGAGAGGTGTCGACCGTGCCATTCAAAACCTGGGCAGCAGGAACCGAGGAAATGGCTGACCGCGACACGCGATACGGTACACGCATGTGCCCACGAGAGTCCACCGGGACAGTAACGCCGGGTAGCGCTGTGCTTGTCCACAGGGTGTCAGCGTGAAGCCCACCCAACCCCCGGACCGGCACGCTCGATGGCTGCCAGTCTGGCCCCAACCCGGCGGATCCACTGCCCTGAGATGCGCGCCAAAGCACCGCCAGCGCCAAGCTGGGGTAGGCCCGCCCATCGTGGCAAACCACGGCCGGCACTTTCCGGACAACCCCGTCGATCTCGACGACCGGTGTGAGGTGCCCGACAACCGACGTCGCCGCGGCAATGATCGCGTTGTTGGCGACCACCCCATGGCTAGCAGGCGCCGAGTCTGGGCAGCCCGCACCTTCCATCGAACCGGCCGGCCGGCCCACACGGGGCACCACGGTGGGATCCAGCGAGAATATCTGTCCGCCGACGACAGGAAGCTTGCGCCAGGCTTCGGCGAGTTCGTCGTCGCCTTCACGCGGCGCGTCAAGAACCATGTCGTAGGCTTGGACCACGGCACCCGCAGCATCAAGCTGCCGCGCCAGCCGTGCCATGGTCGCCCGCGGCCAAGGCCACGGCCCCACCGCATCGAGACTGGCCTCGTCGATGTCGACGACG
>JBJXHB010000576.1:0-5182 GCA_046160725.1 Aquabacterium sp.
CTGCAGATCGTCGGCGAGCAGCTCGCCGAGTCCTGCGACATCCGCGCCGGCGAGCGCGTCATCGACGTGGCCGCCGGCAACGGCAATGCCACCCTGGCCGCCGCGCGCCGCTTCGCCCGCGTGACCTCGACCGACTATGTCGCCCATCTGCTGGACAAGGGCGCCGCACGCGCCCGCGCCGAGGCGTAGCGGACATTGAACATCCGGCGCACGACGCGGATGTCGTTGGCCAGCGCGCCGAACAGCGCTTTCAGATGCGCCTCCGTGCCCCACAGCGCCGGCGAAGCCACGCCGGCCGGCGGTGACACATGCGCGCCGATCACCTTGAATAGCCGACCGATGAAGCCTTCGGGCGTCCAGTTGGCCAGGCCGATGCGCCCGCCCGGGCGCACCACGCGCAGCAGCTCAGCGGCCGAGCGGCTGTGCTGCGGGGTGAACATCACGCCGTAAGTGGACAGCGCGACGTCGAAGTGGGCGTCGGCAAACGGCAGCGCCTCGGCATCGGCCACCTGGAAGGCCACGTTCAGGCCTTCGGCCCGGGCCCGGGCGGCGCCCTTGTCCAGCAGGTGGCCGACATAGTCGGTGGAGGTCACGTCCGCAAAGCGGCGCGCGGCGGCCAGCGTGGCATTGCCGTTGCCGGCGGCGACGTCGATCACGCGCTCGCCGGCGCGGATGTCGCAAGCCTCGGCCAGCTGCTCGCCGACGATCTGCAAGGTGGTGCCGACCACGGCAAAGTCGCCCGAGGCCCAGGTGGCCTGCTGGCGTTGCTTGATGGCGGCGAAGTCCGGCGTCGCCGGGGCGGTGGCGGTGGCGGTGGAAGCGGTCATGGGTCTGATTCCTTGGCAGTTGGGGGGATGTCGGTCCGGCCGCTTTGGGTCGGCAATGGTGTGATCGCAAAGCGGCCACCAAACCCGACATCGCGCCCGAAGACCTGGCGCCCTGGCCACGTCGCCTGCATCGCTTCCATCGACGCGGCGGGCTTGCCCAATGCGCGTCGGCTCGCTATCGTCTCCCGCCATGCCGCCCGCACCTGACACCCCAGACCCGGCCGCCGGCGCCGATCCGGGTGGCACTGGCCTGCCCGACGATCCCGCTGCCGATGTGCTGATCGCCACCGTGGCCGCTGCCGAGCGCGGGGAGTTGAAAGCCAGCGGCGAGCTCTTTGCCGCGCTGTATCGCGAGCTGCACCGCATGGCGCGCCACCAGCTGCATGCCAATGCGTCGGGCCTGACGATGGGCGCCACCACGCTGCTGCATGAGGCCTACCTGAACCTCTCGGCGCGCAGCAACGCCTTCCCCGACCGTGCGCGCTTCTTCGCCTATGCGGCGCGGGCCATGCGCGGCCTGATCGTGGACTATGTGCGCCAGCGCCGGGCGATCAAGCGCGGCGGCGAGTTCCATCTCACCACGCTGGACACGGCGGCCGCCAACGAGGTTGCCGCACCGCAGAGCCTGGATGCACTGAGTGAGGCATTGGACGAACTGGCCCAGGCCGAACCGGCGCTGGCCGAACTGGTGGAGCTGAAGTTCTTCTGCGGCTTCGATTTCACCGAGATCGCGGCGATGCGTGGTGTCTCGGACCGCACCGTGCAGCGCGACTGGAACAAGGCGCGGCTGTTCCTGCGCCATGTGATGCAGGACGCATAACCCAGCCGGCGGGCACATCTCGGGCCTGGCATGTCGGGTTTGGCTGGCACTTTGCGATTTCCCCAGGACTGCCGAACCGCGCCATGCCCCGTATCGATCCCGCCCGCTGGTCCCGCCTGAGCCCGCTGCTCGATGAGCTGATGGAGCTCGATGCGCCCGCGCGCGCGAACCGGCTGGCCGAGCTGCGCGCGGGCGATGCCGCCCTGGCCGACGAACTGGCCGCGCTGCTGGCCGAGCAGGGCGAACTGCAGGACCAGGGCTTTCTGGAAGGCGACGCGCTGGCCGCGGTGGCCGAGCCCACGCTGGAAGGCCGCCGCCTGGGCGCCTACACGCTGCGCCGGCTGCTGGGCAGCGGGGGCATGGGCAGCGTGTGGCTGGCCGAACGCAGCGATGGCCGCTTTGCCGGCGAGGTGGCGATCAAGCTGCCCAACCTGGGGCTGCTGGGCGGCGCGGGGCAGCAGCGCTTCCTGCGCGAAGGCCGGGCGCTGGCGCGGTTGGCGCACCCCAATATCGCGCGACTGCTCGATGCCGGCGTATCCGACGACGGCCAGCCCTACCTGGTGATCGAGCGCATCGACGGCGCGCCGATCGACCGCTGGTGCGACGAGCGCGCGCTGGACATCGCCGGCCGGCTGCGCCTGGTGCTGCAGGTGTGCGACGCGGTCAGCCATGCGCATGCCAACCTGGTGCTGCACCGCGACCTGAAGCCGGCCAACATCCTGGTCGATGCCCATGGCGTGCCCAAGCTGCTGGACTTCGGCATTGCCCGGCTGATGGACGACGGCGAAGCCAACGGCGCCGAGGCCGTGGGCACCACCCAGCGCGCCTTCACGCCCGAATACGCCGCGCCCGAGCAGGTGCAGGGCGCGCCGGTGTCCACCGCCACCGATGTCTATGCCCTGGGCGTGCTGCTGTTCAACCTGCTGGGCGGCGGGCATCCCACCATCAAGCCGGCACAGACGCCGCTGCAGCGCCTGCGCTCGATCGGCGAGACCGAGGCGCAGCGCCTGTCCACCGCACCAGCCTGCACCAGCGACACCGCCGCCGCCGCGCGCCGTGCCGCCACGCCGCGTCGGCTGCATGCCAGCCTGCGCGGCGACCTGGACACCATCGTCGCCAAGGCCTTGAAGAAGGAGCCCGCCGAGCGCTATGCCAGCGTGGCGGCATTGGCCGAAGACATCCGCCGCCATCTGGACCATCTGCCGGTGCTGGCGCGGCCGGACAGCCTGCGCTACCGCGGCGGGCGCTTCGTGCGCCGCCACCGCCTGGCCGTAGGCGCCGCCTCGGCCACGCTGCTGGCGCTGCTGGCCGGCATCACCGGCACCGCCTGGCAGGCCTGGGAGGCGCAGCAGCAACGCGACCGCGCACAGGCCGCGGCCGAGCGGGCCCAGGCCCGCGCCAGCATGTACAGCCTGATGCTCAACTCGATCGGCTCGGCCGGCCGGCCGCTGACGCAGCGCGAGATGCTCCAGCGCACCACCGAGCTGATCCGCAAGCAGTACGACGCCAAGCCCGAGATCGCGATCGGCCTGTTGCTGCCGATCGCCGGCCAGTACCTGACCCTGGGCGACACCCAGGCCGAACTGGAGGTCATGGAGTTGGCGGCCCAGTACGCCGAGCGCAGCGGCAACCCGGCGCAAGTGGCCCAGGTGGCCTGCGACACGGTCGAGACCGATATCGCGGCCGCCCAGCTGGAGCGGGCCCAGCAGCGACTGGACAAGGCGACGGCGGCGCTGGCCGCCGTGGCACGGCCGGACCGCGTGCTGCATTCGGCCTGCGCCGGCGCCCGCGCCGACCTCGCGCGCGCCCAGGGCCGCATCGCCGATGCCATCGCCATCGTGGCCGAATGGATCGCGCAGGCCGAGGCCAACGACGACACGCGCGGGAACACCTATCCCAAGATGCTGGGTCGCCAGCGCGATTGGGAGCGGCAGCGCGGCAACCTCACGGCCGCCTTCGACCTGCTGAACAAGCAGGATCAGTGGTCCGTGCGCAATGGGCAGGAGGGCACGCTGGATCACCTGGCCCATCTGCGCGACCGCGCCGGCTACCTGGCCCTGTGGGGCGAATGGCGCGATGGCCGGCCGCTGCTGAACGACGTGCTGCATCGCTGGCGTACGGCCAACGGCGACGCAGCGCCTCCAGACTGGTTGATCGGCAGCCAGGCCGGCTTCGAGCTGCGCCTGGATGGCCCGGAGCGCGCCCTGCGCACCCTGCAGGGCGCGATCACCCTCGCGCGCGAGCGCCAGCGCCGACATTCGCTGGCCCAGCTCGAGCTGATCCAGGCCCACATGCAGCTGCGTGCCGGGCGGGACGACGAGGCCCAGGCTGCCCTGGACCGCATCGAGCCTGCGGCCCTGGCGGGAGCCGGCAGCCAACGGCTGAGCGTGCCCCTGGTACGCGCCCAGTTGCTGCTGGCCCGAGGCCAAACCGACGCCGCCCTGCAGTCCGTTCGCGCCGGCCGCGACGCCCTGCCGCCGCCGCCGGCGCAAAGCCATCTGCGGGCCGAGTGGGCCGTGTTGGCCGCCAACGCCCAGCTCAAGAAGGGTGACGCCGCGGCCGCGCAGGCCGAGGCTCGCATCGCACTGGCCGAGTACGAGCGCATCGCGCGCGATCCGGCGCGCAGTGCCGATGTCGGCGAGTCGCTGCTGCTGCTGGCTCGCGCACAGGCCGCGGCGGGCGATGCAGCGGCAGCACGCGCCAGCGCCGCGCGCGCGGCGGCTGCATTGGCCGCAGGCTATGGCGAGCGCCATGGCCTGACCGAACAGGCCCGGCAACTCGCGCGCTGACGCCTGCGGCCGGCCTCAGTTGCAGGATCGGGCGCCGGAGCAGCCGCAGCCACGTCCGGGCGCCGAGTGCGCTTGGCGTGCAGCTTCGCCGTTTGCGGCCAGGCCGGCCTCGCCCTTTGCAGCCGCGCCGACATCACCCTCGGGTGACAGCCCGGCCTCAGCCAGCAACTGCCGGCAGCAGCGCTGCAGTTCGTCGCGCAAAAGGCGGCGGCCGCGGCTGGCCCGCTGCCGCGCCGCAGCGGGGCTGATGCCCAGATCGCGGGCGATGCGGTCCAGCGGACGGCCGTCGAACTCCGAAGCCCGCACCACATCGCGATAGGTGTCGGGCAGCCGCTCCGTCATGGGGCGCAGGCACTGCGAGATGGACTCCAGGGCGCGGCGCTCGTCAAAGGCCTGCGCATCGCCCGACTCGGCGGCAATGGACAGCAGCTCGTCGTCATCGACCACATCCGGGCGCTGCGCCCGGTGGTGATCCATGGCGGCGTTGTGCGCCACGCGGTGCAGCCAGGCGGCCAGGTTGCGTGGCGCCCCGCGGCCCTCGCCGAGCGCGGTCAGGGCCTTGACCATCACGTCGTGCATCAGGTCCTCGGCCAGTTGCGCATCGCCGCTCAGGCGCCGCAGGTAGGCCAGCAGCGAGCGCCGCGTCTGCGCGTAGGCGGCTTCGAGGTCGGCGCCTGCAGCGGCGCCGGTTGCTGGGCTCATGGCAGCGGTCATGGCGGCGCCAGCATAGCGCGCACCGCCCCTAG
>JBJXHB010000577.1:0-3546 GCA_046160725.1 Aquabacterium sp.
GGCCAAGGTCACGATGCCTCCCCTCGCCGACGGCGCCTTATGGTTGAGGGTCCAGGGACCTCGGGTCCCTGGTGGGGTCTGGGGCAAAGCCCCAGCCTTGCTTCCTTTCCCCCGCCCCAAGAACCAAGCCCTAGCGTTGCAGCGGGCGGTATTTGATGCGGTGGGGTTCGGTGGCGTCCGCGCCGAGTCGACGTCGCTTGTCCGCTTCGTAGTCCTGGAAGTTGCCCTCGAACCACTCCACGTGGCTATCGCCCTCGAAGGCGAGGATATGGGTGGCGAGGCGATCGAGGAACCAGCGGTCATGGCTGATCACCACGACGCAGCCGGCGAATTCTTCCAGGGCGTCTTCCAGCGCGCGGAGCGTGTCGACGTCGAGGTCGTTGGTTGGTTCGTCGAGCAGGATGACGTTGCTTTCGCTCTTCAGCATCTTGGCCAGGTGGACGCGGTTGCGCTCGCCGCCGGACAGGATGCCGACCTTCTTCTGCTGGTCCGAGCCCTTGAAGTTGAAGGCACCGACATAGGCCCGCGAGGGCACGGCGCGCTTGCCGATGTAGAGCACATCGGTGCCGCCGCTGATTTCTTCCCAGACGGACTTGGTGGCATCCAGGCTATCGCGGCTCTGGTCGACATAGCCGAGCTTGACGGTCTCGCCGACTTTGAGCGAGCCCGAATCCGGCGTGTCCTGGCCGGTGATCATGCGGAACAGCGTTGTCTTGCCGGCACCGTTCGGGCCAATCACGCCAACGATGCCGCCGGGCGGCAGCTTGAAGTTGAGGTCCTCGATCAGCAAGCGGTTGCCATAGGCTTTGCGCAGGTCTTCGGCCTCGATAACGATGCCGCCGAGGCGCGGGCCGGGCGGGATGACGATCTCGGCGACGCCAGTGACCATTTCCTGGCTCTTCTGCAGCATCTCCTCGTATTTTTGGATACGCGCCTTGCTCTTGGTCTGGCGGGCGCGGGCGGAGGAGCCGATCCATTCCTGCTCGGCGGCCAGCGCGCGCTGGCGTGAGCTTTCCTCTTTTTCTTCCACCTGCAGGCGTTTGCGTTTCTGGTCCAGCCAGGAGGAGTAGTTGCCCTCGAACGGATAGCCGCGGCCGCGCTCGATCTCCAGGATCCAGTTGGTCACGTTCTCCAGGAAGTAGCGGTCATGGGTGATGACCAGCACGGTACCGGCGAAATCGCGCAGGGTCTTTTCCAGCCAGGCGACCGATTCGGCGTCCAGATGGTTGGTGGGTTCGTCCAGCAGCAGCATGTCGGGCTTTTCCAGCAACAGCCGGCACAGCGCCACGCGCCGGCGCTCGCCGCCGGACAGGCTGGTCACCGGGCTGTCGGGCGGCGGGCAGCGCAGGGCGTCGAGCGCGATCTCGATGCGCCGATCCAGCTCCCAGCCATCCTCGTGGTCGATCTTCTCCTGCAAGTCGCCCTGTTCGGCGAGCAGTTCGTTCATCTTGTCGTCGTCCATCGGCTCGGCGAACAGGTTGGAGATCTCGTTGAACCGGTCGATCGCCGCACGCAGCGGGCCGAATGCCAACTGGACATTTTCGGAGACGGTCTTGTCCTCGTCGAGCTTGGGTTCCTGTTCCAGGTAACCGATGCGCACCCCTTCGGCGGCCCAGGCCTCGCCGCCGTAGTCGGTCTCAATGCCGGCCATGATCTTCAGCAGGGTGGATTTGCCGGCACCGTTGACGCCGAGCACGCCGATCTTCACGCCGGGCAGAAAGGACAGGGTGATGCCCTTGAACACCTCGCGCCCGCCGGGGAAGGCTTTGGTCAGGTCTTTCATGACATAGACGTACTGGTAGGCGGCCATGGTCGGCTCCTGACGGGCTGGGAGGGGTGGCGTGTTCTGGGTGGCGTGCTCTGGGGGCCGAGTTCTAGGGGGATGGGCGTCACGGCGCAATTCCGGTGGGCGGAAAGGAGGCGGGCGGGAAGGAGGTGGTGCGCCTGGCAGGACTTGAACCCGCGACCAAGCCGTTATGAGCGGCCCGCTCTAACCAACTGAGCTACAGGCGCTCCGTTCCGGCAGGATTCCGCAGGGGGAGCCGCTTGGCAATCGAATCTTGCTGCCGGTCCCGTTGCCTGCTGCTTTCATCTCTGTCATATCCCGCGGCCGAACTGCCTAACAAATCCGGCTTGTAGCCGGGAGCGGCGGCGCGTCTCACGCTCGCTGCAATATGAGGAGGATCCGCCGAAATGGCATTGACCACAATCGTCATCATCGTCTGCGGGGTGATCGCCCTGCTGTATGGGCTGGTGGCATCGCGCCAGGTATTGGCCGCCGATGCCGGCAACGCCCGCATGCAGGAAATCGGCAATGCCATCCAGGAAGGCGCGCGCGCCTATCTGAACCGCCAGTATCTGACCATTGGCGGCGTGGGTGTCGTCATCCTGATCCTGCTCGCCATGACGCTGGGCATGACCGTGGCGATCGGGTTTGCCATCGGCGCCATCCTGTCCGGTGTGGCCGGATACATCGGCATGAATGTCTCGGTCCGCGCCAATGTCCGCACCGCCCAGGCCTCGCGCCAGGGGCTGGCAGCTGGCCTGGACGTTGCCTTCAAGGCGGGTGCGATCACCGGCATGCTGGTGGTGGGCCTCGGCCTGCTGGGCGTGGCGATCTACTATTTCGTGCTGCGGTCCGGCATGGCGCCTGGGGCTGATATGCGTCCGGTGCTTGAGGCGCTGGTGGCGCTGTCCTTCGGCGCATCGCTGATCTCGATCTTCGCGCGGCTTGGCGGCGGCATCTTCACCAAGGGTGCGGACGTGGGTGCGGACCTCGTGGGCAAGGTGGAGGCCGGGATCCCCGAGGACGACCCCCGCAACCCCGCCACCATCGCCGACAACGTGGGCGACAACGTGGGCGACTGCGCCGGCATGGCGGCCGACCTGTTCGAGACCTATGCGGTCACGATCGTGGCGACGATGCTGCTGGGCGCGATCTTCTTCAAGGCCGGGCCCGATGCCGACGCCATGATGCTGCTGCCGCTGCTGATTGGCGCGGTCTGCATCATCGCCTCGGTGATCGGCACGTATTTCGTCAAGCTCGGCGCCACCAACAACATCATGGGCGCGCTGTACAAGGGGCTGGCCGTCACCGGCGCGATCTCGGCGATCCTGATTGCCATCACCATCGCCATGACCACCGGCTTCGGCGGCTCGCTCACCATGACCACCGGCATGGCGGTGACCGGCACCAGCCTGTTCATCTGCGCGCTGGTCGGCCTGGCGGTGACCGGCCTGCTGGTCTGGATCACCGAATACTACACCTCGACCGAATACCGCCCGGTGCGCAGCATCGCGCAGTCCTCGACCACGGGCCACGGCACCAACGTCATCCAGGGCCTGGCGATCTCGCTGGAGGCGACCGCCCTGCCGGCGCTGATCATCTGCGCGGGCATCATCGTCTCGTTCCTGTTGGCCGGCCTTTTTGGCATCGCCATCGCGGCGACGACGATGTTGGCGCTGGCGGGACTGGTAGTGGCGCTGGACGCCTATGGCCCGGTGACGGACAACGCCGGCGGCATTGCCGAGATGGCCGAACTGCCG
>JBJXHB010000578.1:0-2925 GCA_046160725.1 Aquabacterium sp.
CAGCTTGAACTCGGGCGAATGCCGCCGGTAGGGTGCTTTGGATGACATGAACCTTCTCCTGATGAAGGCCTTGCCAGCGTATCAGTCTCGTAAACCTTGACTGGTCCAAGGTCAGGGGTTCACTCCACGCTTCGCTCAGACAGGTGCCGCGAGTCAGATGTTGAGGCGCGCGGGTACGCGCGCGGGCCCCGGGGCTTCCGGTTCTCGGCGCCTCCCACAGGCCGCAAAGCCCGCCGGCCCGGACCTTGTGGGTGCACAGGCGGTGTCTGGCCCAAAGCGCCACCGCAGCGGCAGGGCCGAGGACGCCGGGTGGCCGGATGTCGGAGGTAAAGGAGGAGCCGTCGGTCGGCCGTCAGGCCGATCGGCGGCGGGGGACACGTAGACATCCGGCCACCCGGTGGCCTCGGCCTCGCGCGGATGTTGAGCACACGGCGCTCCGAAAGCAACAGCAGTCATTCGCAACGACAGCATCGAGCCCGTCGCGCCACCCGAATGGATAGTCCTGACCGCAATCGGGTATCAGTGCCGTCAGCCGGGCTGCAGCGCCTGTGCGGCCAGCACTTCCTCGCGCACGCATTCGGTCAGCTCGGCCTTGAGCGCCATGAAGGCCGGCGTGGTCTTGACGGCATAGTGGCGCGGGTAGGGCAGCTCGACGCGCCGGTCCAGCTTGATGCGGCCGGGGCGCGCGCTCATCACCACCACGCGGCTGGCCATGAACACCGCCTCGTCGATGTCGTGGGTGACGAACAGCACCGTCTTGCGCTGCTCCTCCCAGATGCCCAGCAGCAGCTCCTGCATCAGCTCGCGGGTCTGGTGGTCCAGCGCGCCGAAGGGCTCGTCCATCAGCAGCATGCGCGGGTCGTTGGCCAGGGCGCGGGCGATGGCGGTGCGCTGCTGCATGCCGCCGGACAGCTGCTTGGGATAGTGGTGCTCGAAACCCTTGAGCCCGACCTTGGCCAGGAAGGCGTCGGCCACGCGCAGCTGCTCGGCGCGCGGCGCACCACGCTCGCGCAGGCCGAAGCAGACGTTGTCGCGCACCGTCAGCCAGGGAAACAGCGTGTAGCTCTGGAACACCATGCCGCGGTCCGCGCCGGGCCCGGTGATGGCCCGGCCGTCCAGCGCGGCCGTGCCCTCGCTGGGCGTCTCCAGCCCGGCCACGATGCGCAGCAGCGTGCTCTTGCCGCAGCCGCTGGGTCCGAGGATGGTGATGAACTCGTTCTCGTTGACCGCCAGGTCGGTGGCCTGCAGCGCCAGCGTCTGGCCGCCCTGCAGCGTGGTGAAACGCTTGGCCACGCCGCGAACGTCGAGGATGGGTTTCATCGCGGGCATCCTCTCAGCGGCCCAGCTGGGCCCAGGGGAACAGGCGCTGGTTGGCGGCCTTGAACAGCAGGTCGCTGGCCAAGCCGATCAGGCCGATGACGATGATGCCGAAGATGATCTGGTCGGTGGCCAGCAGCGCCTGGCTGTCGGTGATCATGTGGCCGATGCCGCTGCTGGCGCCGATGAGTTCAGCCACGATCACATAGGTCCAGGCCCAGCCCAGCACCATGCGCAGGATCTCGGCGATCTCCGGCGCCGCGCCCGGCACCAGCACCCGCCGCACCAGCGACGCATCGCCCACGCCCAGGGTATAGGCCGCCTCGACCAGGTCGCGCCGGGTGTTGCCGACGGCCACGCAGATCATCAGCACCAGGCTGAAGAAGCTGCCGATGAAGATGACCGCCAGCTTCTGCGCCTCGCCGATCCCGGCCCACAGGATCAGCAGCGGAATGAAGGCGCTGGCCGGCAGGTAGCGTGCAAAGCTGATGAAGGGCTCGAAGAAGGCCTCCACCGGCTTGTACGCGCCCATCAGCACGCCCAGCGGCACCGCCAGCACGGCGGCGATCAGGAAGCCGCCGACCACCCGGAACACCGTCATGCCGATGTCGTGGGCAAAGCCCATCTTCGTCAGCAGCACCCAGCCGGACTGCAGCATCGCCAGCGGGTCGGCCAGGAAGGTCTTCTGCACGAAGCCGCCGAAGGTGGCGATGCTCCACACCGCCACGAAGACGACGAAGAACGAGATGCCCAGCCACACGCGGGCCTGCGGCGTGACCGGGGTCAGCGGCTTCATGCGGGCCTGCCGGTCAGCGGATGAAGCGGGTGTCGGCCAGCTTGGACAGGTCCGGGATGGCCCGGATGATCCCGGCCTCCAGCAGCAGGTCGGCGGCCTCCTTGCTGAAGGCCGCGTGCTCGCCGGCGAAGAACTTCTGGTTCGCGGCCTTGTCCTGCCAGCGCAGGAACTTCTGGCTGCCCTCGAACGCCTCGGCGCTCTGCTTGACGTCCGCGCCCATGATCTCGAAGCTCTTCTTCGGGTCGGCCTTGATCATGTCCAGGGCCTGGAAGTAGCTGTCGGCCAGGGCCTGCGCGGCCTTGGGGTTCTCGGCCAGGAACTTGGGCGTGCAGCCGAAGGTGTCCATCACCATCGGATAGTCCAGCGTGGTGGCGATGATCTTGCCGGCCTCGGGCTTGGCGCGCACGGCCGACAGGAACGGCTCGTAGGTCATGCCGGCGTCGATCTGCGACGTGCCGGCGATGAAGGCGTTGGCGGCGGCCTGCGGGCTGAGGTTGACCACGGTGACGTCCTTGATGGACATGCCGTTCTTCTTGAGCATCCAGGCCAGCGTGAAGTAGGTGGCGGTGCCCGGTGCGTCGGCGGCCACGGTCTTGCCCTTCAGGTCCCGGATGCTGGCGATGGCGGGCTTGACCACCATGCCGTCGGCGCCGAAGCTCTTGTCGAGCTGGAAGATCTGCGTCGTCGCCACACCGGCGGCGTTCCACGCGATCCAGGTCTCCACCGTGGTGGCCGCGCACTGCACGTCGCCCGAGGCGATGGCGAGGTGGCGGTCCTTCTGCGGGATCTTCTTGATCGTCACGTCGAGCCCG
>JBJXHB010000579.1:0-2673 GCA_046160725.1 Aquabacterium sp.
AAAGATCGCGCGCGTCGGGTGACCGGCATCGATGGCTGCGATGCCCAGCAAGTAGTCGAAGGATGGATCGCCGGCGCGTTGCGACTCCAGCGGCGACAACAGTTCAAACGCGGCTTTCGCCTGCTGGGCGTTCAGCAGGCGGCGAGCCTCGTCGGTCACTGAGTCAGCGGCTGCGAGCGCAGCTGTCAATGCCAAGGCAGTGGCGCAAGCGGCAAATGCCAGTCGCCGAAACAGGGTACGAATCAGCATGAAAGGAATCCTGACAGGGTTTCGCCTGCCATTGTGGTCTGTGCCGCCTTCACACGTGGCGGCAAAAATCAACGGATCGGTTCGGCGAGGTTGTGGTGGATCGATACAACACCGAGTCGCGCGAGTCAGCGGTGCCGGCCAGTTCCCGCGTCAGCGCCGCAACCGGTACGGCTCCTCGAAATCGAGGAAGTCGGCTTCGGCCAGAGCCTGGTCGATCCAGGCCTTGACGCCCGGCAGCGCACGCACGCGTTCGACATAGGCCGCAATCGCGGGCGGTACCGGCAGCGCGTAAGTCTTGAGTCGCATGCAGACCGGCGCAAAGTAGGCATCGGCAATCCCGAAGCCGCCAAACAGCATCGGCCCACCGTTCTGCCCCAGCAATTCGCTCCACATCTCGATGATGCGAGCCACGTCCGCGCGCACCGCCGGCTTGTCGCGCCAGATCAGCGCGCCGGCCTCCGGCAAGGAGGCCTCGATGTTCATCGGGCAGGCGCCGCGCAGCGCCGAGAAGCCGGAATGCATCTCGGCACAGATGCTGCGCGCGCGGGCGCGCTGTGCAGCATCGGCTGGCCACAGGCCGGCGGAGGGAAACTTCTCGGCCGTGTACTCGGCGATCGACAGCGTGTCCCACACGACCAAGCCGTCGTCGACCAGCACCGGCACCCGCCCGGCCGGACTGATCGCGCCGAGGCGCTGCTTGAACTGCGAGTCGGCGCTGAAGGCGTCGAAGCGCACCATCACTTCCTCGACGGGAATGCCGGCCTGGCGCAGCATGACCCAGGGTCGCATGGACCAGGACGAGTAGTTCTTGTTGCCGATGTAGAGCTTGAGCATGGGATTTCCGTTGGAGCTTGTGCGTCGATCCTAGCCGCAGCCAGGCAGGCGATTGATGCGTTCAGAAGGGATCATTGATGCATGGCAAGGCCCGTCAGGGGCCCGAGCGGATGCGCTCCAGTGCCCGACCCTCGATCTCCTCGACGCCGGGCGCCAAAGGCTGGTACCAGCGGATCTGCTTGATCGCGGCCGGCGCAAAGCTGGCCGCATACAGCGCCGGGCGCTTGTCATCGGCCAGGCCTTCGGCGTCCTTCACGGCACTCAGGTTGCCAGTCGACTTGACGACCTTGGCTGCGACATCCGGTCGCAGATTGAAATTGATCCAGGCATAGGCCGCCTCGTCATTGCGTGCGACCGCCGGCAGGGCAAACGTGTCCATCCACCCCATGGCGCCGGAGCGCGGCGCGATGTAACGGAACTCCGCCCGTTCGCCGGCCAGTGTCCAGCCGCCGCGGTCCCACACCATGGCCGCAACCAACTCGCCGGTGCGCATGGCGCCCAGCACCGCATCCTTGTTGTCCCAGTGGGACTTCATGACGGACTTGCAATCGGTCAGCTTCTTGACCACGGTGTCCATCAGCGCGGCATAGGCCTTCGGGTCCTTGGATACCGCGAACGGGTCCTTGCCAGTCGAAAATGCGAAGCCCAGCAGCGTCGGCCGCCACAGCCGCACGGAGGTCTTGCCCTTGAACTCGGGCCTGCAGAGGTCGCCGTAGTCGGTGACCCTGGCGGCCAGCTTGCTGTTGACCACCAGGCCATCGGTGCCCCAGATGTGCGGCAGTCCGTACAGCTTGCCGTCGACACTGGCGACGCTCCTGGTCGCATCAAGCAGCAAGGGATTGAAGCGGTCCATCTTGACCCGGGCGAGGTCGATCGGGCGGTAGATCTTGTAGTCCCTTTGCGCGGTGGCGATCCGGTCCTGCGACGGCTGGGCGAGGTCGAAGCCCTCGCCCGTGGTCTGGCGCAGCCTGGCGATCATGTCGTCGTTGCTGGCCAGGGTGACCTGGACCTTGTAGCCGGTCTCCTTCTCGAACTGCGCGATCACATCGGCGGGCGTGAAGTCCTTCCAGGTCAGCAGCCGCAGCACCTTGGCCCGTTCGACCGCGGACATGGGCGGCGCGGCAGGCTCCTGGGCAAGGGCCAGGCCCTGCAGCAACATACTCAGAGCCACCGTGGCGATCAAGCCGCGCCCGAACCCCTGTCGAGACCTCACTTGGCCGTCTCCGCGTGCATGCGCTTGAGCGCTTCCTCGGTGCGTTTCCAGGTGTCACGGCTTGCATCGGCCAGGTAGTTGCGGCCGCTCAGGTCATAACCGTGTTCCGCCTTGTCATAGACCACCATGTCAAACGTCTTGCCGCGGGCCTTGGCCGCTTTCTCGATCTCGAGCGCGCGTTCGATCATGCAGCAGTTGTTGTAGGTATCCGACCCGGCTGCCATCAGGGCCAACGGCACCTGGAACCGCGACACGAGACCATCGATGTTCTGGATCCATGCCGTGAACGGATAGACGGCAATCGCGCCGGAGACCACATCCGGCTGGGTCATGGCATGTGCCAGCAGGGCGCCGCCGCCCAGCGAGAAACCGATCAC
>JBJXHB010000580.1:0-4826 GCA_046160725.1 Aquabacterium sp.
CTGGGCCAGGCGCCGCGCCATGCGCGCGACCGCGGCCTTCAGACGCTCGTAGTCGGCCGGCGCCATGCGCCCGACCGGCCGCTGCACCGCCAGCTCGGTCATGAAGGCCTCGGTGGCCGGCGCGCCGTAAAGCTCGAAGCGCCGGCGCACCACGGCCCGGGCCTTGCGCTGCCAGTCCGGGTCGTGCTCGCGGCCGGCGCCGAGGGCCTTCATCATCTGGCCGGTGTAGTAGGCGACCTGGGTCTGCCAGCGGATGTCGTCGACGCCGGCGGCCTGGGCCGCGCGCTCCAGTTCCATCTGGTCGGCCATGTCGCCACCGTCCGGCGGGCCGGCCTTGGGCGCAGCGCCGGCCGGCGCCGGTGCCGGTGCCGGCCCGGTGCGTGCCGCCGGCGCGGCCGGCAGGGCGAAGTAGCTGTCGAACACCCGGTCGTGCAGGACCTTGTCGTCCTCGCTCTTGGCCAGCACCAGGCCGAAGGCGCCCTTCAGCGCCGCGCGGTCGCTCCAGCCCATCAGGGCCACGGTGCGCGCCGCGTCCAGCGTCTCGGCGGTGGACACCATGGCGCCGGCCGAGCGCAGCGCGCGCACAAAGCCGGTGATGGCGCTGTCCATGTTGGCGGCGGGGCGGGCGTGCGCTCAGCGGGCGGCGACGGCCGCCTGCACCAGGCCCGCCAGCTGGGGCTGGGCCTCGACGATGTCGCTCTCGCGCTTGAGCAGCACCGCCAGCGTGTCGCGCACCATGGCCTCGCTCAGCTCGCCGGCATGCAGCAGCAGCAAGGTGCGCGCCCAGTCCACCGACTCGGCCATCGACGGCGGCTTGCGCAGGTTCTGCGCCCGCAGCGCCTGCACGAAGGCCACCATCTGCCCCAACAGCTGCGGCGCGATGCCGGGCACGCGGGTGTGCAGCACCTGGCGCTCCAGCGCGGCATCGGGGTAGCCGATGTGCAGGTGCAGGCAGCGGCGCTTCAGCGCGTCGGACAGCTCGCGCGTGTTGTTGGAGGTCAGCAGCACCAGCGGCGGCACCTGGGCGCGGATGGTGCCGATCTCCGGCACCGTGACCTGGTAGTCGGCGAGCATCTCCAGCAGCAGCGCCTCGAAGGCGTCCTCGGCCTTGTCGACTTCGTCGATCAGCAGCACGCTGCCGGCCGTCTGCTCCAGCGCGCGCAGCAGCGGCCGCGGCTCCAGGAAGCGGCGCGAGAAGAACAGGTCGTCGAAGCGGTCCAGCCGCTGCATGGCCGCGTCCAGCGTGGCCGTGCCCTCCAGGAGCGAGCCGATGCGCTCCTTCAGCACCTGGGTGTACAGCAGCTGCTTGCCGTACTGCCACTCGTAGATGGCCTTGCTCTCGTCCAGGCCCTCGTAGCACTGCAGGCGCAGCAGCTCGTAGCCCAGGGCCTTGGCGGCGGACACCGCCAGCTCGGTCTTGCCGACGCCGGCCGGGCCCTCGATCAGCACCGGCTTGCGCAGGTGGTGGGCCAGGTACAGCGATGTCGCGACGGCGCGCGTGGCCACATAGCCGGCCGCGCCCAAGGCGTCGCCGATGGCCTCGATGCTGGCCAGGGCCGGCGGCGGAACGAAGGTCGCGCCGGTGCCTGCGGGGGACTCAGTAGCCATGCAGCACCGCCAGTCGGGACTCGTGGAAGGACGCGTCGCCCAGCAGCTCCTGCAGCACCCGCACCCGTTTCATGAAGAAGCCCATGTCGAGGACATCGGTCATGCCGATGCCGCCGTGCATTTGCACGGCCTCTCGCACGGCCCGGTCGGCGGCCTGGCAAGCCTTGGCCTTGGCCACCGCCACCAATGCCGCGGCACCGCTGCGGCCGCCGTCCAGCGCCTCGGCCGCCCGGGCCAGCGCCGCGCGTGCCAGCTCCAGGTCGCCATAAAGCTCTGCCGCGCGATGCTGCAGGGCCTGGAACTCGCCGATCAGGCGGCCAAATTGGCGCCGCTCCTTGAGGTAGGCCATGGTGCGGGCAAAGGCCTCGTCGCCGGCGCCCAGCAGCTCGGCGGCGACACAGACGCGGCCGGCGTCCAGGGCCGCCTCGAGCAGGGCCGCGCCGTCGGCATCGCTGCCGATGCGGGCGTCGGCGCCCACCCGCACGCCGGCCAGGCGGACCCGGGCTGCGTTGTGGGCATCGACCATCACCGTGCGCTGCACCGACAACCCGGCGCTGCCGGCCTCCACCGCGAACAGCCCGATGCCGCCGGCGGTGCGCGCGACGACCACCAGCAGCTGCGCCACATGGCCGTCCAGCACCAGCACCTTGTCACCGTCCAGCACCCAGCCGCCGCCGTCGGCGCGCGCCGTGGCAGCGATGCGGTCGGGCCGGTGCTTGGCACCCTCGTCCAGCGCCAGGGCCACCACTGCCTGGCCGGCCGCGATGCGGGGCAGCCAGGCCGCGGCCAGTGCGGCGGGTGCGGCGGCCAGCAACTGCGCGCCCAGCACGGCGGTGGACAGCAGCGGCGTGGCCGCCAGTTTGCGGCCGGCGCTCTCGCACAGCACGGCAGCCTCGGTCAGGCCCAGGCCCATGCCGCCGTGGGCCTCGGGCACGCGCACGCCGGCAAAGCCCATCTCGGCGCAGCGCTGCCACAGGGCGCGCGAGAAGCCGTCGACGTCGGCCGTGTCGCGCAGGGCCCGCAGGGCCGCCACCGGCGCCTGCTCGGCAAAGAAGCCGCGGGCGCTGTCGGCCAGCAGGCGTTGTTCGTCATTCAGCAGCAGGGCCATGTCACTGGACTCCGGGCAGGCCGAGGATGCGCTTGGCCACGATGTTCAGCTGCACCTCGCTGGTGCCGCCCTCGATGGAATTGGCCTTGCTGCGCAGCCAGCGCCGCGCCACGTCGCCATCGGCGCTGGCGGCGCCCTCCCACTCCAGGGCGTCGGCGCCGCCGGCGCTCATCATCAGCTCCATGCGGCGCTTGTTGAGCTCGGTGCCGTAGTACTTGAGCAGCGACGGATAGGCCGGGTCGGCCTGGCCGGCGCGCACCTGCTCGCCGTAGCGCGCCATCAGGCTGGCAAAGGCCGACTCGTCGGTCTCGAAGCGGGCGATGCGGGCGCGCAGGCCGGCGTCGTCCAGCCGGCCGGCGGCGTCGCGGCCGACGCGCTCGGCCGCATAGGCGCCCATGGGCTGGGCGCTGCTGCGCGCGCCCATGCCGCTGATCATGTCGCGCTCGTGGCCGAGCAGGTACTTGGCCACCTCCCAGCCCTGGTCCTGCGTGCCGACCAGGTTGCCCTTGGGCACCTTGACGCCGTCGAAGAAGGTCTCGCAGAACGGCGATGCGCCGGAGATCAGCACGATCGGCCGGGTGGACACGCCCGGCCACCGCATGTCGAACAGCACGAAGCTGATGCCGTGGTGCTTGCTGCCGCCGCTGGTGGTGCGCACCAGGCAGAAGATCCAGTCCGCCTTGTCGGCATAGCTGGTCCAGACCTTCTGGCCGGTGACGACGAAGTGGTCGCCGCGGTCCTCGGCCCGGGTCGCCAGCGATGCCAGGTCGGAGCCGGCGTTGGGCTCGGAATAGCCCTGGCACCAGCGGATCTCGCCGCGGGCGATGCGCGGCAGGTGCTCCAGCTTCTGCTCATGCGTGCCGTACTTCAGCAGCGCCGGCCCCAGCATCCAGATGCCGAAGCTCCACAGCGCCGGCCGGCAGTTCAGCCGGGTCATCTCCTGCTGCAGCACCTTGGCCTGCTCGCGGCTCAGGCCACCGCCGCCGTACTCGCGCGGCCAGGTCGGCACGGTCCAGCCCTGCGCGCCCATGCGCTGCAGCCACAGCCGCTGGGCATCGCTGCTGAACGTGGCGTTGCGGCCGCCCCAGACGGCCTCGTCGTCGCCGGTCATGGGCTGGCGCATCTCGGCCGGGCAGTTCGCCTCCAGCCAGCTGCGGGCCTGCTGCCGGAAGGCCTCCAGGTCGGTTGCGGTCGTGGTGTTCATGGTGGCGCAGTGGAGCAGGGCGACCCTGCGGTTGCCGTCTCTTTAGCGACAAGCCGGGCCGGCCGGCGCGCCACAATGGCCCGACCCTGGGGCAAGCCCCATCCTCCGCAACCCGGCCCCCGGGGCCTGCGCGGCACATGCCCGCATCCCACGGTGCCCACCGCCCCGCCGCACCATGAGCGCAGACGTCACGCTGTACGAGATCCGCCAGGGCGCCGCCTGGATCACGCTGAACCGCCCGGACGCGCGCAACGCGCTGAGCGCCGACCTGGTCAACAGCCTGCACGACCACCTGCTGCGGGCCGAGGCCGACGACCAGGCGCGCTGCATCGTCATCACCGGCGCCGGCCCGGGCTTCTGCGCCGGCGCCGACCTGAAGAGCCCGCCCGGCAGCGTGGTCGGCGGCCGCCGCGGCGTCGGCCTGGACCAGGTCATGATCCGCATGCAGGACTGCCCCAAGCCGGTGATCGCCGCGGTCAACGGCGCGGCCTTCGACGGCGGCCTGGGCCTGGTCGGCGCCAGCGACATCGTCGTCACCGCCGAGGAGGCGCTGTTCAGCTTCTCCGAGGTGCGCCTGGGCCTGGTGCCGGCCATGATCTCGGTGGTCTGCCTGCCCAAGCTGGGCGGCCATCATGCGATGAAGCTGTTTCTGACCGGCGAGCGCTTCGACGGCGCGCGCGCGGTGGCCCTGGGCCTGGCCCACCGCGCCGTGCCGCGGGCCCAGCTGGCGGCCGCGGTGCAGGAAGAGGTGGACATGCTGGCCCTGGGCGGCCCGACCGCGCTGATGGAGTGCAAGAAGCTGGTGCGCCGGGTGCCGCAGCTGGGGCGCGAGGCGGCCTTCGAGGAAACGGCCGCGCTCAGCCTGCGCATGTTCACCGCCGACGAGGGTCGCGAGGGCATGGCGTC
>JBJXHB010000581.1:0-10968 GCA_046160725.1 Aquabacterium sp.
CGGCACCGCACTACCAGCACAGCGAGATCGGCTTCAACTACCGCATGAGCAACATCCTGGCCGGCGTCGGCCGCGGCCAGCTCAAGGTGCTGCAGGAGCGGGTGCTGGCGCGGCGGGCGGTGTTCGAGACCTATAGGCAGGCCATGTCCGGCATCGCCGGCATCACATGGATGCCCGAGCCAGACTGGAGCTACTCCACCCATTGGCTGTCCGCCTGCACACTGGACCCGGCACTGGGCATCTCCGCCGGCGACCTGATCCGCCGCCTGGCCGCCGAGATGATCGAGGCCCGGCCGCTTTGGAAGCCCATGCATCTGCAGCCGGTCTTTTCCACTGCCCGGTATTTCACCGATGGCCGCGCGTCGGTATCGGACCGTCTCTTCGAGCAGGGCGTATGCCTGCCGTCGGGATCGAACATGACCCAGCAGGATATCGAGCGTGTCGTCGACGCGATGCGCCTCAGCCTGAGGTAGTGTCATGAAGCGGCTGTTCGACGTCGCCTTGGCGCTGTTGTCCTTCGTCGTGTTCGGCATTCCGCTGCTGCTGACCGCACTGGCGGTGCGGCTGACGTCTCCGGGGCCGATACTGTATTGGTCGGACCGGGTCGGACGTCACAACCAGATCTTTCGCATGCCCAAGTTCCGCAGCATGAAGGTCGGCACGCCCGCGCTGGCCACGCATCTGCTGACCCAACCCGAGGCCTGGTTGACGCCTATCGGCTCGTTCCTGCGGCGCACCAGCCTGGACGAGTTGCCGCAGGTCTGGAGCATCCTGGTCGGCGACATGAGCTTCGTCGGGCCAAGGCCGGCACTGTTCAATCAGGACGATCTGGTGTCGCTGCGGACCCAGGCCGGGGTCCACCTGCTGCAGCCCGGACTCACCGGCTGGGCGCAGATCAACGGCCGCGACGAGATACCGATCCCGGACAAGGTCGCGCTCGATGTGGAATACCTGCAGCGCCGGTCGATGGCGTTCGACCTGCGCATCATCGGACTGACCTTCGCCAAGGTGGCCAAACGCCGGGACGTGAGCCACTAGCCCGTCCGTCATGCCCCAGGGCGGTGGGACAATGAGCGCGCCGTCGAGGCTGCCGCCGTGCCACTGACCAACCTCAACATCACCCGCCGCCTGTTGGCGCTGCCTCGCACCGTCAAGCGCGGCGTGGTGGTCTGCGCCGACGCGCTGTGGTGCGCCCTTTGCGTCTGGGTGGCCTTCGGCCTGCGTCTGGACGAGTGGCCGGTGTTCTCCGGCCAGCAATGGATCCCGACGCTGGCTTCGCTGGCGATTGCGCTGCCGATCTTCGCGGCCTGCGGCCTGTACCACGCGGTTTTCCGCTACGCCGGCTGGGCGGCCATGATGGCCGTGCTGAAGGCGTCCGTTTTCTACGGCGTGGTGTACATGACGCTGTTCACCCTTATCGGCGTGCCCGGTGTGCCGGCATCGGTGGGTCTTGTCCAGCCGGTGCTGATGGTGATGGGCGTCATTGGAGCGCGCATTCTGGCGCGCTACTGGCTGGGCGGCTTCTATCGCGGCAAGCGCCGGGTCGCCGGGCTGCCTCGGGTGCTGATCTATGGCGCCGGCGCCGCCGGCCGACAGCTGGCTGCGGTGCTCAATGCCAGCCTGGAACTGATCCCGGTCGGCTTCATCGACGACGACACGACCCTGCAGGGCAACGCGATCAACGGACTCACGGTGCACCCGCCCAAGGGCCTGTCGCCGCTGGTCGAGAAGTACGACGTGACCGACGTGCTGCTGGCCATACCCTCGGCCGGCCGCGAGCAGCGCAACCAGATCATCAATGCGCTCGCGCCACTGGGCCTGCGGGTGCGCACCCTGCCGGGGTTGCTGGACCTGGCCACCGGGCGGGTCCAGGCCGGCGACCTGCGCGACCTGGAGATCGAAGACCTGCTGGGTCGCGACCCGGTGGCCCCGAACACCATCTTGCTCAACCGCAATGTGCGGGGCAAGGTGGTGCTGGTGACGGGCGCAGGCGGCTCTATCGGCGGCGAGCTTTGCCGCCAGATCCTGAGCCTCGGCCCTTCGCGGCTTCTGATGGTCGATGCCAGTGAGTTCGCGCTGTACAGCATCCACCAGGAGTTGCAGGCCGCGCTGCCTCGGGCTGAGGGCGAGGACCCTCGGCGCGTGCCGTTGCTCGTACCGCTGCTCGCCTCGGTGCAGGACAGCCGGCGGATCGACGAGATCCTAAGCAGCTGGCGCCCGCACACCGTCTACCACGCCGCGGCCTACAAGCATGTGCCGCTGGTGGAGCACAACCCGGCAGAAGGCGTCCGCAACAATGTGCTCGGCACGCTCAACACGGCGCTGGCCGCGGCCAGCCACGGTGTGTCGAACTTCGTGCTGATCTCGACCGACAAGGCGGTGCGACCGACCAACATCATGGGCGCCTCGAAACGCCTGGCCGAGCAGGTGCTGCAGGCGCTGGCCGCCGAGACCGCTGCCAGCCGCACGCGCGGCACCTGCTTCAGCATGGTCCGGTTCGGAAACGTGCTGGGTTCATCCGGCTCGGTGGTGCCGCTGTTCCGTCAGCAGATCCGCGACGGCGGCCCGGTCACGCTGACCCATGCCGACATCACCCGCTACTTCATGACCATTCCGGAGGCGGCCCAGTTGGTGATCCAGTCCGGCGCCATGGCTCAAGGCGGTGAGGTGTTCGTCCTGGACATGGGCGAGTCCGTGAAGATCATCGATCTCGCGCGGCGCATGGTCGAGCTGTCCGGCCTGAGCGTGCGCGACGACCACAACCCCGAGGGTGACATCGAGATTGTGGTCACCGGTCTGCGCCCCGGCGAGAAGCTCTATGAAGAGCTGCTGATCGGCGACAACCCGGAGCCGACCATGCATCCGCGGATCATGAAGGCGCATGACGACCACCTGCCCTGGACACCGCTGCGCAGCGAGATCGACCGCCTGGGCGGGGCCTTGGACGACAACGATGTCGAGGCCATCCGCAGCATCCTGCGGCGGCTCGTGCCGGAGTACCAGCCGGCCGACGACGTGGTGGACTGGGTCCACCTGCAGCGGGCCAAGGCCGACGCGGCCTGATCTCGGCCCGGCGCGTCAGGCGACGACGGCAAGCCCGGCCGGATCGGGTACCGACAACACGACCAGGCCGGCCTCGCGGGCGGCGGCGATCACGGCTGGCACACGCGGGTCCCTGTCGTCGTCCAGGGCCAGGATCACATGGGTCGCACCCAAGGTCAGAACCGGGTCGCGCAGGCGCTCGAGGCCGCCCTCGACGCGTACCCCACCAATGCGCGCACCGTGCAGCCGCACATCGTCGTCCAGCACCATCATCACGCGCCAGCCGTAGCGTCGATGCAGGCCGGCCACCAGGCGCCGCCCGACGTTGCCACCGCCCACCACGATCACCTGACGGCTGTCGCCGCCCTCGCCCTGGACCACGGCCTCGGCATGCTCGGCCAGCATGCGGTTGAGCATCCGGATGCCGGCCAGCGCGAACAGCGCGAAGAACGGGTGCAGCACGAGCACGGCTCGGGCCACGCCAACCAACTGGGCCAGTTGCACAGCCGCCGCGCAGACCAGGCCGGCGGCCATGCAGGCCATGGCCAAGCGCCTGAAGTCCTCGAACGCAAACCAGCGCCACAGTGAGCGCCGTGCGCCAAAGCCCTGTATGGCCAACAGGTAGGTCAGCGCCACGCCCAGCGACACCCAGTCGTCGTACCAGGGCCGCCCGGGCTGCCAGCGCTCGAACCCGAGACGGAACAGGTAGGTGATGTGCCATGTGGCCAGCACGGCGAGGCCATCCACGGCCCAGGCCCAGGCCAGGTGGCGCCGCCGGTCGCCATGCATCCAGCGGTCGATCCAGGCCCACAGTGCGGCATTGCCCATGATGGCGCGCATTGTCCGCGCGGGCTGCGCCGGCGCGAAGACGGTCGACAACGTCAGGCCCAGGATTCGCAGGTCCGCGCCAAGCGAGGCATGGTCCACATAGCGCTGCGCCGCACGCAGCTTCTCTGGCAGGATCACGTCCACGTATTCGCGCTCAGGGTCCACGGCCTGGGCCAGCACCGCGCTCTCGTCGCGGTAGCGCAGTGAAGCCAGGTCCGTGATGCCTGGGCGCACGCTGAGCACGTGCTCGCGCTGCTCTTCCGGGTAGGCATCGACATAGCGCGGCACTTCCGGCCGCGGGCCGACCAGGCTCATGGTGCCGCGCAACACGTCGATCAGCTGTGGCAACTCGTCGAGCTTCCAGCTCCGCAGAACACCACCCACGCGGGTGATCCGCGCGTCACCGGCCACCGTGATCTGGGCGCCGCCGCGCGGCTCGCCGGCCACCGTCATGGTGCGGAACTTGAAGATGCGGAACGGCCGGCCATGGCGCCCGATGCGCACCTGGCGGAAAAAGACCGGGCCCGGCGAGTCGATGCGGATGGCCAGCGCAACCGCCAGCAGCACCGGCAGCAACAGGACCAGCCCGGCCGCCGCGGTCGCGATGTCGAACAGGCGCTTGATCATCTGCGCACCAGGGCGGCGCGCAAGGCGTCGGCCACGCGGTGCGCATCGACCGCGGTCATGCGGCTATACATCGGCAGGCTGATGAGTCGCTCGAAGGCGACCTGGCTGTGCGGGAACTGCTCCGAACGAAGTCCGTAGCGGTCGCGCCAGTACGGCATCTGATGCAGCGGCACATAGTGGACGCTGCAGCCGATACCGGCCTGGTAGAGGTGCTCGATCACGGCATCGCGGCCGACCCGCGCCTGTGGGGCAAGTCGAACGACATACAGATGCCATGAATGCGCGGTGCCTTCGCGTTCACCGGCCGGCAGCAGCAGCGGCAGGTCGGCGAGGGCTGCGTCGTAGGCCCGGGCCACGGCCATGCGCTGCCGCTGGAACTGGCGCGCCCGGCGCAGCTGATGGATCCCCAGCGCCGCCGCAATGTCCGTCAGGTTGTACTTGAACCCCGGCGCCACGATCTCGTAGTACCAGCTCGGCACCTTGGCCTGGAAGCGGTCGAAGGCATCGCGGCTGATGCCGTGCAGGCGCATCACCTTGGCGCGTGCGGCCAGGGCGTCGTCGCGGGTGACCAGCATGCCGCCCTCGCCGGTGGTGATGGTCTTGTTGGCATAGAAGCTGAAGACCGTGGCGTCGCTGTCCAGCGTGCCGACCAGGCGCCCGGCATGGGTGCTGGGCAGCGCGTGGGCCGCGTCCTCCACCACCTTCAGGCGGTGGCGGCGGGCGACCGCCAGGATGGCGGTCATGTCGGCCGCCAGGCCGGCATAGTGCACCGGGATGATGGCGCGGGTGCGCGGGCCGATGGCGGCCTCGACGGCCGCCGGGTCGATGTTCATCGTCAGCGGGTCGATGTCGACCAGCTTCACGTCGGCACCCAGGTAGCGCACCACCTCGGCCGTGGCCGTGAAGGTGTGGGTGGTGGTGATGACCTCGTCGCCCGGCCCGATGCCCAGCGCCTCCAGTGCCAGGTGCAACCCTGCGGTGGCGCTGTTGACCGCCAGGCAATGCAGGCCGGGCTCGCCCAGAAAGGCCGCGAAATCCAACTCGAAGCGACGTGCCTTGGGGCCGGTCGTGATCCAGCCCGAGCGCAGGGTGTCCACCACCTCGGCGATCTCGTCCTCGCCGATGTCAGGCAGCGCAAACGGCAGGAACGGCAATGGTGCGGCGTCGGACACGGCGGGCTCTACTGTCGCTCAGGCAGGTTTGGCAATCCAGGCCAGGATATGCGTACGCAGGAACGGCAAGGCGTTGAAAAGCGGGTACAGCCCCGGGTGCCACGCACAGACCGCGCGCGCCAGCGGTGGCGCCAATGTCACGCGCCGATGCCACAGCGACCCGTGCGGGAACAACGCCCGCACCCGCCGCAGGGGCACACCCCGCACATCCGGATTGCGCGGATTGTCCACGGTGAAGTCGTACCAGAGAACACCGCCGCCGGGTTTGAGCCAACGCCACATGGCCGCCGCCAGATCGTGCTGGACGGCGTCGTCCAGCACCGAGGTGAAGACGGTGGACTGCAGGACGAGGTCCAGGCTGCCCGGCGCCACGGTCGCCACCAGTGCGTCGCCCGCCTGAACCGGCAGCGCTGCCGGCAGGCGCCGACGGGCCTGGGCCGCGCGATCGGGCAGCAGTTCGATGCCGGCCAGATGCTCGGGCGCGAATCCCAACCGCAGCAGCTCCAGCAGGTTGTCGCCCGCGCCGCAACCCAGCTCCAGGCCACGACGCGCACTCAGGTCGCGCCAGCCCAGCTGATCGAACAACCGCAGCATGGTGCGCTGCCGCTCCTGCACGGTTTGCCAGACCTCCGGCCGCAGCGGGCTGTAGCGCGGCAGGCCGGCCGGCGGGCGCCCCTGGTCCCGGCGGGCATAGCGCTGTGCCATCGCCTGCGCCTCGGCCTGTGCGGCAGCACCGGCCGCGGCGGCAGGCCGTTCGGTGTCCGGCGGCGTGGTCATCGCTGCAGGGCCTCGATGAAGCGGGCGGCCAGCACCGGATAGGCATGGTGCGCCTGCACGTAGGCACTGCCGCGCCGGCCCATCTCGCGCCGTTGCTGCGGTGTCAGCGATGCCAGCTGGCGCAGACCCAGGGCCACCGCGCGCGGGTCCTGCGGTGGCACCGTGAGACCGCAGCCGGCCTGGGTAACCGGATCGTTGCCAGCCTCCACCGAGTGCAGCACCGTGCACCCGGCCATCATGTAGTCCATCAGCTTGTTGGGCGCAATGCCAAAGCGGTACAGGCTGACCCGTTGCCAGCCGATGTAGGCGATGTCCAGGCGCGCCAGGAAGGCCGGGATCTGCGCCTTGGGTATGGGCTCCAGCAGGCGCACATGGCTCAGATTTTCGTCCGTGATGCGCCGGGCCAGCCGCTCGCGCTCCATGCCGCTGCCCACCAGCACGAAGCGCAGTGCCTGGCCGCGTGTCTGGGCGGCCGCGTCCAGCAGCGTGTCCAGCGCATTGGGCGTGCCCATCGAGCCGGCATAGCCGACCAGGGTCTCGTCGCCCTGGCGCTCCAGCGCCTGGGCCACGTCGGCGCGCAGCGGCGCCTCCGCCGCCGAGGCCGGCCAGTCCTCGGGCACGATGCCGTTGGGCACGATGTGCAGCTTGTCCAGGTCCAGCCCGTGCGCGGCCAGGTAGTCGTGCACCTTGGGCAGCATCGAAACCACCCGATCTGCATCGCGGCAGGCCGCATCCTCGGCCGCCTGGCAAAGGCGGATGAAGGGATGGCGTGGTGACATCTGTCCCAGTTCAATAGGCGTCAGCGGCCACAGGTCGTGCACCTCATGGACCAGCAGCGCGCTCGCCGCGCGCGCGATGCGCCGCGCCGGCCAGATGTCCATCGGGTAGGTGCTGGAGGCGATCACCGCGTCGGGCCGGAACTCCGCCGCCAGGGCCTCGGCCTGGTGCCACAGCGGCCACAAGAACTGCGCGATGTTGCGCACCCGCCCGATGCCGTTGCCCTGGTAGCGCGGCAGGGGCAGCCACCGGTACTGGATGCCATCGATCCATTCGTCCTGCGGCAGGGTCCCGAGCGCGGGCTGCTGTGCCCGCACGTGGCTGAAGCCGCCGGCCACGATGGTGACGCGGTGGCCGAGGCGGACCCATTCGCGCGCCAGGTAATACGGCCGGTATTCCATGCCCAGTTGCGGCGTACCGGCATAGTGGTTCAACAGCAGGATGTTCATGCGTGGCCGACCTGTGTCATCGGTGCTCGGCCGGGCTCCAGCAGCGCGGCATACAGGGCGCGCTGCGCATCGTCCAGCAGATGGTCGTTGTGCCACAGCAGGGAGAAGCAACCGCCATGCCGCTCGCAGGCGGCGCGCAGGGCCAGGCCCCGCTGCAGGGCCACCTCGCCCGCCGGCAGGCCGCCGTAGTGCCGCGACAGCAGCGAGGCTTCCATCAGCACCAGCGGCCGCTCCAGCAGCGGCAGGGCTTCACGCCGGTCCAGGTCGAACAGGGCAAACGGATGGCTGGTGCCGCAGCGGAACCCTGGCGCATCGGCATGGCCGAGCGTGGCGTCCCAGGCCAGCCCGGCACGCGCCAGTGCGGGCGCGGTGGCGCCGGTACCGGGCTGGTCGGCGCCGTACCAGCGCAGGTAGTGCTGGCGCATGCCCTCGACGATGGCCGTCCCGCCCGCAGCAGACACCGCCTGCTGCAACTCGGCACGCTCGCGGGCCGGTGCACCCGGCTCATCGACGCTGCCGTAGCTGCCGTGCAGGGCGACCTCATGGCCGCGTGAAACGATGCGACGCAGCAGTGCAGCCACCGGCGGGTCCTGCAACGTATAGCCGCCGTCCACCACCGCAGCCGCGCGCCTGGCGATGAAGAAGAAGGTGACGCGACGGCCATGGGACTCGTTGAGATCCATGATGTGGTCGAAGGTGTCGACCGGGTCGCGCAGCTTCCATCCAGCACGCCGTGCCATACCCCGGCCGAGCACCGAAAGGGCTGCGCCGGGCCGGCGCTCGTTGACCACCAGGGATGCGGCATGGCGCAGGCCGCCTCGCAGGCTGCGCTGCCCTGGCGCATAGGGCAGGTCAACATCGCAGCTCACCCAGATGTCCGCTGCCGGCGCCGGCCGCTGCCCGCCCGATGGCAGCAGCGGCGCCAGGGCCCAGGCCAGCAGGGCCACCCATTCATCGACCAGCGGGCGCCCCTGGTGCCCGTCGCGCCAAGCCAGGCCCGCCTGTCCCGGAAAGCGGCCGTGTCGGTCGCGTGGCGCGCCGACGACCGACTCCTCATAGCGCGAGAGCATGAAAAACACGCTGCCGGCCACATCCAGTGGCAGGCGGACCTCTCCGGGCATGATGGTCGGCACGCCCTCTGCCCATGGCATGACGATGTCGTCCGCGCCGATGGCTGTCCGCTGTTCAGGGGACAGAGGCCAGCGCGACCAGGGCAGCGCCGGCAGGCTGTCGGCCTGGCGCCACGCAGGATCCGCCTGGGTCAGGAACCGGTCTGGCCAGCGCAGGCAGCCGCCGGGCGCCTGCACCACCACCTCGTCGCCGGCGCTAGGTTCCAGCGAGAAGGACAGCCCCAGGCGCCGCGTCAGCACCTGGGCCAGTGCCCATTGACGCTCCGGCAGGCGCACGGCCGGAGCCTGGATGCGCAGCATCGGCTCAGACATGGTCGTCCACGGCCCAGGATGCGGCCCGGCCCCAGCGGCGCAACAGGCGCCGCAGCGGCACCAGCAGGGCAATTCGCAAGGGTGGCTGCACCAGCACCTGGCGGCCGGCACTGCGCCCCAGGCGCCAACAGGCTTGCAGCGCGGACAAGTCCAGGCGCAGCAGTCGCTGCAGCCACCAGATGCCGTTGACCCACAGCAGCGGCGGCGGCGGCCTGCGTGCGGCGGTATGGTCATCGGCTGTGTCCTGGCCCAGGCAGCGCCGGACCAGCCCATTGCCCCAGGCTTCGAACAGGCCATGCTGCATCCACAACCGGGGGTTCAACTCCAGTAGCTGCAGGCTGTCGGCCGCGGCAATGAACTCCATCTCCAGAGGTCCACGATAGTGCAGGCGACGCAGCACCGCCTTGCAGGCCTGGACCGCCGCCGCCGCGGATGGGTCGTCGTTGCCCAACGTGACCAGCATGGCCGATGAGCCCGGGCCGGATGCGGTGTCGCTGGCGACGCGCTCGGTCAGCAGCAGCTGGCTGCGCACCTCGTCGCCGGCGTCGAAATAGCCGGCCACCGACCAAAGCCGCACCGCGTCATCACCCCGCCAGGCCTGCAAAAAGAACCAGCCCTCCTGCAGCCCCAGGGCAGGCAGCTCGGCGCGGCGGCGGCGCAGCTCGTTGGCGCTGTGGCAAACCCAGCCGCGCGGCAGCTTGGTCGACCCGACCCAGGAGTGGCGTGCCTTGAGCAGCAGCGGATAACGCGCATCCGGCGCATCCAGCGCCCATTGCGGCAGCGGCTGGGGCCCGTGCGGATCCTGCGCCAGCCATTGCGCAAAGGCCCACTTGTCGTCGAGCAGCTCAAGCGGATAGCTGGCGGGCTCGAAGCGGCCGCGGGCCTGGCCCTGCAGCGCCCGGCGCAGCGCCGACTCGTCGGTCATCAGCTCCCAGGCCACGGCCTGTCCCTGTGGCAGCCGCGGCACCGGCAGGCCATGGGCATCGTCGCTGGTATAGAGCGCCACCCCCGCGCGACGGCAGGCGCGATGCAGCGCCCAGGCGTTGATCCAGGAGCTGTGGGTCAGTGCCGCCGGCGCGGTCATCGCTCGATCACCAGCGCGATGCGCTCGACCTGACGCCACGGCAGCCATCGGTACAGGCGCGGCACCAGCCATTGCATCGGCCGCCGAAACGGACCAGGCAGACGCAGCAGCCGGTCGATGGGACCCCCGAACTTCTCGATCCGCACCCGTGCCGCAGCAATGCCGCTGGCGGCCACCAGCGCCAGCAGTTCGTCCGGCGTGAAGAAGCGGATGTCATACAACGGGTCGTCCTGGGCCTTGCGGGCGAAAGCCGCGCGCTGGCGCGGGTTGCCGGCGTTGTGGACCAGGGCCACCAGGACACCGCGGGTCACGCGGGCCTGCTCCCGCAGCAAGGCGGCGATGCGGTCGTCATCGCTGAACAGCACCCAGAAACCGTTGTGCAGGCTCAGGTCGACCGCGCCATCGGCCAGTGACAGCGCAGCAGCGTCCTCGCGCTGAAGGGTCAACGCATCGCCCGGAAACCGCTGGGCCAGATAGTCCAGTGTGCGCTGGTCGAAATCGGACCCGATCGCGCGCACGCCGAGCCGCGCCAGATGGCGGGCATCACGGCAGGAGCCGCCGGCCAGCTCCAGCACCGTCCAGCCCCGCAGACGGGGCAGACCGAAGCGCGCCACCAGCCACAGGCCGGCCCGCGGTGGCTGTGCCAGGTAGGCCTCCAGGTGCCGCACCCAGGCCTGCTCCCAGAAGGCCTGCTGCGCGAGGGCGTCATGCACCGCCGGTCTCCCGCTCGTACAGGCCGACCAGCCAGGTCGGCCGTGGCCAGCCTGGCA
>JBJXHB010000582.1:0-5657 GCA_046160725.1 Aquabacterium sp.
CCGTCGACCCCAGCCTTGTGGGTGCGCAGTCGGCAATTGGACCGTCGAATACCACCGTCCCCAATCGCGCCTTGCAACTAGCATCGAGGCATTCGACGACAGCTTCCACCGCCGCCTCGGCCTTGCCGCGCGCAAGCATCAAGCCGAATAGCAGTCATCCATCAGACCGCAATGAGCCCAAAGGCGCCTCCCAACGGCCATTCCTGATGGCCATTGGGCACAGCAGTCCTCAGCCGATACCCAGCGCCGCCAGTGCCTGCAGTCGCAGCTCGCGCTTGAGGATCTTGCCGCTGCCGGTGCGCGGCAGGGGCTCGTGCAGCAGCCGCAGGTAGCGCGGCACCTCGTGGCGGGCCAGCAGGCCGCCCAGGTGCTGGCGCAGGGCGTCCTCGGTCAGGGCCGGGTCGGCCTGCAGCGTGGCGCCGACCTCCTCGCCCAGGCGCTCGTCCGGCACGGCATAGACGGCGGCCTCGTGCACCTGGGGGTGGGCCAGCAGCGCCGCCTCGACATGGCCGCAGCCGATGTTCTCGCCGCCACGGATGATCAGGTCCTTGATGCGGTCGACGATAAACAGGTAGCCCTCGTCGTCCAGGTAGGCCACGTCGCCGGTGCGGAACCAGTCGCCGTCGACATGTGACGCGGCGGTGGCCTGCGGGTTGCCGAAGTAGCCGATGAACATGGAGGTGCCGCGGATCTGCAGCTCGCCGCGCTGGCCGGCCGGCAGCAGCTGCCCGGCCTCGTCCACCACGCGCAGCTGCAGGACCTGCGAGCTGCGGCCGGAGCTGGCCGGGCGCTCCAGGTACTCCGGCCCGCCGATGCCGGTGCCGATGGCATTGGTCTCGGTCATGCCCCAACCGGTGCCTGGCTGGGCCTGGGCGAAGGCGCCGTCGATGCGCCGCACCTGCTCCGGTGCACGCGGCGCGCCGCCGCCGCCCACCACCATCAGGCTGGGCAGTCCGCGCCCGGTCTGCTCGGCAAAGCGCACCAGGTCGCCGGTCATGGCGGCCGGCGCCACGAAGGACGTCAGCTGCTCGCGGTCGATCAGGTCGGCGGCCGCGGCCACGTCCCAGCGGTACATCGGGGCGACCATGCGCTGGCTGCGGAAGCTGCTGAGGTACACCGCATGCAGGCCGGTCACATGGAACAGCGGCACCGCCAGCAGAGTGCCGGGCGCGGCCGGCGGTGGCGGCGTCACGCCCGACACGCGCTCGCCGACGGCCTTGTCGAGCTCCCAGGAGTACAAGGCCGCCAACACATTGCGGTGGCTGGACAGCACGCCCTTGGGCCGGCCGGTGGAGCCGGAGGTGTAGAGCAGGATGGCCGGGTCATCGAGCGCGATGTCCGCCGCCGGCATGGCCACCGGGCCCACGCGCTGCATGTCCGCGCGCAGGTCGCCGACGCCCGGCGGCAGGCGCGTCGCGCGCACACCCCAGGCCCGCAGGCCGGGCAGCGCGCCGGCCAGCTTGTCCAGCCGCTCCTGGTCGGCGATCAGCACCCGAGCGCCGGAGTGCTCCAGCATGTAGACCTGTTCGTCGGTGGCGGCGAGCGCATTGACCGCCACCGCCACCGCACCGATGGACGTGATCGCATTGAAGGCGAGCATCCACTCCGGGTAGTTGCGCATGGCGATGGCCACGCGGTCGCCGACGACGATGCCGGCCTCGTGCACCAGCAGGTGGCCGATGCGGGCGGCGTCCGCCAGGCCCTGCGCAAAGCTCCAGCGCTCCTCGCCCCAGGCCAGGAAGGGTGCGTCGGTGGCGGTGGTCTCGTAGAGGGCGCGCAGGCTCGGCACGGCCGCGGTGAACCAGCGCCGCGCCTGGCCGCGGACCACGACATCGGCCAGCGCATAGGGCTGTCCGGGGGCGGTGAGTTCGGCAATGGCCTGTGCGCGGGTGACGCCGCTGGCGGTGTCGCTCATCGGTACTCGAAGAAGGCGTTGTTGACGACGACCCGGTCGCCGACCTGGCCCTGGAACAGCAGGCGTCCGGGGCCGTCTTCCCAGGCCCGCAGGACCACGGTGTCGCCCGGTATCACCGGCGACGAGAAGCGCAGCTTCAGCGCGCCGAAGCGGGCCGCGTCGCCGCCGGCCAGCGCGCCCAGCAGCATCTGCCCACAATGGCCGAAGGTGCACAGCCCATGCAGGATCGGCGCGTCGAAGCCGCCGAAGCGCGCCGCCGCCGGGTCGATGTGCAGCGGGTTGTAGTCGCCGCTGAGGCGGTAGACATGGGCCTGCGTCTCGGGGATGCGCACCGACAGCCGCAGGTCCGGGTCGCGCGCGGGCACCTCCAGCTTGACCGACCGGCTGGTGCCGGCACCCTGGAACGGCGCGATGTCGCCCAGCTCGCGCACGCCGCGGCGGAACGAGCCGGACACCATGCGCGTGCAGACCTGCCCGCCGGCATCGGTGACCTCGGTCTCGAACTCCAGGAAGGCGCTGCCGCGCGGCCGCGGCTGCACCGACAGCAGGCGAGAGCGCACCTGCACCGTGCCGGCCAGCGGCAGCGGCGCCAGCTGCATCAGGTGGCGCTCGGCGTCCAGTGTCAGCGGCCCGGGGGAGGGTGGCAGGGCCGCCTCGTCGAGCTGGACCGCACGGCCGCCCCAGCGGATCGGGAAGGTCGGAAACACCGCAAAGCCCGGCGCCCCCTCCCAGACCTGCGGCAGCGCCGTGCAGCCGATGCCCACGGCATAGAGCAGCACGTCGCGCTGGTCGTAGGTCACCGGCAGTGGCGCACTCCAGGCACCCGGCTCGGTGCCGGGCAGCAGGCGTTGCGGCTGGTAGCTGATCATCGGGCGACCCCGCTCAGTTGCGGAACACGGCTGCGATGGACGGGTCCTCGACCCCGCCCTCGTACTGGCGCACCTCGTGGCGGCCGACCACCATGTGGTGCACCTCGTCCGGGCCGTCGGCCAGGCGCAGCGTGCGCTGCTGTGCATACATGCGGGCCAGCGGCGTGTGCTGCGAGACACCCAGCGCGCCGTACATCTGGATCGCCTGGTCGATGATCTTGCACACCTGCTCCGGCACCAGGGCCTTGACCATGTGCACCCAGACCCGGGCCTCCTTGTTGCCCAGCACGTCCATGGCCTTGGCGGCCTTGAGCACCATCAGTCGCATGGACTCGATCTCGATGCGCGCGCGCGAGATGATCTCGATGTTGCCGCCCAGCTGCACCAGCGGCTTGCCGAAGGCCTTGCGGCTGGTGCCGCGGCGCACCAGCAGGTCCAGCGCCTTCTCGGCCTGGCCGATCGAGCGCATGCAGTGGTGGATGCGGCCGGGGCCCAGGCGCAGCTGGGAGATCTCGAAGCCGCGGCCCTCGCCCAGCAGCATGTTGTCCTTGGGCACCCGCACGTTGTTGAATCGGATGTGCATGTGGCCGTGCGGCGAGTGGTCCTCGGCGAAGACATGCTGCGCGCCGACGATCTCGACGCCCGGCGTGTCCTTGGGCACCAGGATCATCGACTGCTGCTTGTGCGGCGGCGCGTCCGGGCTGGTGCGCACCATGGTGATCAGGATCTTGCAGCGCGGGCTGCCGGCGCCGGAGATGTAGTGCTTCTCGCCGTTGATCACCCACTCGTCGCCCTCGAGCACCGCGGCGGTGGCCACGTTGCGAGCGTCCGAGCTGGCATGGTGCAGCTCGGTCATGGCATAGGCGCTGCGGATCTCGCCGTTGAGCAGCGGCTCGAGCCACTGCTTTTTCTGCGCCGGCGTGCCCACGCGCTCGATCACCTCCATGTTGCCGGTGTCCGGCGCCGAGCAGTTCATGCACTCGCTGGCCAGCGGCACCTTGCCGAGCTCGACTGCGATATACGCATAGTCCAGGTTGCTCAGGCCCTCGCCGGTCTCCGCGTCCGGCAGGAAGAAGTTCCAAAGCCCCTCTTTCTTGGCCTGGGCCTTGGCCGCATTCAGCAGGTCGAGCTGGCCGGGGGCGTAGTTCCAGCGGTCGGTGCGCGTCTCCTCGAGCTTGGCGTACTTCTCGCTCATCGGCTCCACGGTCTCCTTGATGAAGCGCTTGACATGCTCGAACAGCGGCACGGCCTTGTCGGACATGCGCAGGTCGTGCAGCGGGTCGGCGGGGTTGAAGCCAAAGGCACTGGCAGTGGGTTTGGTCATGGTGGTCTCCGGTGGGGTCAGGCAGGTTCGGGTGACGGAAGGGTAAGGTCTGGGCAGCGGTCAGTGTCAGCGGGCATGCACCGAGCCGCCGTCCGATGCGATGGTCTGGCCGACGATGTACTCGCCGGCCCGCGAGCACAGGAAGATGACCAGTCCGGCGATGTCCTGCGGCGAGCCGACGCGGCCGCTGGGGTTGCGCTGGCCGACGGCGGCCCAGTCGACGCCCTCGGTGGCACCGCCGAAGCCGACGCCGGTGGACAGCATCCAGGTCGGGTAGGGGCCGGGCGCGATGGCGTTGAACAGGATGCGCTCCTGCGTCAGCTTGGACGCCAGGAAGCGTGTCAGGTGGTGCACCGCGGCCTTGGACGGGCCGTAGCTCGGGGTGCTGAACGAGGCGTTCTGCAGGCCGTCGACCGAGCCTATGCTGATCACCCGTGCCGGCGCGCCGGCGGCGCCGGCGGCCTTGAGCTGCGGCAGCAGCGCCTGGGTGGTGAAGAACACGCCCTTGACGTTGGGGTCCATCACCTTGTCCCAGCCGGCCTCGGGAAAGGTCTCGATCGGCGCGCCCCAGGCCGCGCCGGCGTTGTTGATCAGGATGTCCAGGCGCGGCTCGGTCGCGGCCAGGGCGGCGGCCAGGCCCTGGCAGCCCTCGACGGTGGACAGGTCGGCCGGCAGCGGTATGCAGGTGCCGCCGTGGTCGCGCATGATGGCCGCGGCCGTCTCGTCGCAGGCCCGGGCCTTGCGCGACGAGATGTAGACCTTGACGCCATGGGCCACCAGGCCGCGCGCGATCATCTCGCCGATGCCGCGCGAGCCGCCGGTGACCAGCGCCACCTTGCCGCGCACCGAGAAAAGGTCCTTGAAGTCGTGGTCCATGGTGTTGTCCTGTGGCTCCGGTGTGAAGGTGATGGGGAGTGGGCGATGCCGATGCCGCGGCGGTCAGTCCGCCACGCGCAGCAGGTCGTCGATGACGCGCTCGAAGTCGGCCACGCTGGTGCAGTGCATGACAGCCGAGCACCAGGGCCGGTACTGCAGCATGCAGCTGTCGCCGGTGCCCCAGCGGCCCGGCGGCTCCGGGCACAGCCAGATCACGCGCGCGGCGCGGCTGGCCAGGTCGGCGAACAGGTCCAGCCGCGGGTTGCTGCCGTTGGAGCGGCCGTCGCCCAGCACCAGCAGCGTGGTGCGCCGGTCGATGGTGGACAGGTGCAGGTGATGCAGGTCGGCCCAGGCCTGGCCGTAGTCGGTGGCGCCGCCGCCGACCTCGTGCAGGATCTGCTTCATCGCATCGTCGAAGGGCAGCGCCTCCATCGGCTCGGCCACGTCGGCCAGCCGGTGCGAGAAGGCAAAGCTGCGCAGGTCCAGCACCGTGCCGTGCAGCGCATAAAGGAACAGCAGCAGAAAGCGCACCTGCGCCGCCACAGAGCCGGAGACGTCGCACACGGCGACGATGCTGGGCTTGTCGCGCCGGCGCTGCCGCCAGCGCAGCAGGAAGGGCACATGGTCGTGGCCGGCGTTGGCGCGCAGCGTGGCGCGCAGGTCCAGCCGCCCG
>JBJXHB010000583.1:0-2844 GCA_046160725.1 Aquabacterium sp.
GCCGATGGCTGCCCGCCGCAGCGAAGTCAAGGAGGAGACCTGGGCGCAGCCCAGGTCGGGGGACATGAGCGGAGGCGGGCAGCCGCCGGCCCCGGCGCGCGCCGGCATGGGTGTACCTGCACGCGCCACCAAGCGTGTGACGTCAAGCGCCGTCGTGCGATGACCGTCAAGCGCCGTCAGCAGCCCCCCGACCGCACCGCATCGAGCGCATCCAGGATGGCCTCCGGCGTCGCCGGCGCGCGCAGCGGTGGGTTGACCCGGTGGCCGCCGACCGACGAGATCGCATCGCGGATGGCCAGGAAGACGCTGAAGGGCAGCAGCAGCGGCGGCTCGCCCACCGCCTTGCTGCGGTGGATGGTGTCGGCCACGCTCGCGTTGTCGAACAGCCGCGTGTTGAACACCGGTGGGCAGTCGTTGGCGGTGGGGATCTTGTAGGTGCTGGGCGCGTGGGTCATCAGCTTGCCGGTCTGTGGATGCCACCACAGTTGTTCGGTCGTCAACCAGCCCATGCCCTGGATGAAGGCGCCTTCGATCTGCCCGATGTCCAGCGCCGGGTTCAGCGAGCGGCCCACGTCCTGCAGCAGGTCCGCCTGCAGCAGCCGCCACTCGCCGGTCAGCGTGTCCACCAGCACCTCGGCCAGCGCGGCACCATAGGCAAAGTAGAAGAACGGGTGGCCCTGCAGCGTCTCGCGGTTCCAGTGCAGCCCGGGCGTGGCATAGAAGCCGTCGCTCCACAGCTGCACCCGGTCGTGATAGGCCAGGGCGACCAGCTCGTCGAAACGCCAGTGCCGGCTGCCGGCGCAGACACGGCCGTCGGCGAACTGGACGATCGCTGCGTCCACGCCCGCCAGACGCGCCGCCAGCGCGGCCAGCCGGTCGCGGATGCGGCGCGCCGCGGCCTGCGCGGCCTTGCCGTTCAGGTCGGCGCCGGTGGAGGCCGCGGTGGCCGAAGTGTTGGCCACCTTCTGCGTATCGGTCGCGCTGACGCGCACCTGGGCCAGCGGCAGGCCCAGCTCCTGCGCCACCACCTGCGCCACCTTGGTGTTGATGCCCTGGCCCATCTCGGTGCCGCCGTGGTTCACCAGCACCGAGCCGTCGACATACACATGCACCAGCGCCCCGGCCTGGTTGAAATGGGTGACGTTGAACGAGATGCCGAACTTCAGCGGTGTCAGCGCCAGGCCCTTCTTCAGCAGCGGGCTGGCGGCGTTGAAGGCGACGATGGCAGCCCGGCGCTCGTCGTATCGCGCGTCGCGCGCCAGCTGGTCCACCAGCGCCGCGATCACGTTGTCGACCACCGGCTGGCCGTAGGGCGTGATGTTGCGGTCGGTGGTGCCGTAGAAGTTGGCGCGCCGCACCGCCAGCGGGTCGCGGCCCAGGCCACGCGCGATGTCGTCCAGCGCCACCTCGATGGCCAGCGCGCCCTGCGGCCCACCGAAGCCGCGGAAGGCAGTGTTGCTCTGGGTGTGCGTGCGCGCGCAGTAGCCGTGCAGGGCCACGTCGGGCAGCCAGTAGGCGTTGTCGAAGTGGCACAGCGCCCGGGTCATCACCGGCGGCGTCAGGTCGGCGGTGCAGCCGGCATTGGTGACCAGCGTCGCCTCAGCGGCCGCGATGCGGCCGTCGGCGTCATGGGCTATGTCCCAGTCGATCTCGAAGCCATGCCGGCGCCCGGTGATCAGCATGTCGTCGTCGCGGTCCGGGCGCAGCTTGACCGGCAGGCCCAGGCGCGAGGCCGCCAGCGCGGCGACGCAGGCAAACAGCCCGCTCTGGCTCTCCTTGCCGCCAAAGCCGCCGCCCATGCGGCGGCACTGCACCTGCACGCGGTGCGCCGGCAGGCCCAGCGCATGCGCCACCAGCTGCTGCATCTCGCTCGGGTGCTGGGTCGAGCTGTGCACCAGCAGGCTGCCGTCCTCCTGGGGCAGGGCATAGGCGATCTGCCCTTCCAGGTAGAACTGCTCCTGGCCGCCGAGCGAGAAGTGGCCACGGCTGCGCAGCGGCGCCGCGGCCAGGGCCGTGGCGGCATCGCCGCGCGTCAGGTGCATGGGCGGCACCACGTACTGCCCGGCGGCATGGGCGGCCAGCGGGTCCAGCTGCATCGGCAGCGGCTCCAGTTGCAGCACCTCCCGGGCCCGTGCCGCGGCACGGCGGGCCGCCTCGCGGGTGCGGGCCACGACGGCAAACACCGGCTGGCCCAGGTAGTGCACCGTGCCATCGGCCAGGATCGGGTCGTCGTGGATGATCGGTCCGCAGTCGTTGCGGCCGGGGATGTCCGCCGCGGTCAGCACCGCCACCACGCCGGGCAGGGCGGCCAGGGCTGCGGTGTCGATGCCCAGCAGGCGACCATGCGCGATCGGCGACAGGCCGAGCGCGGCATGCAGCGTGCCCTCGGTCTGCGGCAGGTCGTCGATGTAGGGCGCGGCGCCGGCCACATGCAGGTGCGCCGACTCGTGCGGATGGGCCTGGCCGACGGCCGCCCGGGTGGCGTCGGCTGCGCTGCCGGCGCTGACAAAGGATTCGTGAGGCGTGTTCATCGGCGTCCCCGGTGTCGTGCTCTCAGATGGCCGCGCGGGCGGCCCGGCCGGCGTCCAGGCCATGCCACACCGATGCATCGGCGGCCGGCAGCGGCGCGTCCGGCCGGGTCTCGTGCCAGAGGCGCAGCAGCAGGTTGGCCGCCGCGCGGCTGCGGTAGGCGGCCGACGCGCGCAGGTCGCTCAGCGGCCTGAAGTCCTGCGCCAGGGCGGCCATGGCGGCGCGCGCCGTGGCTTCGGTCCAGGGCTGGCCCATGGCAGCGGCCTCGGCAGCGGCGGCACGACGCACGGTGGCGGCCATGCCGCCGAAGGCCAG
>JBJXHB010000584.1:0-12173 GCA_046160725.1 Aquabacterium sp.
ACGCGCACCTGGCCGACCCTGCCGGGCCGCCGCCACGGCCGGCTGCGCCCTGGCACCGGCAAGCCTGGGTCGGGCACCTGCAGTTCGCCGCGCTGGCCGGCGTCCTGCTGTGGCTGGTGCTGCGTGGCGCGCAGGGCATGGGCTACCAGTGGAAGTGGGACAAGGTGCCGCGCTACCTGTGGCGCGTGGTCGACGGCGAGGTCATCTGGGGGCCCCTGCTGAAAGGCCTGGCGGTGACGCTGGACCTGGCCTGGATCGCCGGCGTGCTGGCCTTGCTGATCGGGCTGGCCACCGCGCTGCTGCGCCTGTCGGGCTCGCTGGTCGGCCGCGCCGTGGCCTGGGCCTACATCGAGCTGATCCGCAACACGCCGATCCTGGTGCAGGTGCTGATCTTCTATTTCATCGTCGCCGCCATCCTGGGCATACCGCGCCAGTGGGCCGGCATCCTGTGCCTGGCCTTCTACGAGGGCGCCTTCGCGGCCGAGATCATCCGCGGCGCTGTGGTGGCCGTGCGGCCCGGACAGTGGGAGGCCGGGCGCGCGCTCGGGTTCTCAGGCTGGCACCTGTACCGCGACATCGTCCTGCCGCAGGCCTTGCCGCTGATGCTGCCGCCGCTCGGGGGCGTCCTGGTCAACCTGGTCAAGCACTCGGCGGTGGTCAGCGTGATCGCGGTGTTCGACCTCACCAACCAGGCGCGCACGGTTGTGGCCGACACCTTCATGGCATTCGAGATCTGGCTCACCACCGCCGCGCTGTACCTGCTGGTCACCCTGTTGCTGTCGCTAGGCGTGACCTGGCTGGAGCGCCGGTACAGAATGGCCTGAGCCCGCCGGCCCGCCGGCACACCCCTGTCCCCGTCATGCTTCACAAGGAGATCGGCATGAAGATCCTCAAGCGCACCTTCGGCGCCCTCGCGCTGGCCCTGCTGGCCGCCGCCTGGGCCACGCCCGCCGCGGCCCAGGAGAACCTGGTCGACACCATCAAGAAGCGCGGCCGTATGCAGGTCGGATTCGGCAGCTTCGTGCCCTGGGCCATGCGCGACAAGCAGGGCGCCTGGGTCGGCTTCGAGATCGACGTCTCCAGCAAGCTGGCCAAGGACATGGGCGTGGAGATCGAGCTGATCCCCACCGCCTTCGACGGCATCATCCCGGCGCTGATCGGCGGCAAGTTCGACGTCATCATCGGCGGCATGTCGATCACGCCGGCGCGCAAGGAGCAGATCGATTTCACCGAGCCGTACTCCAACTCCGGCCAGGGCATCGCGGCGTCGAAGCAGCTGGCCGCGAAGATGAAGTGGCCGGACGACTACAACGCCGCCAACGTCACCTTCACCTGCCGGCGCGGCGTGGTCGGCTGCAAGGTCATCGAGGAGCGATTCCCCAAGGCGACGCTGCGGCAGTTCGACGACGACGCGGTCGCCTTCCAGGAGGTGATCAACGGCAACGCGCACGCGGTGATCTCCAGCGAGCCCAAGCCCACCTTCTTCTCGCTGAAGAACCCGGACCGCCTGTTCAAGCCCAGCCCCGAGAACATCACGCAGGCGGTGGAGGGCTTCGGCCTGCGCAAGGGCAACGCCGCGGCGCTGGCCTACTTCAACGACTGGATCGCCAAGAACCGGGACTGGCTGCGCGCACGCCACACCTACTGGTTCAAGACCCAGGACTGGGCCGCGCTGGTGCCCTGAGGCCGGGCGCGCGTGATGCCCGACGCCGGCACCGACCCGTCCGCGGTGCAGCGGCCGCCGCGGCGGCGGCTGCGCTGGACGCCGCTGGACACGGTACTGGTGCTGCTGCTGGCCGGTGCCGCCGGCGCGCTGTTGTGGCGTGCCGACGCCGTCTTCCACTACCGCTGGGACTGGAAAACGGTGTGGCCGTTCATCGTCCGCTTCGACGCTGCCAGCGGCCGCTGGGTGGGCAACCTGTTGCTGGACGGCCTGCTGACGACCCTGCGGCTGGCCGTGTGGGGCATCCTGGCCGCCGGCGTGATCGGCACCGTGATGGGCCTGGCCCGCGTGAGCCGCTGGCGGCTGCCGCGGCTGGTGGCGGGCGCCTACGTCATGCTGGTGCGCAACATCCCGCCCATCGTCTTCGTCTTCGTCTTCGTGTTTTTCATCGCCAGCCAGGTGATGCCGGCGCTGGCGGTGGGCAGCCGCGTGGCCACGCTGCCCCCGGCGCTGCAGGCGGTGTTGGCGGCCGCCTTCGGCCCGGCGCGACTGCTGGACAACTTCCTGCTGGGGCTGATCTGCCTGTCCGTGTTCTCCGGCGCCTATGTCACCGAGATCGTGCGCGCGGGCCTGCAGTCGGTGCCGCGCGCCCAGGTCGAGGCCGCCGACAGCCTGGGCTTCACGCCGGCCGACCGGCTGCGCTTCATCGTGCTGCCGCAGGCGCTGCGCAACGTGCTGCCACCGATGGCCGGGCAGTTCATCCAGCTGATCAAGGACTCGTCGCTGGTGTCGCTGGTGTCGATCCAGGAGCTCAGCTTCGCGGCGCAGGACGTGCAGGTCACCACGCAGCGGGTGTTCGAGGTCTTCGTGCTGGCGGGGGCGGTCTACTTCGTCATCTGCTTCGCGCTGTCGCGATTGTTCGCCCACCTGGAGCAGCGCGCCGCGCGCGCCCACCGCTGACGCCATCGCCCATGTCCACCGCCATCCTCGACCTGCAGGGCGTGCACAAGTGGTTCGGCGCCGCGCACGTGCTGCGCGGCATCGACCTCCAGGTCGCGCGCGGCGAGCGCGTCGTGGTCTGCGGGCCGTCCGGCTCCGGCAAGTCGACGCTGATCCGCTGCATCAACCGGCTGGAGGCCCATGACCTGGGCCGCATCGTGGTCGACGGCATCGAGCTCGACGACGACCTGCGGCACGTGGACGCGATCCGGCGCGAGGTGGGCATGGTGTTCCAGCAGTTCAACCTGTTCCCGCACCTGTCGGTGCTGGAGAACTGCGTGCTGCCGCAGGTGCGCAACCGCGGCACGCCGCGCGCGCAGGCCACCGAGCGCGCGATGGCGCTGCTGGAGCGGGTGCGCATACCCGAGCAGGCGGCCAAGTTCCCGGCCCAACTGTCCGGCGGCCAGCAGCAGCGTGTGGCCATCGCGCGCTCGCTGTGCATGGAGCCCAAGGTGATGCTGTTCGACGAGCCGACCTCCGCCCTGGACCCGGAGATGATCACCGAGGTGCTGGACGTCATGGTCGACCTGGCTGGCTCGGGCATGACCATGATCGTGGTCACGCACGAGATGGGTTTCGCACGCCGGGTGGCCGACCGGGTGGTGTTCATGGACGCCGGCCGCATCGTCGAGCAGGGGCCGCCGGCCCGCCTGTTCGACCAGCCGGCCCAGGAGCGCACCCGTGCCTTCCTGAGCCGCATCCTCTCGCACTGAGCTGCGATGGACCACGCTGCCGCCGCCTACCTCCACGACGCCTGGTACGTGGCGGCGTTGTCGCCCGAGGTCACGCGCGTGCCGCGAGCGGTGACGCTGCTGGGCCAGGACGTGGTGCTGTACCGGCAGCTCGACGGCACGCCGGTGGCACTGGAGGACGCCTGCCCGCACCGCAAGCTGCCGCTGTCCATGGGGCGCCTGAAGGGCGACGCCATCGAGTGCGGCTACCACGGGCTGACCTTCGACCCCGCCGGCCGCTGCATCGACGCCGCGACCCAGCCGCGCATTCCGCCGCGCGCCTGCGTGCGCGCCTACCCGTCGGCCGACCGCCATGGCCTGCTGTGGGTCTGGATGGGCGACGCGGCGCGGGCCGACCCGGGCAGCATCCTGGACATCCCCCACCGGGACGACCCGGGCTGGCACCTCACGGCCGGCGACCAGATGACGGTGGCCTGCCACTACCTGCTGGTGGTGGACAACCTGCTGGACCCGTCGCACGTGGCCTGGGTGCACCGCGGCTCCTTCGCCGGAGCCGGCACCGACGCGACGCCGCTGGAGGTGGACGTGCAGCCCGACCGCGTGGTCGCCAACCGCTGGCTGCGCGGCCAGATGCCGCCGCCGTTCTATGCGCCGCTGGTGAAGTTCGAAGGGCCGGCCGACCGCCTGCAGCACTACGAGGTGCGCTACCCGTCGCTGGCCATCAACATGAGCATCTACACGCCGGCCGGCCGCGGCGGGCCGGGCCTGGTCGACGACGCGCAGACCTACCGGATGGTGTCGTACAACTTCCTCACGCCCATCGACGAGCACCGCACGCTGTATGTCTGGCTGCAGCACCGCAACACCGACCCGCACGACGCGGCCATCACGCGTCGCAACGCCGACGGTGCCCGAGCCGCGTTCGAAGAGGACCGCGTCATCCTGGAGGCGGTGCACCGCGGCCTGCGCCGCAGCACGACGCCGACCACCGGGCTGATGCTGGACGTGGCGGCACAGCGCTTCCGCGCGGAGTTGGCGCGGCGAATCGCCGCGCAGGCACCGGCCGCCGCGCCCTGAGCCGGCGCCGCGGGACCCAATGCCCTGAGCGGCGGCCTCACACTGCGGCATGGCCGCACGGCGACGATCACGCTGCGATGCCGGACGCATGACCCATACCTCCCCAGACCCCGGCCCTCCTCACGCCGCGCGCATGCTGTGGCCCTCGCTGCGCTTTGCGGCCTGGGCCACGGCGCTGTTCGCGGCCGGCCTGTTGGCCGCGCGCGAGTTCGCGGGCCCGGCGCGCGAGCTGCTGCAGGCGCATGCGGTGCTGGGCGTGGTCGCCTTTGTCGCCACCTCGGCGTTCGCGGTGCTGATGCCCATGGTCAGCAACCTGCCGCTGGTGCCGCTGGCGGTGCTGGCCTGGGGGCCCTGGTGGACGGCGCTGCTGCTTCTCGCCGGCTGGGTTCTCGGCGCCGGCGCATCGTTCATGCTCGGCCGCCGCGCGCGGGGCTGGATCGAGCGCCGCCTGCCATCGGTGAAGCGGCATGCCGACATCGACCGGCTGATCGACCCCGAACGCCGGATGCTCTCGCTGGCCTTGCTGCGGGCGACCTTTCCGGTCGACGTGCTGAGCTACGCGCTGGGCATGTTCAGCCGCAGCACGACACTGGCCCAGAACATGGCCTCGACCGCACTCGGCGCGGCGCCGTTTGCGCTGTTCTTCGCCTGGGTGCCGGCCTTCGACGCGCCACTGCAGCTGGCCGTGCTGGCGGTTTCGGTGCTCGCCTTCGTGCTCCACGTGCGCTGGGTGCTGCGCCGCCGCGGCTGACCGCGCCAACACGCATCGTCACTGCCTTCCCATCGCCGCCCGCAGCTCGCCGCGGCTGTCGACCAACTGGTCATCGGCCAACTCGAAGGCCACGTGCTCCAGCGTGCCGCTGAACGGGAAGGGTGCCTCAAAGGCCCCCACGGCCGGCTTGGGCGCGCGGCCGACCTCCAGGCCGATGAAGGAGCACTGGGCCCGGTAGGTGCGCGGCAGCTCGATGCTGCCGCAGGCGCGGCCGTCGATGTACAGGGTGCCGCGGCCCTGGTACTCGGCGGTCTTGGTCATCTCGTAGGCCAGCTCGCAGGGGCCCACCGGCAGCGGTCGGTCGGAGCGCACCACGAAGTGCTGGTTCACGTAGTTGTAGTCGTGCACCAGGTGGCCGTCCTGCACATACAGGGCATAGCCGCCACACCAGTCACCCTGCGCCACCAGCACGCCATCGGCGCCACCGGCGGGCACCACCACACGTGCGGTGATGCGGTAGGAGCGGTTGCGGATGTCGGGCGCCGCGGCCTGCGGTATGCGGCCCACGCCGGGCCGCAGCAGCCACTGCCGGCGCGCCGCCACGCTGTGCGGGTTGTGGCTGACAAAGCGGTGCAGCGAGTCGTTCAGGGGCAGCACCTGGCAGGCGCCGGCCTCCGTGAACCAGCGCTGCACCATCTCGGCCAGCTTCTGCGGCTGCGCCTGCGCCAGGTCACGGGTCTCGTTGAAGTCGCTGTCCAGGTGATACAGCTCCCAGGTGTCGTCGTCGAACGACGTGCCCGGTCGGTGCCAGGTGACGGCCTTCCAGCCCTGGTGCCAGATGCCGCGGTGGCCGAGCATCTCGAAGTACTGGCTGTGCTTGCGGGTGGGCTCGGCCGCCGCGTTGAAGGTGTAGGCCAGGCTGGTGCCCTCGATCGGCTGCTGCGGCACGCCGTTGATGGCATCGGGCGGCGCCACGCCGGTGACGTCCAGCACCGTGGGCGTGATGTCGCAGACATGGTGGAACTGGTGGCGGATGCCGCCGGCGTCGGTGATCAACCGCGGGCAATGGATGATCAACGGGTCGCGCACGCCGCCGCCATGGGTGGTCTGCTTGTAGCGCTTGAGCGGCGTGTTGCCGGCCATCGCCCAGCCCAGCGGATAGTTGTTGTTCAGGTGGCCCTGGCCGATCTGGTCGATGTAGGGCAGGTTGTCCTCCAGGGTGTCGCGCACGCCGTTGAAGTAACGCAGCGCATTGACGGTGCCGTGGGGCGAGCCCTCCTGGCTGGCGCCGTTGTCGGAGATCAGCACGACCATCGTGTTGTCGAGCTGCCCGATCTGCCGCAGGAAGCCGATGAAGCGCCCGATGTGCTCGTCGGTGTGCTCCAGCATGCCGGCAAACGCGGCCTGCAGGCGCACGGCCAGGCGCTGGGCGTCGGGCTTCAGGCTGGCCCAGGGCTTGACGCCCGGGCTCAGCGGCGGCAGCTCGGTGCCCGCCGGCACCAGCCCCATGGCCTTCTGCCGCGCCAGGCGGTCGTCGCGGGTGGCGTCCCAGCCCTTGTCGAACACCGGCATGTACTTGTCGATGTAGGACGCGGGCGCATGGTGCGGCGCATGCTGCGCTCCGAAGGCCATGTACAGGAAGAACGGCTTGCCGGGGCTGGCGGATTGCTGGTCGCGGATGAAGCCGACAGACCGGTCCACGATGTCCGGCGTCAGGTGGTAGTCCGGTGTGTCCGGGGACTCGATGTGGTGGTTGTCCAGCACCAGTTCCGGATGCCACTGGTTGGTCTCGCCCTCCAGGAAGCCGAAGTAGCGGTCGAAGCCGCGCTGCAGCGGCCATTGGTCGAAGGGCCCGGCGGCCGAGGTCTCGAAGGTGGGCGTGAGATGCCACTTGCCGGTGGCAAAGGTGTTGTAGCCCGCGCCGCGCAGCACCTCGGCCAGGGTGCCCGCGCTCCTGGCGATGCGGCCACGCATGCCGGGGTAGCCCAGGTCCCAGTCCGCCAGGCCGCCCATGCCCACCGAATGGTGGTTGCGGCCGGTGAGCAGCGCCGCCCGCGTCGGCGAGCACAGCGCCGTGGTGTGGAAATGCGTGTAGCGCAGGCCGCCGGCCGCCAGGGCGTCGATATGCGGCGTGGCGATCTCGGAGCCATAGCAGCCCAGGTCGGCAAAGCCCATGTCGTCGAACACGATGTACACGATGTTCGGCGCGCCGGCCGGCGCCGTCGGCGGGGCGGGCCAGTGCGGCGTGCTCTCGTCGGTGGTGCGGCCGATGATCGGGCGGTCTGTCGGTGCGGGCATGGCGGGGCTCCAGGCGCGAGGCAGGTCAATGTAGCGGCCGCCCCTGCGGCCGGGGCTGGGGCTGTCCCAGGTGGCCGGCACGCGGCAGCGCGCCCCCATGGCACCCATGCATCGCTCGCGGGCCCGCCGACCCGCCCATCACTAGTCGCTCACCCCACGTTCTTGCGCCCCGCCCGCCAGAGCACGAAGGCAAACTCGTCGGCGCGTTCGCCATCAATCTGGCTGCGCGTGCTGCCCAGGCCGTGGCCGGCGTCGAAGCCGACGCGCAGCAGGATCGGGTTGCGCGAGCGGTTGGCGCGCTGCAGCCGGGCCGCCATCTTGCCGCCGTTCCAGGCCTCGACGCGCGGGTCCGTCATGCCGATCGTCAACAGCACCGCCGGGTGGTTGGTGCCGTCCTTGACATGGTGCAGCGCGTCCATCGCCTTCAGGCCGATGAAGCCGTCCTTGTCCTTCACCGTGCCGAACTCGTCGATGTTTGGCGGCCCGTTCTGCCCGAACTCGGCCCGCAACGCATTCGACACCCCGACATTGGAGATGACACCGGCAAACAGGTCAGGCCGTTCGGTGAGCGCGCGGCCGACGGTGATGCCGCCGGCCGAGCCGCCCTGGATGGTGAGCGTGGCCTTGGATGCCCAGCGTTCCTTGACGAGGTGCTCGCAGCAGTCGATGAGGTCGCGCCAGGTGTTGGGCTTGGTCAGCTTCTGGCCGCCCTTCCACCAGCGCTTGCCGTACTCGCCGCCGCCGCGCACGTGCGCGGTGGCGAAGACCCCCCCGCGCTCCAGCAGCGCCAGCGTGCGTGGGCTGAAATAGGGGCCGCTGGTGATCTGGTAGGCGCCGTAGGCCTGCACCAGCGTGGGGTTGCGGCCGTCGCGTGCCAGGCCCTTCTTGGCCACGATGGACAACGGCACCTTGGTGCCGTCACGCGCAGTCGCAAAGCTGCGGACGGCCTCGTAGCCGGAGAGATCCAGGCTCGACGGTGGCGCGATGCCCACACGCTCGGTGCGCCCGCTCGTGGGGTCGTGGCGGAAGGTGGTGAAGGGCAGCAGCCAGGCGGTGCCATCGATGTAGCAGCCGTCGTCGTCGGTGCTGGCGAAGGCACCGCTGATCGAGCCCTCGAAGGGCAGCGCCACGTCGTTGAGCTTGCCCTCGCGCGTGAGCCGGCGCACGCTGTGGTAGCCGCCGTCGAGGTTGAGCAGGTACAGCCCGTCACGCGCCAGCACCATGTTTTCCACGACCAGCGGGCCCTCAGGCACCACGGTGGTGGCATCGGCATAGCGGCCCTCGGCCAGTGGCAGGCGCAGCACCTTGCCGTTCTCGGCGCCGCGGGTGCTGAGCATGTAGACATGGTGTGCGTCCAGCGCCAGGCCGGTGACCTCGTCTTCGACCGTGCACAGCTGCCGCCAGGTGGCGCGGCCCTCCACCACATCGGCCAGCCGTGCCACGAAGACAGGGTTCTCGCGCCGCACGCCGCCGTAGAGCACCAGCAAGGCCCAGTCGCCATCGCGGCCGCAGGTGATGGAGGGGAACTCGTGGTCGGTCAGCGGAAGGGCCGCATCACGCCCATGCTGCGCCAGCAGCAGGTCGTCCTTGGGGTCGGTACCCAGCTTGTGCAGCAGCGCCGGCGAGCGCTTGTAGTAATCGGCCGTGCCCTTCTGCCTGAGGTCCGCGATGCGGCCATAGAAGAAGCCACTGCCGTCGGGCAGCCACGACGGCCCGGCGTACTGCGTGCCCGGGATGCGCTCGGGCAGCACGCGCATCGTCTGCACCTCCATCACGTGCAGCACCGAGTCTTCACTGCCCGCCGGCGAGAGGCCGTAGACCACATGCCGGCCGTCCGGCGAGGCCACCCACCAATCGAGCGAGACGTGCACGCCGCCTTCGCCCTTCATGGTGGTGGGGTCGATGAGGATGCGCTCGGCGCCGCTGGCGCCCTGGCGCACGGCGAGCTTGAAGTTGTCGGCCCCGGCCGGGCGCACCTGGTAGAAGAGCTGCTCGCCGGCCTTCTGCACGCCGTAGGCCACCGCCGTGCCGCCCGAGAGCGCGGCAATGCGCCGCTTCAGCGACTCGCGGCCCGGTATGCCGCCCAGCACCGCACGCGCATGCGCGTCCTGGCCGCGCATGAAGGGCTCCCAGTCCTTGTCCTTCGGGTTCTCCATCCAGCGGTACGGGTCCACCACGGTCTGGCCGAAGAAGGTTTCAGAGACGGGTTCGATGCGGGCCACGGGAGGGCGGGGCACCGCGCGGGGCGCGGCGGAGGCCGCTGGTCCCGCCGGTGTTGTGGCGGCGGTTGTGGCGGTGGTTGCCCAGGCCGGCGCAGTCCCGGCAGCGGCGAGCGCGGCCGCTCCCTGCAGCAGGCGCCGGCGTTCAGCTGAAGCAGCAGGATGGGAGGTTTGGCGTTTCGTCATCGCAGACCCTTTTGGAGCAAGAAGCATCGGAGCGCCCGCTGTGGAGCGCCTGAAAGGGCAGGGATTGTGGACGGGCCATGGCAGGCAAGGCGGCGCGGTGCGACGAACGCGCCAACACGCCGGATGGGATGCGGCTCGGCCCTCACCGGCAGGGCGCCGCGCCCGAGTCCGCGGCTGGCGCCGCGGCGGCGCACCGGAACCCCATGTGTCCGGTGCTGGCCAGCGGGTCGTTGCTGCTGCGCGCGGCCACCCGGTAGCGGTTGCAGTAGCTGTCGTGGCACAGGTAGCTGCCGCCGCGGATGACGCGCCGCGGGGCATGGCCGGCTTGATCGCCCGTGTGCGGGCCGGCCGCCTCGGGTGGCGTCCGCGCGAATGCGTCGGCACACCACTCCCACACGTTGCCGCACACGTTGTGCAGGCCGAAGCCGTTGGGCTCGAAGGCATCGACCGGCGCCGTGCCGTAGAAGCCGTCCTCGCGCGTGTTGTGGCGTGGAAAGCGGCCCTGCCAGATGTTGCACCGGTGCCGGCCCTGGGGCGTCAGCTCATCGCCCCAGGCATAGCGCTGGCCCTCCAGGCCGCCGCGGGCCGCGCACTCCCATTCGGCCTCGGACGGCAGCCGCTTGCCGGCCCATTGGGCATAGGTCTGGGCGTCGAGCCAGCACACCTGCACCACCGGATGGTCCAGCCGGGCCTCGATACCCGAGCCGGCGCCCTCCGGGCGGCGCCAGCAGGCGCCGGGCACCTCGCGCCACCACGGCGCGTCGACCACGCCGCGGGTGGGCGCGAAGTCATCCGGCAGCAGCCCGGCAAACACGAAGCTCCAGCCCGCCTCCTCGGCGACGGTGACATATCCCGTCGCCTCGACGAAGGCCGCGAAGTCGCGGTTGCTGACCGCGCAGCGGTCGATCCGGAACGCCTCCAGCCGCACCAGGCGCGACGGCCCCTCGGCATCCGACGGCTCGCCCTCGTCCCGGTCGCAGCCCATGCGGAAGGTGCCCGCCGGCACGACGGCCATGCGGTCCGGGCCGAGCAGGTCGGGCGGGGCCTGCGTCTCTATCGCGAGGGCCGGCGCCGCCGGCGCGCCGGCGCGTCCGGGGTCTGCCGATGCCGGTGAACAACAACCGCTGGATGCCATCGAAGCGCTCCGTCCGGGTCCACGGGAAGCCGCGTGCGCCGCGGGGGCGGGCACGGGGCGGACGACCCGCCTGCGCGAGGCCGCCGGGCCATTGTGGCCACCGCCGCCCCGGTCGGCGCCCGGACGCGCCGAAGCTACAACGCCACCCGCTCCAGCGCCTGCGGCGCCCGGGCGCGCCAGCCCAGGCGCTGTGTGATGGTGTCGGCAAACCCCAGCGCCGTCTGGGCCTCGCCGTGGACCACGTAGGTCTGCTTCGGTGGCGTGTCGAAGCCGCCCAGCCAGCCCAGCAGCGCGGCCTGGTCGGCATGGGCCGACAGGCCGCCGATGGTGTGGATGCCGGCCCGCACCGCCACATCGTCGCCCAGGATGCGCACGCGCCGGGCGCCGTCGACCAGGCGCCGGCCCAGCGTGCCCTCGGCCTGCCAGCCGACCATCACCACCGCGCACTCCGGGCGGCCCAGGTGGTGGCGCAGGTGGTGCTGGATGCGGCCAGCGTCGCACATGCCGCTGGCGGCGATGATGATGGCGCCGGCGCGGATGCGGTTCAGCGCCATCGACTCGTCCACCGACTGCGTGAAGCGCAGGTCCAGCCACTCCGGGTGCGCGCGCCGCGCCGACAGCAGCTCGCGCGTCTCGTCGTCCAGGGCCTCGGTGTGGCGCCAGGTGATGGCGGTCACGCGGTCGGCCATGGGCGAGTCGACGAACACCTGCAGGTGCGGCAGGCGGCCCTGGCGCCGCAGGTCGACCAGCAGGTGCAACAGCTCCTGCGTGCGGCCAAGGGCAAAGGCCGGGATGATGATGTTGCCGCGGCGCCGGCGCAGCGTGTTGTCGATCACCGCGACCAGCTCGTCCACCGTCTCGGCCATCGGCCGGTGCAGCCGGTTGCCGTAGGTCGACTCCACCAGCAGCACGTCGGCCTGCGCGATGCGCACCGGGTCGCGCACGATGGGCCGGCCGGGCTGGCCCAGGTCGCCGGAGAAGACCAGCCGGCGCCGGGCCCGGCCCTGCACCAGCTCGACCTCGACGATGGCCGAGCCCAGGATGTGGCCGGCGTCGCGGAAGCGGCAGCGCACCGCCGGATGCGGCTGCAGCCACTCGTCATAGGCGCGGCCGTCGACCTGCTCCAGGCTGGCTTGTGCCTGCGCAACGGTGTAGAGCAGCTCGCCGCCGGGCCGGCCGGCGGCGCTGTCGC
>JBJXHB010000585.1:0-4415 GCA_046160725.1 Aquabacterium sp.
GGCAGCTTCGACAACGGGCTGCCGTTTTCGCTGAGCATGGGCTGCGGCACCTGGGGCGGCAACAACTTCAGCGACAACATGAACTACCGCCACTACCTGAACATCACGCGCGTGTCGCGGCCGATCCCGGAGCGTGTGCCGACCGAGGCCGAGATCTTCGGCGACTTCCACGCCCGGCACGGGCGCGCCTGAGCGCTGACACCTTACGCCTCGCGCTGATGACGGACAGCGTCGCCGGACTCATCCGGGCCCAGGCCGCCGCCCGGCCGCAGGCCGTGTTCGCGCTGGCCACCGGGACCGGCCGCGCCATCACCTACCGCGCGCTGGCCGACAGTGCCGCGGGCACGGCCCTGGCCCTGCGACAGCGTGGCGTCGCCCCAGGCGCGACGGTCGCACTGGTCATGCCCAACGGCCTGGCCACGCTGGAGCTGCTGCTGGGCGCGATGGCCGCCGGCGTGGCCGTCAACCCGGTCAACCTGCTCAGCGCTGCCGATGCCATGGGCTATGTGCTGGACCACAGCGACTGCGCACTGGTGTTCGCCGCGCCGGACTGGGCCGACCGCGTGCGTGCGCTGGTGGCCGGGCTGGTGCGGCCGGTGGCGGTGGTCGAGATCGACCCCGACGCGCCTTTGCCCTGGGCGGCAGAGCCGCCCGGTTCAGGTGCGGCAACGATGCCGACCGACCCGGCGTCGGCGGCGCCACCCCCCGACACTGGCGGCACCGCGCTGCTGATGTACACCAGCGGCACCACCGGCCGGCCCAAGGGCGTGATGCTGACGCAAGCCAACCTGGTGGCCAATGCGCGCGCCATCGCCGCCGAACATGCGCTGGGCCCCGACGACCGGGTGCTGGGCGTGCTGCCGCTGTATCACATCAATGCCTTTGCCGTGACCATGCTGGCGCCGCTGGCCAGCGGTGGCAGCGTGGCCATGGCGCCGCGCTTCTCGGCCGGGCAGTTCTGGCGCCAGGCCCTGGACAGCGGCTGCACCTGGATCAACCTGGTGCCGACCATGGTGTCCTACCTGCTGGAGGCCGACGCACCGCCGCCGCAGGCGCGCGAGCGCATCCGCTTTGCGCGCTCGGCCTCGGCCGCGTTGCCACCCGAGCACCTGCAGGGCTTCGAGCAGCGCTTCGGCATCGGCGTGATCGAGACCATGGGCCTGACCGAGACCGTGGCGCCGGCGTTCTCCAACCCGCTGGCGGCCGGCCAGCGCAAACTGGGTTCGGTCGGCCGCGCCAGTGGCGGCGAGGCCCGCATCATCGGGCCGGACCTGCAGCCCCTGCCCGACGGCCAGACCGGCGAGCTGGCGATCCGCGGCCCGCATGTGATGCGCGGCTACTTCAAGGACCCAGCCGCCACCGCCGCGGCCTTCACACCCGACAGCTGGCTGCGCACCGGCGACCTGGGCCACCGCGACGGCGACGGCTTCTTCTTCGTCACCGGCCGCATCAAGGAGCTGGTCATCAAGGGCGGCGAGAACATCGCACCACGCGAGATCGACGAGGCCCTGCTGCGGCACCCCGCCGTGCTGGAGGCCGGCACCGTCGGCATCCCCGACCGGCACTACGGCCAGGAGCTGGCCGCCTGCGTGGTGCTGCGCGAGGGCCATGCCGCCGACGAGGCGGCCCTGCGCGCGCACTGCGAGCGCGAGCTGGGCCGCTACAAGACGCCACGCCATATCCGCATCGTCGCCGACCTGCCGCGCGGGCCGTCGGGCAAGCTGCAGCGGCTGAAGCTGCAGGGGCAGTTCAGCGACGTCTGATCAAGGTCGTGGCGGCGGTGCCGCGGCCAGCGTGATACCCGCGATGCGGCCGTCGGCCGGCGTGCCGGCGGGCGCCGCCTCGAACACCGTGCGCGGCCCCATCAGGTGCAGGCGGGTTGCGCCACCGCGGCCGTCGGACAGCGTGCCCTTGGCCCGCAGCAGCGCGGGCTGCGCCGCGCGCAGTGCGGCCACCACAGCGTCGCCATCCGCGCCGGCATCGGCCTGCCAGGGGAAATGGGCAAAGCGCTGGGCGGCCGGTGCGGCCGACGGTGCCCACGCACGGGGTGGCCGCTCGGGCCGCGCCCGCGGTTTCAGGCCGAGCAGCAGCTCCGGCGGTACGGCGCCGCGTTCACATTCCAGTTGGCGCGCACCCGGCGCCTGCCCGGCCAGCCAGGCCTGCAGAGCGGGTGCCACCAGGGCCGGCAACCGGTCGATCTGGTTGACCAGCAGCAGGTCGGCCTGCGCGATCTGATCGCGCACCACGTCGCCAACATGGGGGTCCTGCGCCAGGCGCCGCACGTCGGCGGCATCCACCAGCACCGCGATGCCGTCCACCCGCACGCCCAGCGCCAGCGCAGCGCTGCGAGCCACCGCCGCCGGCAGGCCCACGCCGCTGCATTCGACGACCACCACGTCGGGTGCCGGCTCGCGCCGCACCACCTGCATCAGCGTGCCGACCAGGTCGGCGCCGAAGCTGCAGCAGATGCAGCCGCCGGCCAGCGCCAGCACCTCATCGGCCGCGCCCTCGATCAGGTCGGCATCGATGCTGACCGAACCGAAGTCGTTGACCAGCACGGCGATGCGCCGCCCGTCGGCATGCCGCAGCAGGTGGTTGACCAGCGTGGTCTTGCCCGCACCCAGCCAGCCGCCGATGATGACCAGCGGCAGCGGCGCGCGGTCAGGCGGCAAAGACACGCCCACCCTGCACCGTGCCCCAGACCGGCAGGTCCTTCAGCGTCAGCGGATCGACCTTTGTCGGGTCGTCGCCCAGCACGCAGAAGTCGGCCCGCTTGCCGCACTCGATGCTGCCGATCTCGCCGTCAAGGCCGAGCGACCAGGCCGCGCCGAGGGTGATGGCACGCAGCGCCTCGTCTACCGTGATGCGCTCGTGCGCGCCCAGCACAGGGCCGCTGGCGGTCAGCCGGTTCACCGCGCACCAGGCGGTGAACAGCGGGCCCAGCGGCGTGATCGGCGCGTCGCTGTGGATGGCCAGCGGCACACCCTCGAGCAGCGCCGTGGCGCAGGCGTTCATGCGCTCGGCGCGCTCGGGGCCGACGGTGACGCGACGGTGCTCGTCGCCCCAGTAGAAGTGGTGGTTGGCGAACAGGTTGACGCCCAGGCCCAGCGCCCGCATGCGCCGGAACTGGGCCGCATCGGCCAGCTGCACATGCTGCAGCGTGAAGCGATGGTCGGCGCGCGGATGCACGGCCAGCGCCGCTGCCGTGGCATCCAGCGCCGCCGCGGTGGCCTCGTCGCCGTTGGTATGGGTGTGGACCTGGACGCCGTCGCGCAGCGCCAGCGTGTACAGCGCCTGCAGCTGCTGCGGCGCGGTGTACCAAAGCCCGTTGGGCGCGCCGTTGTAGTAGCCCGGCCAGCGCAGGCGGGCCGAGAAACCCTGGATCGAGCCATCGGCCACCACCTTGATGCGGCCCATCTGCAAGCGCGGTCCGTTGCGCTCGCGCAGGGCCACGGCACGCGCCACCGCCTGCTCCGGCGTCATGCCGATGAAGCGCAGCAGCGGCACGATGCGCAGCGGGTAGTCGTCTGCACCGGTCAACGCCACCTGGCTCTCGACCTCGGCATCCAGCAGCGTGGCAGCCAGGTCGGTGGCGGTGGTCACGCCGGCGCGCACCGCCAGGCGGCCGAAGGCGCCGATGCCGAACGCATCGCCGGACAGGAAGCTGCGCTCCAGGCCGACATGGCCCAGCGCCGGCCCCATGGCCTCCGGGCCCTTCAGCTCGCCGGTGGGCAGTCCGTCGGCGCCGAGCGGAAAGGCCGGATGGTCGATGCCGGTGCGGGCGAAGCCGGCCAGCTCCAGCCCCCGCGTGTTGACGTTCAGGATGTGGCCACTGGCGTGCATCACGCCGACCGGCCGGTCCGTGCTGACGCGGTCCAGGTCCTCGCGCGTCACGCGGCGCTGGCCGAAGTAGATCGGATCGAAACCCCAGCCCACGATCGGCCCGCTGCCGCCCGCTGCCGCCGCCTGCAGCGCGGCCACCACCGCGTCCAGCGACTTGGCGCCCGGCCAGCGGGTGCCGGCATGGTCGACGGCATCGAACCAGCCGCAATAGGTGTAGCGCCACAGCGACCCGGCCATCAGGTGGCTGTGGCCCTCCACCAGGCCGGGCATCAGCACCTGGCCGGCGAAGCGGTCATCCAGCTCGGCCGGGCCCCAGCCGCGCAGCTCGTCCAAAGGGCCCACACCCAGGATCCGGCCATCGCGCACCGCAACATGGGTGGCCTCGGGCCGCGCCGGGTTCATGGTCAGGATGCGGCGGGCGCTGTAGATGGTGGTTGAGGTGGTCATGGTGGCGATGAAGCAAAGGCAAAGGCCGCACCGGTGCGGCTGGGTTGCGGGTGAAGTGCGGGCGCGGGTCAGACCGCCTGGTCGTATCCGTCGTCGCCAGGCATCAGCACGCCGCGGATGCGGCC
>JBJXHB010000586.1:0-3200 GCA_046160725.1 Aquabacterium sp.
CCGTGGCCAGGCGCCGCGCCAGCGACGACTGAGCGGGCACCACCGCGCCAGCTGCCGCCGCCGGTTGGGCGGGCGGCGCGTAACCACAGCAGGGGCATAGCAGCATCGCCGGCCAACGCTCGACGAAACGCCGGGCCCAGTGCACCAGCGGGTTGTGGCGGCTGCGGCCCAGGTGATGTTCGGCATGCAGGCGGTAGCCCGGCAGCAGGCCCGCGATGCGCCCGGGCGCAAAGGACCGGAAGTGATAGTCCGGGTTGACCCGCGCGCCGCAGTAGGGGCAGGCGATGAAGCGACGGCGCTCGTCGAACGGCACGCTCAGCAGCACCCAGCGGTCGGCCACACGTGACAGCTCCGCACAGGCGGCTTCGTACACCCCATGCGGCAGATGTTCGAGCACCTCGGTGCACACCACCGCGTCAAACGCCCGGTCTTCGAAGGCCAGGGCGCCGGCATCGCCCAGCCGCAGATCCACGCCTTGTGAGCGTGCGTAGTCGACCTTGGCCGGCGTGATCTCGATGCCGGTGCCTGTGATGCCGCGCGCGGCAGCCAGCTCCTGCAGAAACACGCCGTGGCCGGCGCCGACATCCAGTACGCTGGCCACGCCGGCGGGCACCAGGCCGACCATCCGGCGCATGCGGTCCATCTCGGTGGCATTGCCGCGCACATGAAGACGCACATAGTCGTCCACCGACAGCCCACCGTAGTGACCGTAGTAGGCTTGGCCGGATGCCGTCATGCCGCCCCCATCCGCCGTTCAGCGGCGCGCAGTGCGCAAAGGTTCAACCACACCAGCACGCCGTACATCAGGGCCATGGCCATCGACATAGCCAGGACCGTGCGTGTCAATCCGCAGCCCGCGCGGCCGCACAACTCGACGACAGCCACCAGCAGCAGCAGCCGCGCCGCATCCCAGCCCGCCTGCCAGGCCTGACGACCATGGATGACCAGGTGCGATAGCGGGGACGCCACCACCATGGCGGCCAGCAGCGGTGCGGTGGCGGCCAGCACCCAGCCGGCCTGCTGCCACTGGGCGCGGCCGAACAGCGGGCCGACGTACAGCGGCCCGGCCAGCGCCACGGCGCCGATAGCCAAGCCGACCCATGCCAGGCGCCGCGTGTTGCGGACATACAGCCGCGCCAGCACATCCGGCTGCTGGCGCACCAGCTGCGCCGCCTCGGCCCAGAAACCCTGGCTCATGGCGGATGTGACCAGCCCCACCGGGCCGAGTGCCACGCGCTGCATCAGCGCCCACCAGCCGACCTGCACCATGTCGTGATGGCGCAGCAGCAGAAGCGGAACCACGGCGAAGCAGGCGGTGTTGAGCACCGACGCCACGGTGGACCAGCCTGCCTCGCCGCCGAAGCGGCGCCAGGCCACGCGCATCCGCGCCGGCGTGGTACGCCACAGCGCGCGCGCCAGACCGGTCGCGCCGAACCAAAGAGCTCCGGCCCCGACCCAGGCCGCGGCCAAGGCACCCAGCACCAGACCCAGGGCCATCACCGGCTCCAGCAGCAGTGACGCCACCGCCAGCGGCACCGCCACCAGCGCCACACCCTGCCACAGACGGGCCCAGGCCACAGGCGCCAGGGCGGCCTGGCGCACCTGCCAACCCTGCAACAACTGGTTGGCACCGCCGCCCAACACCGCCAGCGGCAGCAGCGCCGCGGCCCATGCAGGCAGGCTGGCCAGCCCTGGCAGTGCGGTGGTCTGCGGGTCGGCGGTCGCGGTCAGAGTCAACAGCATGAACAGCGCCGCCGCCGAGACCGTCAGTGCCACGGCGCCCAGCATCGCCAACGCAGCGGCCATGCCGTTGCCACGCGCGTTGGGGATCGACCAGTCCAGGCGCGCCGTGGCGAAGGCCAGCACCAGCGACAGCGCCGACGTGAAGACCGCCAGCACGGTGAAGTCGGCAGGCGCATAAAGCCGCGTCAACAACGGCGCGGCCAGAAGCGGCAGCGCCTGCGCCAGCGCGTTGGCGCCCGCCAGCTGGCCGACATGCCGGGCGAAGCGCGAGTGGACCCACCGTTGACGCAGCCGGTTCAACAGGGCAGCCACCGCGCCGCCAATTCACGCCGCCACAGGCGCACGGGCGAAGGCGCTGACCGCGGCGATCACCCGGTCCTGGTCGGCATCCGTCAGGTCGGCGCTCAGCGGCAGGCTCAACACCTGCGCGGCCGCAGCCACGCTCTGCGGATATGGCTCGCGACCAGCCGCGGCCGGCACGGCGTAGGCGGGCTGATGGTGCAAGGGCACTGGGTAGTGGATCGCGGTCGGGATGCCCTCGCGCTTCAAGGCCGCAGCCAGCTCGTCACGTCGGTCTGCACGCACGGTGTATTGCGCCCAGGCGCTGTCACGGTCGGGCCGCACCACGGGCGTGCCGATGCCCGGCAGGCCAGCCAGCGCACGGTCGTAGCGCGCCGCCCGCGCGGCCCGGGCCTCGAACTCCCAGTCGAAGCGCTCCAGCTTGGCCAGCACGATCGCGCACTGCAAAGTGTCCATCCGCCCGCCGACGCCGACACGGGTGTGGTGGTAGCGGCGGCTCTGGCCGTGCACCCGGATCTCGCGCGCAGCCTGGGCAACGGCATCGTCGTCGGTGAACAGCGCCCCGCCGTCGCCATAGCAGCCCAGCGGCTTGCTCGGGAAAAAGCTGGTGCAGCCGATGGTGGACAGCGCATTGCTCGACGCCCCACGGTAGCGTGCGCCAAAGCTCTGCGCCGCGTCCTCGATCACCGCCATGTCGCCGTGGCGGCGCGCGATGTCGTTGATCGCGTCCATGTCGGCACATTGGCCGTACAGGCTGACCGGCATGATGGCTCGCGTGCGCGGACCGATGGCCGCCTCGATGCGGTTAGCGTCGATGTTGCAGGTGTCGGCCTCGATGTCGACATACACCGGCACGCCACCCAGCAGCACGATCGTCTCCGCGGTCGCCGCGAAGGTAAAAGGCGTGGTGATGACCTCGTCACCGTGCTTCAGGCCGATACCCATCAACGCGATCAGCAAGGCCTCCGTGCCGCTGGCGACGGTCACGCAGTGCCTCGCACCGACCCGCGTCGCCAGGGCCGACTCGAGTTCGGCCACCTCCGGGCCCATGATGTACTGGCCATGGTCCAACACCCGCTGCATGCGCTCGGCAATGCGGTCCTTCAAGGCCGCGTAGGGCGTCTTCAGGTCGGTGAATTGCATGGTGGCGGTCTCCG
>JBJXHB010000587.1:0-3120 GCA_046160725.1 Aquabacterium sp.
AGATGCGGCCGCGCCACCGCGCACAGGTCGGCCCGGCCGGCCGCGATGATGCTGTTGACATGGTCGGCCTCGCTGATCGCGCCCACCGCGGTGGTCGGGATGCCGGCCTCGTTGCGGATGCGGTCGGCAAACGGCGTCTGGTACATGCGGCCATAGGTCGGCTTCTGCTGCGCGCTGACCTGGCCGGACGAGCAATCGATCATGTCGGCGCCGGCGGCCTTGAAGGCGCGGGCGATGTCCACCGCATCGGCCGGCGTGACGCCGCCTTCGACCCAGTCGTGTGCCGAGATGCGCACGCTGATCGGCAGGTGGTCCGGCCAGGCCGCGCGCACCGCGGCGAAGACCTCCAGCGGATAGCGCAGCCGGTTGGCCAGGCTGCCGCCATAGGCGTCGGTGCGGCGGTTGGTCAGCGGCGAGATGAAGGACGACAGCAGGTAGCCATGCGCGCAGTGCAGCTCCAGCCAGTCGAAGCCCGCCTCGGCACCGAGGCGGGCGCTGCGCACGAAGTCGGCACAGACGCGATCCATGTCGGCCCGGTCCATGGCCTTGGGCACCAGCCCGTCCTGGTCCAGGTACGGCACGGCCGATGCCGCGATCAGCGGCCAGGCGCCGGTGGGCAGCGGCTGGTCCATGCCGCCGTCGGCCCAGGGCACGCAGGTGCTGCCCTTGGGCCCGGCATGGCCGATCTGGATGGCGATGCGGGCATCCGACTCGCCATGCACGAAGTCGACGATCCGCTTCCAGGCCTGCATCTGCGGCTCGTCCCACAGGCCCGGGCAGCCCGGGGTGATGCGGGCATCGGGCGACGGGCAGGTCATCTCGGCCACCACCATGCCGGCACCACCGAGCGCACGCGACCCGAGGTGGACGAGGTGGAACTCACCCGGCATGCCGTCGGTGCAGGAATACTGCGCCATCGGCGACACCACGATGCGATTCTTGAGCGTCACCGAGCGCAGGGAGTAAGGCGTAAACATCGGCGGGGTAGGCCCCACCAAAGCGGTGGTCGCGGCTTCGGCGCCTTGCTGCGCGAACCAGTTCTCGTAGCCATCCAGCCAGCCCTTGTCGCGCAGCCGCAGGTTTTCGTGGCTGATGCGCTGGCTGCGGGTCAGCAGCGAGTACATGAACTGCTCCGGCGGCAGCTGGTCGCAATAGCGTGCGCCGCAGACCTCGAACCATTCCATTGCGTTCCAGGCCGCGTTCTGCAGCCGCAGCACCTCGACCGCGCGCGCCTCGCGGTAGCGCTGCAGCACCTGGGGTATGTCGGCCGGCGCATCGCCCAGGTCGCGGAACTGCCGCGTCAGCTCGATCGCGTCCTCCAGCGCCAGCTTGGTGCCCGAGCCAATGGCGAAGTGCGCCGTGTGCACCGCGTCGCCCATCAGCACCACGTGCGACCGGCCATTGAAGTGGCTCCATTCCTCGCAGCGCACGCGCTGGAAGTTGAGCCAGGCGCTGCCGCGCAGGTGGCGCGCATTGGTCATCAGCTTCGCGCCCTGCAGGTTGGACGCGAACAGCTGCTCGCAGAAGGCCACCGACTGGTCCGGGTCGGCCCGGTCCAGGCCATGGGCGAGCCAGACCGACTCCGGGCACTCGACGATGAAGGTCGAGGTGCGGTCGTCGAACTTGTAGATGTGGGCCTGGAACCAGCCGTGCTCGGTGCGCTCGAAGATGAAGGTGAAGGCGTCGTACTGCTTCTCGGTACCCAGCCAGATGAAGCGGTTGGGCCGCGTCACGATGTCCGGCTTGAAGACGTCCTGGTAGCGCGTGCGGATGCGGGAGTTGATGCCGTCGCTGGCGATCACCAGGTCGGCATCCGGAAAGTCCAGGTCGGAGTCGACCTCGGTCTCGAACAGCAGCTCCACGCCCAGCGCCTCGCAGCGCGCCTGCAGGATGTTCAGCAGCTTCTTGCGGCCGATGCCGACGAAGCCGTGGCCGCCCGAGCGGATGGCCCGGCCCTTGAATAGCAGCTCGATGTCGTCCCAGTGGGCGAACTGCCGCTCGATGTCGTCGGCCGTCTCGCGGTCCCAGGCCCGCATGTTGTCCATGGTGGCGTCGGAGAACACCACGCCCCAGCCGAAGGTGTCATAGGGCCGGTTGCGCTCCACCACCGTGATGTGGTGGGCCGGGTTGAGCTTCTTCATCAGAAGCCCGAAGTAAAGGCCAGAGGGGCCGCCGCCGATGCAGACGATGCGCATGAACCGTTGTCTCCTGCCGGGCGGCGTGCCCGGCAAAACACTTTAGGTCCAAACTATTTGGAAGTCAATTGAATGCCGTGAATGCCGAGGCGGTGGGTTCCGCTCGGCGGGCCTCGAAGGCGGCCGGCCAAGCCGCTTACCAGCGGGCGCCGAAGGTCTGCCTTAGCGCCTCGATGTCGGCGTCGGCCAGCGCCAGCGCATCCGGGCGCAGCAGCCGCAAACGTGCAGTCTCTTCCAGTTCCTCCAGCGTCGCCATCGCGGCGGCCGGGCTGGCGTGCCACACGTTCGGCCCCAGCCTCGGCAGCATCACGGCACGCAGCGGCAGGCCGCGCGCGCCATAGCGGCGGATGGCCTGCGCCACGTCATCGGCCACGGCGTCGGCGCCGGGCCGGTGGTAGGGCATCACCGGCACATGGCCCACCTTCATGACGAAGTACGGGGTCAGCGGCGGCAGCAGTTCCTCGCCGTTGTCGCCCAGCGTCAGCGCCACGCAGTGCGTGCTGTGGGTGTGGATGACGCAGCGCACATCGCCGTCGAAGGCCACGGCCTCGGCATAGATTCGGCGGTGCAGCGTCAGTGTCTTGCTGGCACGGTCACCGCTGGTCTGCCGCCCGTTCCCGTCGGTCCGTGCCAGGGTGGCCGGGTCCAGCGCGCCCAGGCAGGCGTCGGTGGGCGTGATCAGGAAGCCGTCGTCCAGCCGCACGCTGATGTTGCCGGCGGTGGCATGCACATAGCCCCGCGCGAAAAGGCTGGCGCCGGCTCGGCAGATCGCCTCGCGGGCCTGGATTTCCGTCATCGCCAATACGGCCATCGCCAAAGGGTCAGGCCAGCCGCGCAAAGGCCCTGGTGAAGAAGTCGTCGCCGCCGAAGTTGCCCGACTTCAGCGCCAGGTGCAGGCCACCGGCACCGGCGTCGGGCGATGCGG
>JBJXHB010000588.1:0-13876 GCA_046160725.1 Aquabacterium sp.
CGTAGGCCTTCGCCTCACCACCAAACTTCGCCGCCAGCACCGACGTGATCGCCGCCGTCAGCGTCGTCTTGCCGTGATCCACGTGACCAATCGTCCCCACGTTCACGTGCGGCTTGGTCCGCTCAAATTTGCCTTTTGCCATTTGCGAGCCTCTCGCCTTGAGCTATCGAATGAAGGGTTGCTGAAAACCAAGAAAAGAGCTGGTGCCCATGGCGCGGATCGAACGCGCGACCTCCCCCTTACCAAGGGGGTGCTCTACCACTGAGCCACATGGGCCTCGGTACGGGTCTGGGGGCGCCAGGCGCCAACCCACACCGCTACCGAGAGAGAACGAATTTTCTGGAGCGGGAGGCGGGAATCGAACCCGCGTCATTAGCTTGGAAGGCTAAGGTTCTGCCATTGAACTACTCCCGCGGCGCGGGCATTCGCCTTGGGTACTGAAACTGCACTCGCCGTTGGTGGAGGAGGCTGGATTCGAACCAGCGTAGGCGTAAGCCAACAGATTTACAGTCTGCCCCCTTTAGCCACTCGGGCACCCCTCCGCGGCGAACCAAGGACTATAGCACGACCAAACCCGCCGCCTGGCCCTCAAGGATGCACCGTCGGGCCAGCGCCAGCCCAGTCCAATGCCGGACGCGTTGGCTGCAGGCGTTGCAAAAACGCCGTCGCCATTTCGAAGTGCCGGCAACCGATGAAGGGCTGCGCACCCCGCCGGGCCGAAAGCGGCGACGGGTGGTTGCAGGCCAGCCGCAACAGATGCGGCGCGCCCGCGGCCGGCACGACGACCGCCCGCGATTGGGCATGCGCGCCCCACAGCATCCAGACCAGAGGTTGTCCACTTGCACACAGGCGCTGAGCAATCCGCTCAGTGAGCGCTTCCCAACCTTGATTCGAATGGGACGCCGGCTGACCCAGCTCGACGGTCATCGCGCTGTTCAGCAGCAGCACCCCTTGGCGTGCCCAGCCGGCCAGACTGCCGCCGTGGCGCATCGGGCGCCCCAAGGTGCGCTCGACCTCCTGCCGGATGTTGCGCAGGCTCGGTGGTATGGGCACCCCGTCCGGTACCGAGAATGCCAACCCCTCAGCCTGGCCCGGGCCGTGGTAGGGGTCCTGGCCGATGATCACCACCCGGACAGCCGAGGGCGCCAGCACCTCGAGCGCCCGCATGGGCCGCGCCGGCGCGATGTCGGCACCGGCCATCTGCCGCGCCAACATGAAACGGGCCAGTCCGTGCCCGGCCGGGCTGTCGCGCCAGGCCCGGACCACCGGCGCCCAGTCCGGGTGCACATCGCCCAGCACCGCGTCCAGCGGCCGGCGCAGCCGGTTGTCCGGCAAGGCCGCAGGCGCAGGTTTCACGGGAAGAACAAGTCGGCCAGGGCCTGCCCAGGGTCTTCTGCGCGCATGAAGGCCTCGCCGACCAGGTAAGCCGGCACACCCGCCTGCCGCAGCAGCGCCACATCCGCCGGCGTCGCGATACCGGACTCGGCCACCAGTAGCCGGTCAGGCGGAAGCATCGGCAGCAGGCCCAGCGTCGTCTCCAACCGCACCTCGAAAGTGCGCAGGTCGCGGTTGTTGACGCCGACCAGCGGCGTGCGCAGCCGCAGCGCGCGCGTCATCTCGGCAGCGTCGTGCACCTCCACCAGCACGTCCAGGCCCAGGTCGACCGCTGCGGCCTCCAGGCCGGCCATCTGTGCATCAGACAGGCAGGCCGCGATCAGCAGGACGGCATCGGCACCCATCGCGCGGGCCTGAAGCAGCTGGTACTCGTCGATGATGAAGTCCTTGCGGATCACCGGCAGCGTGCAGGCCGCACGCGCAGCTCGCAAGTGGTCGGCATGGCCCTGGAAGAAGCGTTCGTCGGTCAACACCGACAGGCAGGCGGCCCCATGGCGCTGGTAGGACGGTGCAATCGCGGCCGGGTCGTAGGGGTCGCGGATCACGCCCTTGCTCGGGCTGGCGCGCTTGATCTCCGCGATCACCGCCGGCAGGCCGGCGGCCACCTGTGCCACCAGTGCAGCCGCAAAGCCGCGCGCCGGCGGCTGTGATCGCGCCTGGTCCAGAAGGGCGGAGGCCGGCAGGCGCAGCCGCGCCTCGGCCACTTCTTCTTGCTTGACGGCAACGATGCGCTGGAGGATGTCCGCGGCAGCCATGGCGGGGTCAGGCTGCCGGCTTGAACTGCTGGGTGCAGGCGACAAAGCGGCTGAGCCGCGCCGCCGCGGCGCCGGAGGCCACCGCCTCGCGCGCCCGCCGCACGCCCTCGGCCACGTCGGCGGCCACGCCGGCGCAATACAGCGCGGCGCCGGCATTCAACAGCACGATGTCGCGCACCGGGCCATCCTCGTTGGCCAGGGCGCGCTGGATGCACTGCACCGACTCGGCCGTGCCGGCTACCTTCAGCACCCGTGAGTCATAGACCGGCAGCCCGAAATCGCTGGGGTGAACCATGAACTCGCGCACCTGCCCGTTGTGCAGTTCGCCGACCAGCGTCTCGCCGGACAGCGACACCTCGTCCATGCCGTTCATGCCGTGCACCACCATCACATGGTCCGAGCCCAGGCGCTGCAACACCCGCACCAGGATGCCGACCAGGTCCGGGTGGAACACGCCGAGCAGCTGGTTCGGCGCGCCGGCCGGGTTGGTCAACGGGCCGAGGATGTTGAAGATGGTGCGCACGCCCAGCTCGCGGCGGATCGGTGCCGCATGCTTCATCGCAGTGTGGTGGTTGGGCGCGAACATGAAGCCGATGCCGGTCTCGGCCAGGCACTGCGCGATCTGATCCGGCTTGAGATGGATGTAGGCACCCAGGGCCTCCATCGCGTCGGCACTGCCCGAGGTGGACGAGACACTGCGCCCGGCATGCTTGGCCACCCGCGCGCCAGCCGCTGCGGCCACGAACATGGCGGCGGTGGAGATGTTGAAGGTGTGCGAGCTGTCGCCGCCGGTGCCCACGATGTCGACCAGGTGCGTACGGTCGGTCACCGGCACCAGGGTGGCGAACTCCCGCATCACCTGGGCAGCCGCGGCAATCTCGCCGATGGTCTCCTTCTTGACCCGCAGCCCCATGGTCAGCGCGGCGATCATCACCGGCGACATCTCGCCGCTCATGATGCGGCGCATCAGCGCCAGCATCTCGTCGTGGAAAATCTCGCGGTGCTCGATGACGCGGGTCAGGGCCTCGGTGTTGGTGATCGGCATGGCGATGGTCATCCAGGGGTGAAGAAGGCGCGGACAGCGGCGACGGCCCGGTCGATGCCGCCGGCGTCCACGTCCAGATGCGTGACGAAGCGCAGGCCGATGGTGCCGGTGGCCAGGACGCCGTGGCGTGCCAGGTGCTCCAGCAGCGCCGGGCCGCGGCCGTCGGCGGCCTGCGCGAAGATGATGTTGGTCTGTGGCGGCGTCACACTGAAACCGGGCAGGCCGGCCACGCCTTCGGCGAAGCGCCGGGCCAGCGCATGGTCCTGGGCCAGCCGGTCCACATGGTGCGTCAGCGCGTGGTCGGCCGCCGCCGCCAGGAGGCCGACCTGGCGCATGCCGCCGCCGGCCATCTTGCGCACGCGGTAAGCCCGGGCGATCAGCTCGCGCGAGCCGCACAGCGCCGAGCCCACCGGGGCACCCAGCCCCTTGCTGAAGCACACCGAGACGCTGTCAAAGTGGCGGGCGATCTCGCGCCCCGACACGCCGCCGGCCACGGCCGCATTGAACAGCCGCGCGCCGTCCAGATGCGTCGCCAACCCATGCCGGCGCGCCAACCCGGTGGCCGCCTCCACATAGGCCGGCGGCAGCACCTTGCCGCCGATGGTGTTTTCCAGACACAGCAGCCGCGACCGCGCGAAGTGTGGATCGTCGGGCTTGATCGCCGCCTCGATGTCCGCCAGCGCCAGTGTGCCGTCGGCCTGGTTGGGCAGCGGCTGCGGCTGCACGCTGCCGAATACCGCCGCCCCGCCGGCTTCATAGCGGTAGGTGTGCGCGCCCTGGCCGGCGATGTACTCGTCGCCGCGCTGGCAGTGGGCCAGGATGCTGCACAGGTTGCTCTGCGTGCCGCTGGCCATGAACAGCGCGGCCTCCTTGCCCAGCATGGCCGCAATGCGCTCTTGCAAGGCATTGACGGTCGGGTCGTCGCCGAACACATCGTCGCCGACCGGCGCGGCCGCCATCGCCGCTCGCATGGCCTCGGTAGGGCGGGTGACGGTGTCGCTGCGCAGGTCCACGACGCGCCGGCCGGCGCCGGGCGCCAGGCGCGCGCCTTGTCCATAGGATTCGACAGCATTGGTCATCGTCAGGCTCGGCGTTGCAGGAAGTTGCGCAGCATGGCATGGCCATGCTCCGACAGGATGCTTTCAGGGTGGAACTGCACGCCCTCCAGCGGTGTGGCGGTGCCGGCCAGCTCGCGGTGGCGCACCGCCATGATCTCGCCGTCGTCGGCCGTGGCACTGACCTCAAGCTCGGACGGGCAGGTCGCGGGCTCGATCACCAGCGAGTGGTAGCGCACGACGCTGAACTCGTCCGGCAGGTCGGTGAAGACGCCGCGCCCGTCGGTGCGGATGCGGCTGGCCTTGCCGTGCATCTGCGCGCCCGCCCGCACGATGCGCCCGCCCAACGCCGCACCGATGGCCTGGTGACCCAGGCACACGCCCAGTATGGCCAGGCGCCCCTTGAAGGCCTGGATCGCCTCGATGCACACGCCCGCCTCGGCCGGCGTACAGGGCCCGGGCGACAACACGAGGTGATCCGGCGCCATGGCCTCGATCTCAGCCACCGTGATCTCGTCGTTGCGCGCGACCCGCACGTCCTCGCCAAGCTCTCCGAAATATTGCACCAGGTTGTAGGTGAAGCTGTCGTAGTTGTCGATCATCAGCAGCATGTGCGTTCAATCCTCTCGATTCCCGCCTGGATGCGTCATCGACATCCATCGTTCACACCCGCTTGGATACCCGCTGTCCTTGTCGCTGGCGATGCCGTTGCGACATGCTGGGTGGGGGCTTCGGGCGCCCGTTGGGGGCGCGTAAGGCTGGTCAGGCTGTTGGCTTGCGCCAACGCCAACAGGAGCGCGCTGCGGTGATCGTGCGGGTCGCGGACATGGCGGGGATTATCACTTTGCGTGCCACAGCCCGACTCAAGCCCACGCCTCGCCCAGCGCCTTGGCCTGCTGCAGTACCAACTCCACCGCAGCCTCCTGGCTATCCGGCGGGTACTTGTACTTGCGCAGAATGCGCTTGACCATCAGCCGCAGCTTGGCCTGCACGCTCTCGCGCGCCGACCAGTCCACCGTCAAGTTCCGGCGCAGGCTCTCGGCCAGTTCGTGGGCGATCTTCTTCAGCGTCTCGTCGGTCAGTTCGCGCACGGCCGACTCGTTGTGGGCCAGCGCGTCGTAAAAGCGTACCTCGTCCTCACTCAGGCCGAGCTCTTCGCCGCGCGACGCAGCATCCCGGAACTTCCGGGCCATCTCCACCAGCTCTTCCATCACCTGGGCCGCTTCGATCGACCGGTTCTGGTAGCACTGCACCACCTGGGCCAGCATGTCCGAGAACTTCTTGCTCTCCATGAATCGCCCGCTGTCGGCGGAGAGCGACCCCCGCAACGCCTCGCTGCCATCGGACACCACCAGCACCTCGTTGGTCTGGAACATGTCCGGGATCTGGGCCTTGTAGGTCTGGATCTGGCGGAAGGCCTTCCACACATCCGCGCTCGGGTCGGCCGGGTTCTTCAGCTCGATCAGCACCAGCGGCAGGCCGTTGACGAACAGCACGATGTCGGGCCGGCGCGTGTGGCGCGGCCCGGTGACGGAGAACTGGTTGACCGCGAGCCACTCGTTGCGCGCCGGGTCGGCCCAGTCCACCAGGCGCACGAAGTCGCCACCCGTTTCACCATCCCGCTGGTACTCCACCGGCACGCCGCCCACCAGCAGGCGGTGGAACTGGCGGTTGGCGGCCATCAGCACCGGGGTGCCCAGGTCCATCACCTGGCGCACGGCGTCCTCGCGCGCTGCGGCCGGCACGGCCGGGTTCAGCGCGGCCACCGCCGAGCGCAGGCGCCCGAGCAGCAGCACCTGGCGGTAGTGGTCGCGCTCGGGTGCGTCGCCGTCGGGCGCCATGTCCGGCCCGTAGCAGTGGTGCCAGCCGACGTCGGCCAGCCAGCCCAGGCACTCCTGTTCGAGCTGGTCTTCCGTCATCGGGCGCCCGCCGTCAGCACCGCGTTCAGCGCGACGTTGACGTAGTAGTTGCTGCGGCCCACCTTGAGCTTGCGCACGAAGCCGCCCTCGGCCAGCGCATCGAGGTACTTCGACGCCGTGAGGCGCGACACCTGCAGGTCACGCTGCACGTGCTCGATCTTGGTGTACGGGTGCGTGAAGAGGTTGTTGATCAGGTCCTGGCTGTAGAAGCGGTAGCCGGCCCGGATGCGGTGCTTGTAGTCGAACAGCGCCGTCTTGATGCCGCCGATCGTCGCGATGCCCTGCGCGGCGGTGTGCTCCACCGCGGCCAGCATGTAGAGCACCCAGTCCTCCCAGCAGTCGTCCTCGCGCACGGCCCGCAGCAGCCGGTAGTAGTCGGCCTTGTGTCGCACGATGTAGCTGCTGAGGTACAGCACCGGTATGTCGAGCAGCCCCTCCTTCACCAGGTACAGCACGTTCAGGATGCGGCCGGTGCGGCCGTTGCCGTCGTAGAACGGGTGGATCGTCTCGAAGCGGTGGTGGATCAGCGCCATCTTCACCAGCGGATCGGCCGCAAAGCGATCCGGCTCGTTGACGAAACGCTCCAGCTCGCTCATCAGCGCCACGATCTGGGCGGCGTCCTGCGGCGGCGTGTAGACGGTGCGGCCGGCGCCGTCCTTCAGCGCCGTGCCGGGCAGGCGCCGGAAGCCAGCCTGGTTGCGCTCCAGCGCCGCCTGGATGTCGACCAGGTGGTTGTTGGTGATCAGGCCGCTGGTGCGCACATGGTCAAAGCCCACGCGCAGCGCCTCGCGGTAGCGCAGCACCTCCTTGGCGGCGGGGCTGGGCGCCGAATCGGCCAGCATGTCGCCCTGGAACAGCTCGTCGTGGGTGGTGACGATGTTCTCGATCTCCGAGCTGTCCTTCGCCTCCTGCAGGCCCAGCGTGCTGATCAGGATGCCCTGGTTCGGGATCGATGCCGCCACGCCTTTCAGCTCGGCCAGCTGCCGGCTGGCCGCGGCCAGGCGCTTGAGCACCGCCGGCGTGTCGAAGCGCGCGGCATCGAGCTGCTCCAGCGGGGGGAATGGGGCCGGCGCGTTCATCGCTCGAAAGGGGCCGTGACGTGTATAGAGAAGGCCCGGAATCTATGCGTGTTCGGCGCCACCTGCAAGGAAAATCGCGATGACGATGCATGTCGCGGGGCACATGAAAGGACTCTTGAATGTGCCGTTCCCATTCCAAAGCCGGCTTCTACCAGCGGATCGCCTGGACGGGCGGACCGGTGTCAGGCGGGCTCCTCGGCGATGGCTTCGGCCTGCGGCAGGCGCAGTTGGCCGGAGATCAGGAGGGGGATCAGGCCCAGCACCAGGTGCTCTTGTTCGGCCGCGTCCATGTTGGCGCGTAGCTTGTCGGCGGTGGCCCAGAGCGTCTTTTTGATGTCGTCAGTCATGGACTTGGTTTCCGCCTGGGCCGGAAGGTATCGGCGCCATTCTCGCTGGTGGGTAGCCGTCGCTGAGGTTCACGGACCAGGCCAACGGCACACCGCAAGCGCCCAGTTTCAGCTTGAGCGTCGGGCGACCCAGGGCCAATCCTCCCCTTCGGCCAAGGGCAAACCCGACTGACCGATGCGCCGCGTCCCCGGATCATCCTGCCCATGCTGACGTCCATGACCACCTCCGGCATTGCAAGGCCTCGCGGCGACTTGCCGCGGCAGCCCTTGGTGTTGCCGTCAGGCTGGGCAGAGCCGCGCTACAGCCCGGTCAAGATCGCGGCGGTCGCCGATGCCGTGGCCGAGGTCGGCATCACCGCGGCGCACCTGCTGCACCGCACGGGCTTGCAGCCGCTGCAGTTGCAGGACCCGGACACGCTCACCTCCACAGCCCAGCTCTATACGGCACTGACCCGGGCGGCAAATCTCGACCCGCGCCCGGACTTGGGCCTGCGCATCTCCAGCTACGGCATGTATGGCTATGCCCTGCTGTGCGCGCCGACGCTGCGCGCCGGGCTGGAGCTGTCGCAGCGCTATCACGCCCTGGCCAACCCGCTGGTGCCGATCCGCGCCATGGTCACGGGCGACCTGGTGGCCTGGGTCTTTCCGCGTCGCTCGGAGCTGGCCTTGCCGGACCTGGATGAGCGCCTGTACCGTGTGCTCATCCAGATGCAGATGGCCATCCACGTCACCCTGGCACGCGACGCCATGGGCGACTGGTGCTCACCCGGGCGGGCGCTGCTTGACTTCCCGCGGGACGGCATCGCCGGCGCCCTGCACGAGGCGCTGGATTGCCCGGTCAGCTTCGACCAGCCGCGCGCCGAGCTGCACTATCCCGCCGCCTGGCTGGACCGCTCGCCACAGCTGGCCAGTGCGCTCACGGCGGCGCAGACCTCGCGCACCTGCGCCCAGTTGCTGGAGGCCATGGAGGACGGCACCTCGCTGTCGCGCCGGGTCTACCGCGAGCTGATGCGCACCCCGGGCCGCTTTCCGGGCATCGAGTCCATCGCGGGCACGCTGTGCATGACCGGGCGGACACTGCGGCGCCACCTGGTCGCGGAGGGCACCAGCTATGCCGACCTGCTGGCTCGCGTGCGCCGCGCCTTGGCCGAGGACTACCTGCGCACCACCCGGATGAGCGTCGAGGACGTGGCCAGCGCGCTTGCGTTCAGCAACGCCCGCAGCTTTCGCCAAGCCTTCCAGCGCTGGACCGGCCAGCCACCGACGGTGTTCCGCCGCGGGACGCATCCGCCATGACCGGCCAGTCGCAGGGCGGGCGGGCTTTCCGCCTTGATGTCCACCTTGGTGTCGGCCCTGACATCCGCACCGACATCCGCCCTGATGTCCGTTTCGATGTCCATGCCTGTCCGCAGGGGTGCTTTCGGCGCGGGCAGCGGAGCAGGCATAGTCCGGGCCGAGCCGGCGCCCGATGGGCCGGGCCAGCCCGTACCGCTCGCCCCTTGCCGTGTCCGCACCTCCTGGAGTACCCCGCATGAACCTCGACTTCATCCCCGAATCGACCCGGGCTGCCGGCCTCGGGGCCCTGATGAAGGGCGCGGGCATGGTGACCCGGTTCCTGCCGATCCCGCAGCCCACGCTGCTGGTCGGGCCGGGGTCGAGCAGCCGGCTCGGCCAGGCCGTGGCCGGCTTCGGCCACCGGAAGATCCTGATCGTCACCGACAAGATCATCTCCAAGCTCGGCCTGCTGAAATCGCTGACCGACGCGCTGCAGGCCGGCGGCGCCGCCTATGTGGTGTTCGACGAGATCACGCCGGACGCGCCGATCCCGCTGATCGAGCGTGGCATCGAGTTCTACCGTGAACACGACTGCGACGCGATCGTGGCCTTCGGCGGCGGCTCGTCCATGGACGCCTCCAAGGCCATCGCGATTTCCATCGCCAACCCCAAAAAAACGCTGCGCAGCCTGGCCGGCTATTTCAAGGGCCTGCGCACGCCGGTGCCGATCTATGCCGTGCCGACCACTGCGGGCACCGGCTCCGAGGTCACGGTCGCGGCGGTGATCGCGGACCCGGACCGCCAGAGCAAGCTGGTGATCGTGGACACCCGTATGGTGCCCAAGATGGCCGCGCTGGACCCGGAGCTGATGACCGGCCTGCCGCCCGGCGTGACCTCGGCCACCGGCATCGATGCGCTGACGCATGCAGTGGAGGCCTTCGTCGGCCAGTGGGCCACGCCCTACACCGACGGCATGGCGCTGTCCGCGGTCGGGCTGATCTTCGAGAACCTGCGCACCGCCTTCACCACCGGCACCGACCTGGCCGCGCGCGAGAAGATGTCGCTGGCGTCGACCTATGCCGGCATCGCCTTCACGCGGGCCAACGTCGGCTACGTGCATGCCATCGCGCACCAGTTCGGCGGCCGCTACCACACGCCGCACGGGCTGGCCAATGCCATCGTGCTGCCGCATGTGCTGCGCTTCTCGGCGCCGGCCATCCCGGACCGCCTGGCGCAGTTGGCCGTGCGCGCCGGCCTGGGCACCGCCGACGAGGACGAAGACACGCTGGCCGAGAAGTTCCTGGCCGGCGTCGAGGCAATGAACCGAGAACTGGGCATCACCACCCACCTGGCCGCCCTGCGTGAGTCCGACATCCCGGCCCTGGCGCGCGCCGCCTGCAAGGAGGCGCACACCGGCTACCCAGTGCCGCGCTACATGACCCTGGCGCAGTGCGAGGCCATGATCCGCAGCCTGCTGCCACCGGCGCCATCGGCCACGGCGGCAGCACCGTCGGCCAAGCCGAAAGCAGCTGCGCCCAAGGCACCGGCCCGCAAGGCTGCGCCACGCAAAGCGTCTGCAGCCAAGGCCGGCACCCAGGCCGCTTCGGCCACCAAGCGGTCGCGCGCTCGCAAGGCCGCCTGAGCGCGGCCGACCCCAAAACCAGAACCCCCGGAGACCCCCCATGAAGAAGGTCGTGACCGTATCGCTCGGCTCGTCGAAGCAGGACTTCAGCTTCGAGACCGATTTCCTCGGCCAGCGCTTCCAGGTCAAGCGCCTGGGCGCGGACAACGACACCACCCAGGCCTGGGAGCTGATGCGCCGCCACCAGGCCACGGCCGACGCCATCGGCCTGGGCGAGATCGGCGACCACTGGCAGGTCGGCCAGAGCACGCTGGTCAACAAGGTGACCAAGCGGCTGCTCAACGTCGTCACCCGCGTGCCCGCCACCACCGGCGCCACCCTGCGCCGCCTGCTGCAGGTGCGCGCCGTGCGCCATGTGCAGCATGAGCTGGGCAGCTACTTCAACAACAACCTGGTGCTGTTCTTCTCCGGCGCGCGCAACTGGGACATGGCCCAGGCGCTGTCGGACTACACGCCCAACCTGAGCTTTGCCGACGCCCTGGTGCAGACCGGCGCGCCGACCATGCTGGGCTCGCTGCAGCAGCTGGAGCTGTATGCCAAGGGGCACGACCTGGCGCTGTCCGGCAAGCGCGGCGAGTTCCTGGAGGGCGTGCTGGCGGCCTTCAAGAACAACCGCCTGGCCGCCGCGATGGCCAAGGCCCAGGTGGTGGTCGCCACCTTTGCCGAGCTCAAGGCGGTGGGCAGCCCGTCCAACCTGTCGGGCAAGACGGTCATCACCTCGGCGGTCGACGACGACCGGCTGGCCTTCTTCAAGCATTGCAAGGTCAACCTGGTCATCGACGTCAGCCCCAAGCTGTTCGAGCGCGTGGTCGGCGTCAACGTCATCGAGGCCATGATCCTGGCGTCGCTGGGCAAGCCGCCGGAGGACGTGTCCGACGACGACTTCAACGAGATCCTGGACGAGCTGGACATCAAGCCGCGCCTGCTGCACCCCACCGGCAACTTCCGCAACATCCGGCGCTTTGCCTTCGTCATCCATCCGCTGAGCCAGAGCTACATCAAGAAGGCCTTTCCGATCCCCAAGGCCACGCCCAAGGCCATCATGGACAAGATCGAGTCCGCCGCAGCCTACATGCCGCCGATGGTCTATTGCAAGATGGAGAACATCGTCTCCCCGTCCGGCGCCGAGGCCGAGGGCTGGCTGATCAGCGTCGGCGGCACACCCAAGGAGATGCTGTCGCACAGCCCGGAGTTCACCTACCGCCGCCTGCTGGCCGCGGGCAAGATGGCCGAGAAGATGGGCGCGCAGATCATGGGCCTGGGCGCCTTCACCAAGGTGGTCGGCGACGCCGGCATCACGGTGGCCAAGCGCTCCAGCATCCCCATCACCACCGGCAACAGCTATTCCGCCTCCGGCGCGCTGTGGGCCGCGGCCGACGCGATGAAGCGCATGGGCCTGGTCAAGCTGCCCGAGAAGGGCAAGCGCATACCGGCCAAGACCATGGTGATCGGCGCCTCCGGCTCGATCGGCTCGGTCAGCGCGCGGCTGCTGGCCATGGCCTTCGAGCAGGTGGTCATCGCCGGGCGCGACCTGAAGAAGCTGGAGCAGCTCAAGGCCTCCATCCTGCTGGACACGCCGGATGCCGACGTGGTGTGCTCGATCGACTATGACGCGCTGCTGGCCGACATGGACATGATCGTCACCTCCACCTCGGGTGCGGGCAAGAAGATCCTGGACATCACCAAGGTCAAGCCCGGCTGCGTCATAACCGACGTGGCCCGGCCGCTGGACCTGCCGCCCGAGGAGGTGGCCAAGCGCCCGGACGTGCTGGTCATCGAGTCCGGCGAGATCGAGCTGCCGTCCAAGGTGCGCGGCATGAAGAGCATCGGCCTGCCGCCCAACGTCATCTACGCCTGCCTGGCCGAAACCATCGTGCTGGCGCTGGAGGGCCGATTCGAGGTCTTCACCATCGGCCGCGACACCGAGTGGGAGAAGGTCAAGGAGATCTACAAGCTGGGCCTGCGCCACGGCATGAAGCTGGCGGCCATCGCCGGCGTCAACGGCGCCTTCACTGACGAGGACATCGCCAAGGTCGTGGCCTTGGCCAAGAAGGCGCGCCAGACCTGGAAACCGGGCAAGGTAGCCAAGGTGCCCAAGGTAGCCAAGGTGGCCAAGGTGGCAAAGGTGGCCGAGGTAGTGAAGCCGGCCAGCAAGACCGCGGCGAAGAAGGCACCGCCCGTCCGCAAAGCCACCAAGCCGGCAACCAAGGCGGCGCCACCCACCGCCTCGCCGGCAGCCGCACCCAAGACACCGGCGCCCGCCAAGCGGGCACCCCGCAAGTCTCCCGCTACCAAGTCCCCGACCACCAAGTCCCCCGCCACCAAGACCCGTGCGGCCAAGACCGCCTGACCATCGACACCCGGAGACCTCACCATGGCCCTGACCACCATCACCGACCAAGACCTTCCGCTGCAGCGCGCCTACCGCTGGGAGAAGGAACGCGGCGACAAGATCTTCCTGACCCAGCCCATGGGCGGCGGCGTGGTCCGCGACTGGACCTGGGCGCAGACCATGGACGAGGCCCGCCGCCTGGCGGCCTGGCTCAAGGCCCAAGGCTGGGAGCCGGGCTCGCGCGTGGCCATCATGAGCAAGAACACCGCCTGGTGGATCATGTCCGACCTGGCGATCTGGATGGCCGGCTATGTCAGCGTGCCGATCTATCCCAACCTGGTGGCCGAAACGGTGCGCCAGATCCTGGAACACTCCGAGACGCGGCTGTGCATCGTCGGCAAGCTCGACGACACCAAGTCCATGCTGCCCGGCATCCCGCCCGGCATGCCCTGCATCAGCACGCCCCTGTGCGAGGCCAAGGGCTTCACCGTCTGGGACGAGATCATCAAGACCACCCAGCCGCTGAAGGACAGCGCGGTGCCGACCGCCGACACCATGGCGACCATCATCTACACCTCGGGCACCACCGGCATGCCCAAGGGCGCGGTGCACGGTTTCGGCGCGTTCTCCCACAGCGCCAAGGCGTTGTCGCAGGTGCTCAGTCCGGACGGCTCGCCGCAGTTTGACGAGCGCGCCATCTCCTATCTGCCGCTGGCCCACGTGGCCGAGCGCGCGCTGATCGAGGGCTCGTCGCTGTACAACGGCTCGCGCATCTTCTTTGCCGAGTCGCTGGACACCTTCCTGGCCGACCTGCAACGCGCGCGGCCGACCTTCTTCTTCTCGGTGCCGCGCCTGTGGGTCAAGTTCCAGCAGGGCGTGTTCGCGAAGATGCCGCCCAAGAAGCTGGACCGCCTGATGTCCATCCCCATCCTCGGCGGCATCGTCAAGAAGAAAATCCTCAAGCAGCTGGGCCTGGACTCGGTGCGCTTTGCGGGCACGGGCGCGGCGCCGCTGCCGCCGGAGGTGATGTCC
>JBJXHB010000589.1:0-2939 GCA_046160725.1 Aquabacterium sp.
CTGATCGACGAGCGTGACCGGCCGGTGCTGATCGACTTCGGCAATGCCTTGTCGCTGGACGCCACCGAAGACGCCAAGCACAACTTCTTTGCCGTGTCGCGCAGTTTTGCGGCGCCTGAGCAGTACATAAACGACCGCGCCCGCATGGGCCCGTGGACCGACATCTACGCCCTGGGCGCGCTGGTGTACTTCTGCCTGACCGGGCAGCGGCCCACCGACGCGTCGCTGCGCGCCTCAGGCACGGCCGTGACGCCGCTGGCCACGCTGGTGCCCGGCTTGCCGGACGAACTGCTGCACGCCGTGGACCGCGCAATGGACATGGACCCCGCCCGGCGGCAGGGGTCGGTGGCCGAGTTCCTGTCCACCCTGGAAGCGCTGCGCCCGCAGTCCTTCAGCTGGGTGCAGGCCTTGCCCGACAACGGCTTTGGTCAGCGCATGCGCCGCGTGCACGATCTGGTGGCGCAAGGCGTCGGCACGCCGCGCAACATCAACGTCATGGCCGGTCTGCTGCAGGGCTTCTGGTTCTTCAGCCAGCGCCTGATCTGGCCCGGCGTGGCGGCCAGCCTGTTCGTGCTGGCGCTGGTGGCCGTGGGCCTGTGGTGGCGCGTGCTGCCGATCGCTCTGCCGGTGGCTTGGCTGCTGGCGGCGCTGCCTTGCGCCTGGTATGCCGACTGGCTGCAGTACCGCCGCGTGGCCACGCTGGGGGCCAGCCTGCCGCTGGGCGGGCCGGCGCAACAGCAACAGGCGCGCGAACTGCTGGCCGCGGCCGGCACGCCCAGCGCCTTGAGCATGCTGATCGGCTTCGTGCCGGCCTTGCTGGGGCTGTTGATGTGGGGCCTGGTCAGCGACTACGAAGAGGACGTGCGCTGGCGCGTGCGCCAGGCGGTCGCGCTGGACGACCTGCGCGGCCGGGTGGCCGCCTACATCGCCGAAAACAAGGTGCCGCCGCAGACCTTGAAGGACGTGGGCGCCACGTTCGTGCCCAACAGCGAGGTCAGCCACCTCGAACTGAAGGGTGCGGTGATCGAACTCGTGCTGGGCGTGCGCGGCGCCGCCGACCGCCGCGTGCGCTGGCGGCTGGACCCTGACCGCGGCTGGGTCTGCGAAGCGCGCGACCTGCAGCCGCAGTACACGCCGCCGGGTTGCAAGGCGGCGCAGTAGCTCTCCTCACCGGGGCCTCAAGGACGACAACTCGCCGGCCAGCCCGTCGGGCAGCCGGTGCCAGCCCGGCCCGAACACCAGGCAGCGGCCGCGATGGTCGGATGAATTGCACAGTTCCCACTGGCCGCCATGCACCTCGATGGCGACCGCGCAGTCGTTGAAGGACTGGTCGCGCAGGTTGCGCACCTCGCCCTCGACGAACAAGTGGCGGCCGCGCAGGTCGAGTTGGTCGTGCAACGTCACTGCGCCGATGGACGGCAGCCCGCGGTCGTCACGGCCCCACACCGGGCGGGCTGAAGACACCGCGTCATGCAGGCGCCCGTCCAGCACGTGGCGCCCGGGGCCAAAGACCACGCACTCGCCGCCAAAGTCGGCGTGCCGGCACAGCTGCCAGCGGCCGCGGAAGATTTCCACCGACGACGCGCGGTCGTTGAAGTCCAGCGCGTTGAAACTCGGCGTCGCCCCATTCAGCGGCATCTGGCGGCCGTTGAAGTCGCGGTTTTCGTAGAACACGATGGCCGGAGATGCGTTGGGCCACGGCCTGCCATGGCCACCGTCAGGGCGACCCGGGACCACCGGATCAACTGGTCGATCGGGGGGACGCTGTGCCTGCACCGGCCGCAGCGACGACAGACGGTCGCGCAGCGCTGGCGGCAGCGCGTAGCGGCCCGGCTGGAAGCGCAGGCACTCGCCGCTGAAGCCGCCGTCGGAGCACAGGTCCCAGGTCCCGCGCAGCACGTCGACGGTGGTGGCGGTGTCGTTGAAGCCTTGTGAGCGCAGGTCGTTCACCGCGTCGAACAGGCGCAGTTCGGGGCCGGAGTATTCGCCAGCGTACAGCACGATGGTGGCCTGACCATAGGGGTCTGGTCGCGGGTCGGGCCGCGGCGGCGGCGAGACCGGCCCACCCACCGTGCCGCCCGCCGGGCGCAACGAGGCCAGGTTGTCATTCAAGGCCGGCGGCAGCCGGTTGTAGCGGCCCGGGCCCACGGTGATGCAGGCGCCACGGTACTGCGGCTGGGTGCAGAACTCCCACTGGCCGCGGGTGATGACCACCGACGACACGCGCGCGCCCAGCCCATAGGTGGACAGGTCGCCGGTTGCCGCACTCAGCGTCAGGCGCATGCCACGGAAATCAGGTTGGTCGTACAGCTCCACGTCCTGAGCGGCGGCCCAAGGGGCGGCCAACAGCGCCAAAACTGGAATCAGGCTGCGGGCCAGGCGGACGGCCATGGATCGGAAGGCGGTACTCATCAGGGTCTCCTCGCTTGTCGGGCTTTGCGGACTTGTCCAGACTCAACGCGGCAGACCCCGGGTTGGAACACCAGGGCCGCATACCGACCGGTCACGAAGTGTGAAGCCTGACCGCCAGGGTGTCACGCCGGCGTTGCAGCAAGCGCCCGTCGGCCGCATGCCGTGCGCAGGCAATGGCCCGGTCCAGGCTGCAAACGGCCTGCTCGATCTGGTCCAGCCGCTCGTGCGCGCGCGCCAGCGCAGCCCAGGTGTGGGCCTGCAGCGCCGCGGGTGCTTGCGGCAGCAAGGCCTGCAGCCGGCGCAAGGCTTCGGCGGCTGTGCCGCCTTCGGCCAGTGCGATGGCGTGGCCCAGCCGCGGCGCGGCCGAGGGGTCCAGCGCCACCAGCTGTTCGTACCAGCTGGCGATGGTGGCCCAGTCGGTTTGCTCGTACGTTGGGGCGGTGGCGTGCTCGGCGGCAATGCCGGCCATCAGGTGCCAACGGGTCAGTGTGCTGGCCCGTTGGGCGCGCTGCAGGTGGCTGAAGCCC
>JBJXHB010000590.1:0-3132 GCA_046160725.1 Aquabacterium sp.
GAGCTGGACAAGACCCGCGAGGTGGCGGCCAAGTACGGCATCGGGCATGTGAGCACCGATCTGGGCGACAGCCTGGCGCTGCCCGAGGTCGATGCGGTCATCCTGTGCACGCCGACCCAGATGCACGCCAGCCAGACGCTGGCCTGCCTGGCGGCCGACAAGCATGTGCAGGTCGAGATTCCGCTGTGCGACGTGCTGGGCGATGGGGAGGCGGTGGTCGCCGCAGCCAAGGCCAGCGGGCGGGTCGCGATGTGCGGCCACACCCGCCGGTTCAACCCCAGCCATCAGTATGTGCATCAGCGCATCGCCAAGGGCGAGTTCAACATCCAGCAGATGGATGTGCAGACCTATTTCTTCCGCCGCACGAACATGAACGCCCTGGGACAGCCGCGCAGCTGGACCGATCACCTGCTGTGGCACCATGCCGCGCACACGGTTGATCTGTTCGCCTACCAGGCCGGCTCGCCGATCGTCCAGGCGAACGCGGTCCAGGGGCCCATTCACCCGACGCTCGGCATCGCGATGGACATGAGCATCCAGCTGAAGGCGGCCAACGGCGCCATCTGCACGCTGAGCCTGAGCTTCAACAACGAAGGGCCGCTGGGCACCTTCTTCCGCTACATCGGCGACACCGGCACCTACCTCGCCCGTTATGACGACCTGTTCAACGGCAAGGACGAGAAGATCAACGTCAGCCAGGTCGACGTGTCGATGAACGGCATCGAGCTGCAGGACCGCGAGTTCTTCGCCGCCATCCGCGAAGGGCGTGAGCCCAACGGCAGCGTGGCGCAGGTGCTGCCGTGCTACCAGGTGCTGCACCAGCTGGAGCAGCAGCTGGCCTGAGCAGGCATCATCCGGGGCCCCGTCGTCCACCGACCCTGTCCACCATGTCAACGAGCCTGTACCGAAACGTCGGCCCCTTCTCCGTACACCCCGTCGGACTGGGCTGCATGAACCTCAGCCATGCCTACGGCACGCCGCCACCGCCGGCCGAGGGAGAACGGCTGCTGCTGCGCGCGCTGGACCTGGGCGCCACGCTGTTCGACACCGCCGCGCTGTACGGCTTTGGCGCCAACGAAACGCTGGTGGGCCGGGTGCTCAAAGCCCACCGCTCACGCATCACGCTGTGCAGCAAGGGCGGCATGGCCGGTTTGAAGGGCGACGACGGTGTGCTGCGACGGGTGATCGACGGCCGCCCCGAGGCCATTCGCCGCAATTGCGAAGACAGTCTGCGGCGCCTGGGCACGGACGTCATCGACCTGTACTACCTGCACCGTTGGGACAAGCAGGTGCCGATCGAAGACTCGGTGGGCGAAATGTCGCGCCTGGTCACTGAGGGCAAGGTGCGCGCACTGGGCCTGTCGGAGGTGTCGGCGCCTGTCTTGCGTCGCGCGCACGCGATGCACCCCATCGCGGCGCTGCAGACCGAGTACTCGCTGTGGACACGCAACCCCGAGATCGCGGTGCTGCAAGCCTGCGCCGACATCGGTGCCGCCTTTGTCGCCTTCAGCCCGCTGGCGCGCGCCTTTCTCACCGACACGCTGCACGATCTGTCCACACTGACCGAGAAGGACCTGCGTCGCACCATGCCGCGCTTCCAGGGCGGAGCCTGGGCCGCCAACTTGCGCTTGCTGCCCGGTTACCTGGCGGTGGCGCAAGAGCTGGGCTGCACGCCGGCGCAGCTGGCATTGGCCTGGGTGCTGGCGCAAGGCCAGCATGTGGTGGTGATCCCCGGCACCGCGCAGGTGGCGCACCTGGAAGACAACATGGGCGCCGCCGCCGTGACGCTCACACCGGCGCACCTGCAGCGGCTGGACGCGCTGATCAACGCGCGCACCGTCACCGGCCCGCGCTACAACGCAGCGGCGCAGGCCGATGTGGATACCGAGAACTTCTAGGACCGTGGCCGACGACGACGGGCGACCCAGGCACCCGCGCCGGCCAGGCCCAGCAGGGCGGCCATGCCGGGCTCGGGCACGCTGGCCGGCGGGTCGCCGGTGATCATGTCCTGCACACCAGCCGCCTCCAGCGTCATGGCATAGCGCCCATCCAAAGAGGCGCTGCCGTTGATCGAAGCAATGAAGCTGTTCAGGTGCACGTGGGTGCCGGCATCGAGGCCGGTGGCGCTGAACGACCCGTTGGCCAGGTTCCAGCCGCTGGCTTCGTACTTGCTCTCCCAGATGCCCAGTTGAATCGCGGCCGCCATGGCCCCGCTGGTCGGGTGCAACCAGGCGTAGGGGTCGACGTTGGCCTGCCCCTGGCTCAGCACCGCGTTCACTGCCCCCAGAAAGTCCAGCGTGCGCGCGGTCTCGCCATCCAGGTTGATGGTGTAGTCGACGCTCCAGCCGCTGCCCACGGCTTCATACACGTCGTAGCAATACATGAACAGGTCGTCGACGCTGTCGGTGAAGATGCTCGGGCTGACACCCACCACGTTGGTGGCCGTGCCCTGGAAGCGGCCCGCCGCGGTGGTCACACTGCGTGGCGCACCTGTGCCGAGCGCGGGGTAGGTGATGGTCACCACGTCATAGGCCGGCGCCGGCACGCCGCTGAAGATCGGGTTGTCGAATTGAACGTGCACGGTGGCTGCTTGCGCGGCACCGGCGGCCAGGGCCAGGGCCAGCGCCACGGCGCTCACGGAGTGTCGGAACGGAAACATGAAAGCCTTGTCTCGGCACTGCACGGGTCCGTGCCCACCATGGGACGGGCCCTGACAGCGCCTGGGGCAAGCGTATCGGCGCAGGTGCCCTTGTGCCGCCTTGTGCCGCTGCCGCCCGCCAGGGCCGTGAAGTTCGAACCCGGGTCTTCACCCGGGCCTGGCGTCCCAAGCCCGATTCGGCCCCGTTCGACCTGGTTCTGACAAGCGCTATCCTGCGCCGCTTGCTGGAGCTGACATCGCCATGCCTGACACCCTGAACCCCGGCACCGCGCTCGACCTGGCGCGGCTGCGATCGCTGCGCGTCAACCAACCGGCGGTGGCCCGCCGGGTGACCGGGTTGAATGCCAGCCGCAGTGTGAAGAAAAACTTTCAGGCCGCGTGGCTGGTGCGTGCTATCCAGTGCATCGACCTGACCACGCTGGCCGGTGACGACACGCCCGGCCGCGTGAAGCGCCTGTGCGCCAAGGCGCGGC
>JBJXHB010000591.1:0-2576 GCA_046160725.1 Aquabacterium sp.
CACGGGGCTGAGGAACGCAGGGGACCTGGCCCGCAGGGACAGGCGCCTCATTCTGGCCACCCAGCCCGCCAGCCCCGGCCTTGCCGCACCAGTCGTCAAGGTCGGTTTCACGGCTGAACACCAACGACCGCAACGAGTCCTTCTCTGACCTTCCTGCGCACTTGACTGAACGCGAGTCCGCCTCAGGTAGGCAAGAACATCTGCTGCAGCCGGTTCAGGAAGTCGAAGCCACGATCCGTCGGCCGCACGGTCGCCTCGGCCGGTGGTGGTGGCTGGTCGATGTCCACCAAGCCCTGTTGCGCAGCCTGCTCCAGCGTCGGCAGCAGTGTCGACAGCGGCAGCCCGGTGGTGCGGGTGAAGCCCGACAGCTCGAAGCCATCGCGCAGCCGCGATGCGTTGAGCATGAACTCGAACGGCAGGTCGCGCCGCGGCACCTCGTGCTCGTTGCTGACCGCCGTGCCGGCCAGGGCCTGCTGGCGATAGGCCGCCGGCTCGCGCCAGCGCACCTGGCGCAGCACGCGCTGCGGAAAGCTGATCTTGCTGTGCGCGCCGGCACCGATGCCGAGGTAGTCGCCGAACTGCCAGTAGTTCAGGTTATGGGTGCAGCGGTGCCGGGCCCGGGCAAAGGCCGACACCTCGTAGCGCAGCAGGCCGCTGGCGGCGGTGCGCTCGGCGATGGCGTCCAGCATGTCCGCGGCCAGGTCGTCGTCCGGCAGCACCGGCGGTGCCACCGCAAAGCGGGTGTTCGGCTCGATGGTGAGGTGGTAGATCGACAGATGCGGCGGGCGATAGCCGAGCGCCGTGTCCAGGTCGCGCTGCAGCGCCGCCAGGTCCTGGCCGGGCAGCGCATACATGAGATCGATGTTGAAGGTGGCAAAGGCGTCGGCCGCCTCCTCGACCGCTGCGCGCGCCTGGGCGCCGTCGTGCACGCGGCCGATGCGCTGCAGCGCCGCGTCGTCGAAGCTCTGCACGCCGACCGACAGGCGCGTCACGCCGGCCTGCGCAAAGGCGCGGAAGCGCTCGCGCTCGAAGGTGCCGGGGTTGGCCTCGAGCGTGATCTCGCAGGCCGGCAGCAGGGGCAGCCGCGCGCGCAGCTCACCGATCAGCCGCGCGATCGCATCCGGCGAGAACAGGCTGGGCGTGCCGCCGCCGATGAAGATGCTGACCACCCGCCGGCCCCACACCAGCGGCAGTGCCGCGTCCAGGTCGGCCAGCAGGGCATCCACATAGGCCTGTTCCGGCGGCGCCGCGGCCGCCAGCGCATGCGAGTTGAAGTCGCAATACGGGCACTTGGCGATGCACCAGGGCAGGTGCACATACAGCGCCAGCGGTGGCAGCGGCTCGATGCGCAGCGTGCCGGGGCGCAGGTAGTGGGCGGTCGGGTTCACAACGCCCAAGCCTCGCGCAGCAGCTCGCGCATCTGCGCCGCGGCGCGCGCGCGGTGGCTGTGGCGATTCTTCAGCGCCGCAGGCAGCTCGGCCACGGTGGCATCCAGGTCGGGGATGCGCATCAGCGGGTCGTAGCCGAAGCCGCCGGTGCCGCGCGGCGCGGCCAGGATCAGCCCGGGCCAGCGCCCGACAGCCACCAGCGGCTCGGGGTCGTCCGCGTGACGCAGTGCGACCAGCGTGCTGACGAAATGCGCCCGCCGGTCGGCCTGGCCGGCCAGCGCCTGCAGCAGGCGGGCGTTGTTGGCGGCATCCTGGCGCGCCCGCAGCGCCTCGCGGTCGGCGCCGGCGGCGGCGCGCTCCGCCACCGTCAGTTCCGCGAAGTGGGCCGACACCACGCCCGGCGCACCGCCCAAGGCCGCCACGCACAGGCCGCTGTCGTCGGCCAGGGCCGGCCCGCCACTGGCCCGCGCGGCATGGCGCGCCTTGGCCAGGCCGTTCTCGATGAAGGTGGCAAACGGCTCGTCCGCCTCGGTGATGCCCAGCGAGCCCTGGGTCACGATGTCCACCGCGATGCCGTTCAGCAGCGTGCGCAGCTCGGCGAGCTTCTTCTGGTTGTTCGAGGCCAGCACCAGGCGCATGGCATCCACCCTGCCTTGACGGCGCTCGGCCGCCGAACTCAGGCCAGGCCCAATGCCTGCCGCTGCGCCTGCACCAGCGTGGCAATGCCGTCGCCAGCCAGGCCGAGCAGGCGGTCCATCTGGGCCCGGGTGAAGGCGGCGCCCTCGGCCGTGCCCTGGACCTCGACGAAGTGCCCGGCACCCGTCATCACGACGTTCATGTCGGTGTCGCAGGCCGAGTCCTCGATGTACTCCAGGTCCAGCAGCGGCACGCCGCGCAGCAGGCCCACCGACACCGCCGCCACGGCATCGGTGATCGGGCTGGCGGCGATGCGCTTCTCGCGCAGCAGCCAGGTGACCGCATCATGGGCGGCGACCCAGGCGCCGGTGATGGCCGCGGTGCGCGTCCCGCCGTCGGCCTGCAGCACGTCGCAATCCAGCAGGATCGACCGCTCGCCCAGAAGCCGCAGGTCGAACACCGCCCGCAGGGAGCGCCCGATGAGGCGCTGGATCTCCTGGGTGCGGCCGCTTTGCTTGCCACGGGCGGCCTCGCGGTCGCCGCGGGTGTGGG
>JBJXHB010000592.1:0-3573 GCA_046160725.1 Aquabacterium sp.
CGTCGGCCGACCGGCCGGCGGCGGGGGACACGCAGCAGAACGCGCCAGCCCGCCCTGGCGCTCTCGCGCCCACCGTCACGGTCGGCTTTGCGGTTGCACGTCTACGACCGCACCGAGCCCGAAGGCGCCACCAGGCCGGATGCCCTTGCGCGAGACGCGCCGTCAGACCTCCAGGTACCGTTCCACCAGCCGGGTCCAGAACGCGGCGCCCAGGGTCAGGATGTCGTCGTTGAAGTCGTACTTGGGATGGTGCAGCATGGCGCCGGCGCCGTTGCCCAGGCGGAAGAAGCAGCCGGGCTTGTGCAACAGGTAGTAGGCGAAGTCCTCGCTGCCCGGCACCGGGGGGAAGGGCGCGATCACCCGCTCGGGCCCGACCAGTTCCTCGGCCACCTGCCGTGCAAAGGCGGTTTCGGCCGCGGTGTTGACCAGCACCGGATAGCCGCGCTCGTAGTCGATGTCGACCGTGCCGCCATAGCCTTGAACGTGGGCCTGCACCAGCGCGGTGATGCGCTGCTGCAGCAGCTCGCGCACGGCGGGGTCGAAGGACCGGATGCTCAGAGCCATGGTGGCCGCATCCGGTATCACGTTGGGTGCGGTGCCCGCGTGCAGCATGCCGACCGTGACCACGGCCGTCTGCAGCGGCTCCACATTGCGCGCGATCACGCTCTGCAGGGCCATCACCAGGCTGCCGGCGATCAGCACCGGGTCCACCGTCAGGTGCGGCCGGGCGGCATGGCCGCCGCGGCCATGGATGGTGATGCGGGCCGTGTCGCAGGCCGCCATGAAGGGCCCGTCGCCGAAGCCGAAGCTGCCGGTGGGCACGCCCGGGTTGTTGTGCAGGCCGAAGATCGCGTCGCACGGAAAGCGCTCGAACAGGCCGTCGGCGATCATGGCCTGCGCGCCGCTGTGCAGGCCGGCCTCCTCGGCGGGCTGGAACACCAGGTGCACCGTGCCGTCGAAATTGCGGGTGCGCGCCAGGTGCTGTGCCGCGCCGAGCAGCATGGTGGTGTGGCCGTCGTGGCCGCAGGCGTGCATGACGCCGGCATGGCGGCTGGCATAGGCCCGACCCGTGGCCTCGGCGATCGGCAGCGCGTCCATGTCGGCGCGCAGTGCCACGGCGCGCGCCGAGCCCCCCACACGCAGCGTGCCCACCACGCCGTGGCCGCCGACATGGCGCGTCACGGCCCAGCCCCATTCGTCCAGATGGCGCGCCACCAGGGCGGCGGTATCGGCCTCCTGGAACGACAGCTCCGGGTGCTGATGGATGTGCTGCCGTGTGGCGGCCAGGAAACCGGCGGCGCCGGACAGGTCAACCAGCTGGCAATAACAGCGGGGACGAGGGTTCATGGGCCGGTATTGTCCGCGCTGTCGCGCGTTGGCGCGACGGCCGGCGGCTGTGCGGGCAGGCGCGCCAGGCTGGGGATCGGCGAGCGGATGACCACCCAGGCCTGCAGGCCAAAGCCCAGGGCCATCACGGCCATGCAGGCCGGCCCGGCGGCGTCCGGCCCGAGCATCAGGCCGACGGCACTACCGGCCAGGGCGCCGAGCGGCCGCACGCCGGTGTTGACGGTCAGGAAGACCGCGCCGACCCGGCCCAGCAGCGCCGGCGGCGTCACCGCCTGGCGCAGCGTGGTGGTGGTGATGGTCCAGATGATGGGGCCGGCGCCGAACATGAAATAGCCGGCGGCCGCCAGCGCAGCACCCGGCCAGGCCAGCGTGGCCAGCAGCAGCAGCGCGGCCAGCACCGACCCCAGCGGCCCGCACAGTACGGCGCGGCCGTAGGGCAGGGCGGCCACCACCCGTGGCGCCAGCAGGGCGCCGACCACCATGCCGATGCCGTAGGCCGCCAGGGTCAGGCCGACGACCTCGGCGCTCAGGCCGAGGTGGCCCATGGCAAAGGGCACATAGGCGGCCTGCAGCACGAACCAGGACAGGCCCCAGACCACCGAAGTCAGCAGCAGCGGGCGCAGCAGCTGGTGGTGCCACACCGCAGCGGCACCTTCGCGCACCTCGGTCCAGGGGTGGCGCGCCGGCCGTGCCGGCCGCGGCGGCTCCTGGATGCCGTGCAGCCGCCAGGCGGCCCACAGCGACAGCGCGGCCGACAGCCCGAAGGCGGCCGCCGGGCTGAGCCAGGCGACCGCAGCGCCGGCGATGGCCGGGCCGCCGGCAAAGGCGATGCTGCGGGCCAGCTCCAGCCGGCCGTTGGCCCTGGCCAGGCGTTCGCGGGCCACCAGGTCCGGCACCAGCGTCGGCGCGGCCACCGAGAACACCACGGTACCGATGGCGCCGACCAGGCCACACAGCGCCATCAGCGGCACCGACAACTGCCCGGCCAGGGCGGCGGCCAGCAGCACCAGCAGGGCCACGCCGCGCAGGCCCTCGGCCGCCACCATCAGCGGCACGCGGCGGTGGCGGTCCACCCACAGCCCCGCCGGCAGGGCCAGCAGCAGGAAGGGCAGGGTCTGCAGCGCCGCCATCACGCCGGTCTCGGCAATGCCGGCGCCCAGCAGCTGCACCGCCGCGATGGGCGCGGCCGCGAGCGCGACCTGCTCGGCGGCCTGCGCGGCGAGGTTGGCCTGGGCCAGGCGGGTGAAGGACCGCTCGAACGGGGCGATGGCAGGCGTCTCCAGGGTCGGAAGGGTCGGCGTCATGGCCGCATGTTGCCGGCCGGGTCACAGCCGGGCTGGCCGTAACCGGACCCCGATTCCAACCCATCCCGCCGATGCCGCCGAGCCACCGTCGCAGCCCGTGGGCCGGCCGGCCCGCATTCGCCGCTATCGTCGTGGTTTCCGCTGCCCGACCCGCGTCGAGAAGGTACCGCATGAGCACCACCACCGCCGGCATGCCGCGGCCGGGCCAGGTACCGCATCCCTTTGCCGAGCTGATCGGCCTGGTGCACCGCAGCGCGCAGCCCGGCCACAGCACCATGGAGCTGACGCCCAGGCCCGAGCACCTGAACCCGAACCATGTGGTGCATGGCGCGGTGCTGTACGCGATGGCCGACGTCGGCATGGGCGCGGCGCTGAGCACCACGTTGGCCGCCGGCGAGCTGTGCGCGACGATCCAGATCACGATGAACTACTTCAAGCCGGTGACCACCGGCCTGGTGGTGTGCACCACCGAGATGGTCAACCGCGGGCGTCGCGTCGCCAACTTCCGCTCGCTGCTGGAGGTCGACGGCGTGCGCGTGGCCAGTGCCGATGGCAACTACGCCATCTTCAAGCCGGGGGTGGCCTGACCACCGCCTGGCGACACGGCATCGCACTGGCCGCCCTGGCGTGGCTGGCCGGCTGCGTGTCCCCGCCTGTGGCGCAGGCGCCGCTGGACCGCCTGACACCGGCACAGGTCGGCCTGCCGGCGGCCGGCGCCGCCGAGCTGCCGGACCGCTGGTGGCAGGCCCTGGGCGACCCGGCGCTGGACGACCTGGTTGCGCATGCCTTGCGGCACCAGCCGTCGCTGGTGGCCTTGCAGGCCCGGCTGTTGCAGGCCCAGGCCGAGGTCGCCGGTGCCGCCGCCGACGCGGTGCCGCAGGCCGGCCTGGCGGCAGATGCCACGGCCCAGCGCTTCAGTGGC
>JBJXHB010000593.1:0-2679 GCA_046160725.1 Aquabacterium sp.
GCGCTGGGTGCCGATGCGGTGGGCATGAGCACCGTGCCCGAGACCATCCTGGCGCGCCATGCCGGCCTGCAGGTGCTGGCCCTGTCGATGATGGTGAACATGGCCGCCGGCCTGTCCGACGAGCGCCTCAGCCATGCCCATACCCTGGCCCAGGCGGCGGCCGCCAGTGCGGCGGCCTGCGACCTGCTGGCCGATGTGCTGGCCACCATCTGAGGCCGCGCCGACCGCATGAACGACGCCCACCGCAACCCCGGTTCTGCCCTCGACCTGGCTCGGCTGCGCGCCGTGCGCGTCAATGCGCCGGCCGTGGCACGGCGTACCGCCAGCCTGGCCAACCGCCGCTCGGTCAAGAAGGACCACCAGGCGGCCTGGCTGCTGCGGGCGGTGCAGTGCATGGACCTGACCACCCTGGCCGGCGACGACACGCCGGGCCGGGTGCGTCGGCTGTGCGCCAAGGCGCGCCAGCCGGTGGCCGCAGAGATGCTGCAGGCCCTGGGCATGGACGCACTGCAGGTCGGTGCCGTTTGCGTCTATCACGAGATGGTGGCCACGGCCGTCGACGCCCTGGCGGGCAGTGGCATCCCGGTGGCCGTGGTGTCCACCGGTTTCCCGGCCGGGCAGACACCGCACGAGACCAAGCTGCGCGAGATCGAGCTGTCGGTGGCCGCCGGCGCGACCGAGGTGGACATCGTCATCAGCCGCCGCCATGCCCTGCTGCACGACTGGGCCGCGCTGTATGAAGAGGTCCAGGCGTTCCGCACCGCCTGTGGCGATGCCCACCTCAAGGCCATCCTGGCCACCGGCGAGTTGCAGACCCTGGAGAACGTGGCCCGCGCCAGCTGGGTCTGCATGAGGGCCGGCGCGGACTTCATCAAGACCTCGACCGGGAAGGAGGGCGTGAATGCCACGCCCGAGGTGACGCTGGTGATGCTGCGCGCCATCCGCGACTGGCATGACGAGACCGGCCATGTGGTGGGCTACAAGCCTGCCGGCGGCGTCTCCACGGCCAAGGGCGCCATCACCTACCTGACGCTGATGAAGGAGGAGCTGGGCCTGGACTGGATGCAGCCGGCGCGCTTTCGCATCGGCGCCTCCAGCCTGCTGACCGACATCGAGCGCCAGCTTGACCATCACCTCAACGGTTTCTACAGCGCCGCCTGGCGGCATGCCCTGCCATGAAGCGCGACACGGCCATACCCACGTTGCTGGAGACCCTGGACTACGGCCTGTCGCCGGAGTCGCCAGCAGCGGCACAGGCCTGGCTGGACGGCCAGCGGCGCCGCTTCGGCCACTTCATTGGCGGCAAGATGGTGCCGGCGCGCGACGGCTTTGCCACGCTGAACCCGGCCACCGGCGCGGAGCTGGCGCGCATCGGCCAGGCCAGCACCCGCCAGGTCGATGCGGCGGTGGCCGCGGCGCAGCAGGCGCTCAAGCCCTGGGCCGCCATCGGTGGCCACGGCCGCGCCCGATACCTGTATGCCATGGCCCGCGCCTTGCAGCGCCAGGCACGGCTGTTCGCAGTGCTGGAGACGCTGGACAACGGCAAGCCGATTCGCGAGACGCGGGACGTGGACATACCGCTGGCGGTGCGGCACTTCTATCACCATGCCGGCTGGGCCCAGCTGCTGGACCGCGAGCGGCCCGGGCATCGACCGCTGGGCGTGGTTGGGCAGATCGTGCCCTGGAACTTTCCGCTGCTGATGCTGGCCTGGAAGATCGCGCCGGCGCTGGCCTGCGGCAACACCGTGGTCTTCAAGCCGGCGGAGGCCACCTCGCTGACGGCCCTGCGCTTTGCCCAGCTGTGCCAGGAGGTCGGCCTGCCGCCCGGTGTGGTCAACATCGTCACTGGTGATGGTGCCGTGGGCTCGGCCATCGTGGGCCATGCCGGCGTGGCCAAGATTGCCTTCACCGGCTCGACCGAAGTCGGTCGGCTGATCCGCAGCGCCACCGCCGGCACCGGCAAGCGCCTCAGCCTGGAGCTGGGCGGCAAGTCGCCCTTCATCGTCTATCCGGATGCCGACCTGGACGCGGCGGTCGAGGGCCTGGTCGACGGCATCTGGTTCAACCAGGGCCAGGTCTGCTGCGCCGGGTCCCGGCTGCTGGTGCACGAGGGCATCGAGCCGGGCTTCACGGCCCGGCTGCGCGCACGCATGGCCCGGCTGCGGGTCGGGGACCCGCTGGACAAGAGCACGGACATCGGCGCCCTCATCAGCCCCGAGCAATGGCAGCGCGTCAGCGGCTTTGTCGACCGTGCCCGCGCTGCGGGCGCGACCGTGCACCAGGCCTGCGCCACGCCGCTGCCGGCCGGCGGCGGCTGCTGGTTCGCGCCGACGCTGGTCAGCGGCGTGGACAGCGCCAGCGAGATCGTGCGCGAGGAGGTGTTCGGTCCGGTATTGACGGTGCAGACCTTCCGCACCCCGGCCGAGGCCGCGGCCCTGGCCAACGACACGCGCTACGGCCTGGCGGCCAGCGTCTGGAGCGAGTCCATTGGTCAGGCCCTGGAGATCGCCCCGAAGATCAAGGCTGGCGTGGTCTGGATCAACGGCGTCAACCATTTCGACGCGGCCTGCGGCTTTGGCGGCTATCGCGAGAGTGGCTTCGGCCGCGAGGGCGGGCGCGAGGGCCTGCGCGAGTACCTGCGCGAGCCGATGCCGCCGGCAGCGGCGGCGCGCCGCGGCG
>JBJXHB010000594.1:0-13378 GCA_046160725.1 Aquabacterium sp.
CTACAACCGGCGCGCGGATGCGACCGCGCCCAATCCTCCGCGCCATGGGGGGCCGACAGACACGGGCCTGCCCGGCGAGGCGCGCCGCTGGCGCGACCCGCGCACGCAGGCCCAGTGGGACTGGGAGGGCGTGGACGCCGACTGGACCTATGCCGACGCCTGGACGCTGCTGGGCCAGGCGCTGCGCAAGTCGCGGGCCAAGATTGCGCAACCGGTGCATGTGCCGGACGCCCCGCCACCGCCAGGACAACTGGGCCAAGGCAAAGAGGACCGCCCGGCCCTGTGGCGCTGGCAGCCCGAACATCGGGTGCATGCGGTGGTGGGTGAGCTGGCGGCGCGCTCGATGGTCCATGACAAGGTCGTGTACCTGGTGGATGTGCCGAGCGCGGCGGCCAGGAGAGCGCCGCGGTCCGTCAGCCTGCATCCGGTGATGGACCTGAAGATCGACATGACGGCCATCGACCAGCCGGCCCAGATCGACAAGGTCCTGCGCGCCGCGGTGGAGCGCGAGGACCGCCTGCCCGAGATCCTGAGCCAGGCGAACGACATCGATTTGTTCTTCGAGTCGATCACCGGTGTCAGCCCCGGGGCGGCACCCTTGGCCTATCAACTGCTGGACGTGGCCCAGACCTGGGCCCACCAGTTGCTGATGGTGTTGAAGAACCAGATCGCACAGCGCCGGCCGGTGGAGGTCAGCGGCTCGGTCATGCCGGTGATCGCCACACCGGGACACGGCTCCCTGCCCAGCGGCCATGCCACGATCGCGGCCTTGACCGCGGCGTTGTGGTCCGAGCTGCTGTACGACAGCAGTCATGCCGGCCAACCGCGCGTCGGCGAGCTGGACCGGTTGGCGCGGCGCATCGCCTTCAACCGTGTGGTGGCCGGCGTGCACTTTCCGGTCGACAGCGTGGTCGGCTACCGCCTGGGTACACAGCTGGCCCGTTGTTTCATCGCCCTGGCTGGTGTTGGGGCGCAGTTCGTGCCGCAAATGGTCACGACTGAAGACGCGCTGATCGACCCGGCCAGAGCCCATCACGACCCCGGTGTGCCGGAGCTGCTTGAGCGCGGATTGCCTTGCAGTGCCAACCACAACACGCAAAGTCTGGAGCCCGCTCCGCAGCTCGCGCTGCTGTATGCACGCGCGGCCGACGAACTGGCCCTCATCCGCATCTGACGCCGCACGACGGCAGGAGGACAGACCATGGCCTTGCGATGGGAGCGACGGACAGCAGGTGCGGCCAAAGCCGAAGGCGCTGATCTGGAAACACTGGCATTGGCAGTGTGCAACCTCGACCCGTATGTACGCTGGGCGCTGGCCACCGAGGGTCGCGCCTTCGTCGTCGGCGGGCGGTCGGTTCCGGCCGCATGGCAGGTGCCTCCGGACCGCTACACCGTGATCGTGCAGGCGCGCGACCGCCAACATTTCAACCAAATCATGCGCGACAAGGCGCTGGCGCTCAAGACAGACCAGGCCATCTATGGTCTTGCTGTTCCGGGTACGCAGTCGTGGGCCAGACACTTCACAGCCGAGATCTGTTCGAGTGCGGTGCCGCGCCTGCTGGCGCTGACCGACGACAGCTGGAACTGGGAGCTGGCGCAAGCGATGCGGGCCAACGACAGCCCCAATGCCGGCTCTCCCGGTGGGCGCTGGGGCGCGCGGGAGGGGGTGTTCACGGCGCCTAACCTGCTGGCGCGAGCACTGGAAGGCGGGCGCCCGGCGCTGCATGGCGGTCAGTACCGCGCGGTCAACGGCGGCGGCACGGGCCGCGTGGCGGCAGCATCAACGCGGGGCGTCAAGCGGCCCGGTCCTGGCACGATCGCGGTCATCGACTTCGGCTGCCCGTTCCTGAGCCGTCGATACATCCGGAACCCAGACGACCTGAACGGCAGGCTGACGACCCGCATCCGGGCGCTGTGGGACCAAGGCGCCAGCCACCTGCCGCCAGTGGGGCAGGACGCGGCCAGTTGGCCTTGGCAGCCGCCCGAGGGCTTCTCCTATGGGCGCGAGCTCAGCAACGGCGACATCGACCGCATGCTGGCGTCGCTCGCGCCCACGGCCACCTGTTCCGCCGTGGACGACGGCCAGGCCTACCGCGGCCTGGGCTACCTGGTGGCCGATACCGACCCGCGCAGCCGGGTCTGGTTCAGCACCCATGGCAGCCATGTTCTGGACGTGGCTGCCGGTTCGCGTGACCCGGTGGCCGGCGATGCGCCGGATCCCCTGACCAACGCGCGCGACTGCGCATCGGCGGCCGACATCATGTTCGTCCAGCTGCCCACGGCGACATCGGTGGACAGCTCCGGCAGCTCGCTGTCGGCCCGCGTGCTGGATGCCGTGCGCTTTGTGCTGGACCGCACCGATCCAGCCGCTCCGTTGGTCGTCAACATCAGCTACGGCACCCATGCCGGTCCGCACGATGGCAGCTCACTGATCGAGCAGGCCCTGGACGAGTTGCTGGACCTGCGCAAGAAGAATTTCGCGATCGTCGTCGCGGCCGGCAACGCGCGCCGCGACGCCTGCCATCTGCGGCGCGAGGTGCGACGCGGCAAGGGCGCGGTCATGCAGGCCCATCTGGTGGCTGGGGACACCACCGACACGTTCATCGAGTTCTGGTACACGCCACCGGACGCAGCTTCGCAGTCGCGCCTGGAGGCCCGGGTGCGCACGCCGTTGGGCGACTGGAGCGACTGGTGCGAGCCCGGCACGCAGATCGAGCTGCAGGACCAGTCCAGTGGCGATGTCGTGGCCCTGCTGCGACACGACCTGAAGGTGCCCAACGGCCGGCGCGCCATGCTGCTGCTGGCCACGGCCCCGACCGCCCAGCCCGAGGGCGTGGCCCTGGTGCCGGCACCGGCCGGTGAATGGGACGTCGAGCTGCGCTGGCGGCATGACCCGGAGGCGGTGGCCAAGGCAAGCCCGCCGAACGCATCACCGTTGCCGGACCTGCCGGGCGAGATCATGGTAGACGCCTGGATCGAACGCGACGACCCAGGCCGCGCGGACGGACCACGCTCGCACTTCATTGGCCTGGACCTGAATGATGACGAGCACACTCTGTGCAGCCTGGCCACCGGCGCGCACACCGTCGTGGTCGGCGGCTGCTACCGACACGACGGGCGCGAGGTGTCCTATTCGTCCATCGGCCCGCGTGATCAAGCCAACGCGGTGAGGATGGTTTGGGCCGCCTGTGAGGACAACGACGAGGAGCGCGGCATCCTCGCCGGCGCGGTGCGCAACAACGAGGTCTTCCGGATGAACGGCACCAGCGTGGCGGCACCGGTCGTGGCGCGTCGCCTGTACAACCTGATGGTCGATAGGGCCGTCAGCCGCGCGGACATGAACCAGGCCCTGGACGACCTGTGCGAGAAATACGGCGACGTGATCCGCCGGCCGGCATGAGCAATGCCAACGCCGCGCTGACCACGCTTTGACGCCGACCGCGCCGCCAGGCGCGGCGAGGCTCAGTCCTCCAGCGCCAGCCCCGCCTGCTTGATGGCCTTGCCGAACGAGGCCACCTGGTCGCGCAGGAAGACGCCGAACTCGGCGTCGCCGCTGGCGCGCGCCAGCAGGCCGCTGCGGGCGACCAGTGCCACCAGCTCCGGCTGCGAGATGGCGGCCCGCAGCTCGCGCCCGATGACCTCGCTGATGTCGCGCGGCGTGGCGCTGTGGACCACGAAGCCGCCCCAGGGCGAGATGTCCACCAGCGGCTGGCCGGCCTCGGCGATGGTGGGGACGTCCGGCATGCTGGGGCTGCGCGCGGGCATCAGCACGGCCAGCGGGCGGGTCTTGCCGTCCTTCATCAGGGCCGCGGTGACGGCCGGCGTGGCCCAGGCCAGCTGGACCCGGCCCGCGATCAGGTCCGGCGTCATCGGCGCCTCGCCGCGGTAGGGCACGCGCACCATCTGCAGCCCGGCCGACGCGGCCAGCTGCTCGGCGGCCAGGATGCTGGTGGAGTTGGCGCCGCCGTAGCTGACCTTGCCCGGGTTGGCCTTGATCCAGGCCAGCACCTCGGCCAGGCTGCGGCCCGGGACGCTCTCGTGCACCATCAGGAAGAAGGTGAAGGTGACGAAGTGGCTGAGCGGCGTGAAGTCCTTCAGCGGGTCGAAGCCCGGTGCCTTCTTGATGTTGGGCACATAGGACAGCGAGCTGGCCGTGGCCATGAACAGGGTGTGGCCGTCCGGCGGGGAGCGCAGCGTCTCCTGCACGGCAATGATGCCGTCGGCGCCGGCCTTGTTGTCGACCACCACGGTCTGCTTGATGCTGGCCTGCAGCTGGGCGGCCAGCGCGCGCGCCGCGACGTCGGCACCGCCGCCGGCCGGGAAAGGCACGACGATCCGCACCGGCCGCCTGGGCCAGATCGGTGCGGTTTGGGCGGCGGCCCAGGGTGCGGCCGCGGCCAGGGGCAGCGCGGCGGCGGCGGCCATCAGGCGACGGCGGCTTGGCGTGGGGAGATGGGGCATGCGGTGGAAGGTGCGGGTCATGGAGGTCGTTCTACCAGCGAACGTCAGGCCCGGGTACCGCGCTTCCCCGGATCCGCTGTCCGGCGTTCGCCACGGCCGGGCGGACCCGGCTGGCGCCGGACTTGTATTTTGTAGACAATCGGCAATCCATAGACGCCCGCCGGCCCGGCATGGGTCGCCGTGCCGCCGCACCACCGCCTGCCCACCCCCTACCCGCCCCCTCCTCTGGAGCCCCCTGATGAATGCCCGATCCTCTGTTGTCGACTCTCCCCTGCGCGAAGGCCTGCGCATCGCCGGCGAGCGTGTCCACCGCGACCGGGTCATCGAGGTGCGCTACCCGTGGACCGGCGAGGTGGTGGCCACGGTGCCCAAGGCCACGGTGGAGGACGTGCGGCGCGCCTTCCACATCGCGCGCCAGTACAAGCCGGTGCTGACCCGCTATGAGCGCTACCGGATCCTGATGAAGGCCGGCGAGCTGATCGCCGCGCGGCGCGACGCCATGGCGCGGCTGATCACGCTGGAGTCCGGGCTGTGCATCAAGGACACGCTGTACGAGGTGGGCCGGGCCAGCGACGTGCTGCTGTTCGCGGCGCAGCAGGCGCTGCTGGACGACGGACAGAGCTTCTCCTGCGACCTGACGCACCACGGCAAGAGCCGCCGCGTGCACACCATGCGCGAGCCGATGATGGGCGTCATCAGCGCCATCACGCCGTTCAACCACCCGCTGAACCAGGTCATCCACAAGGTCGCGCCGTCGGTGGCCACCAACAACCGCATGGTGCTCAAGCCGACCGAGAAGACGCCGCTGGCGGCCTATGCGCTGGCCGACATCCTGTACGAGGCCGGCCTGCCACCGCCCATGCTGAGCGTCGTCACCGGCGACCCGAAGGAGATCGCCGACGAGATGCTGACCAACGAGCATGCCGACATCGTCACCTTTACCGGCGGCGTGCCGATCGGCAAGTACATCGCCGCCAAGTCGGTCTACAAGCGGCAGATCCTGGAGCTGGGCGGCAACGACCCGATCATCGTCATGGACGATGCCGACGTCGCCAAGGCGGCCGACCTGGCGGCCAATGGCAGCTACAAGAACTCGGGCCAGCGCTGCACCGCGGTCAAGCGCATCTTCGTGCACGAGAAGGTGGCCGCCGACTTCACCGAGGCGCTGCTGGCCAAGACCCGTGCCTGGACCTACGGCGACCCGCTGGACCCCAAGGTCGACATGGGTACGGTGATCGACGAGCCGGCGGCGCAGCTCTTCGAGCGCCGCGTCAACGACGCGCTGGCCGCCGGCGCGCGGCTGCTGCATGGCAACCAGCGCGACGGCGCCTCCTACGCGCCGACCCTGATCGACCGGGTGCGCGGCGAGATGGAGGTGGTGAAGCAGGAGACCTTCGGCCCGGTGTCGCCGGTGATCACCTTCAAGGATGTCGACGACGCGATCGCGCAGGTCAACTCGACCGCCTTCGGCCTGTCCAGCGGCGTGTGCACCAACCGCCTGGACGACATCATGCGGTTCGTGCGCGAGCTCAACGTCGGCTCGGTCAACGTCTGGGAGGTGCCCGGCTACCGCCTCGAGGTGACACCGTTCGGCGGCATCAAGGACTCCGGCCTGGGCGTCAAGGAGGGCGTGCAGGAGTGCTGCAAGGCCTTCACGAACGTGAAGACCTATTCGATCCCCTGGTAGGGCGTCGATACCGCAGGGTCGACGCCACGACCGCCAGGCCCAGCGCCATCAGCCATGTCCCGGACGGCTCGGGCACGGCCTGCACATAGTCGTGGCCGGACAGGGCTGTCATCACGGCCCCGTCCGAGAGCTGGACGTCCAGCAGCCGGACCGTGTGGAACAGATCCAGGATGCGGCCGTTGCGGGAGGTGACGCGCAGGTCGGCGGTGACCACGTACTGCGTGTCGGCCTCGAAGTCGAAGTCCAGCGCCAGGCTGGTGTCGAACCGGCCGCGCGTCTCGTCCGGGTTGAGGGCCCTGACCCGGCGCACGAGGGTCGGTCCGCCCAGCTCGAAGTCGTCCGAGACCGACAGGTGGGTCACGTCCCAGACCCGGAACTCGAAGAACCAGTCGCCACTCGACCCGGACAGCGTGTGGTCGAAGAACGGCGGAAAATTCGGTACATCGGCCTCGAATGCCCTGCCGTCCAGTGCGATGCGGCCGCTGAAATGCCCCGCACCGGAAAAGCCCAGGACATCGCGCCAGGCGCTGGAGGCCTCGGCGAAGGTCTGGATGCTGATGCGTGCCGAGTCCACCCCCTGGCTGTGGACACCGCTGACGCCCACACCGGGTCTCGTATCGGCCCGCAGGGTGCCGAATTGGCTCCTCGCCTCGGCCCCTGCGTTGATGAAGAACGGGCCGATGGTCGAGTTGGGCTTCAGGCGTGCCGCGACGACGCTGGCCGACGTCGCCACGGCATGAAAGTCGCCGTGGCTGGCCACGCCCTCCACCAGGCCATAGGGCAGGAAGTAGCCGGGGCTGCGCTCGGTCAGGCTCTCGCGGACGTTCCAGCTGGCCCCGCTGGCGACAGCCGCGGTACAGCTGGTGAAGCTGGCGCATTCGCCGATGAAGCCGGCACCACCGAAGCCAGCGGCGTTTCCGGAACACAGCGCCAACGCCAGCGCTGCGGCGGGGAGAGGGCATCGGCGGTCCGTTCGGTCGTTTGGCATGGTGGCGGCCTGTCGTTGGAAGGAGGCGCCCATGCTGGCCGCCGGGTGCTTACGGATCGCATACCGATGCGCGGCCCGACCCAAGCCCCCCTAATCCGATGGATCAACCTGCCGTGCCACCGCCCAGGATGCGATCGCGCAGGGCCAGGGTGGCCGTCGCGCTGGTGACACCCAGGGCGGCCACGCTGGCGCGGCTGCGCTCGAACACCGCCAGCGCCGCGGCCTTGTCGCCGCGGTCGGCCAGTTCGAGCATGAGTTCCCGCGCCAGGTCCTCGGCCAGCGGGTCCAGTTCGAGCCCGCGCTCCAGCAGGGCTCGCGCGGCGTCGTGCCGGCCGCTGCTGATCGCCGCCCGCGCCAGGCCGCGCACCAGGCGCCGGCACTGGCTGGCCAGGCGGTTGCGATAGACCGCCTTCCAGGACGCATCGTCGTCGTCTACCGGCACGAACGCGCCGCCATACAGCGCCAGGGCGCGCTCGGCGTCGCTGGTCTGCGCCGCCGTCCAGTCGCCGGCGGGATTCACCGCCAGCCGGTCCACCAGGGCCTCGAATGCCAGGCAGTCGACCCACACGCGCTGGGTATCCAGGCTCAGCCGGCCCAGCTCGAGCAGGACGGCTCGGTCGTCGCCCAGCAGCTTGCGCAGGCGGTGCAGGGCGGCGGTGAGGGCGGCCTGGGCCTTGTCGCCATCCAGATCCGGCCAAAGTGCGAAGCCGGCACTGGTGGTGGACACCTCGCTGGCGCTGGCGGCGATGATGAATTGCAGCAACTCCAGCGGTTTGCGCGCCACCTTGCCCCGGAAGGCCAGTGCCTGACCATGGATCTCGATGCGCAGCAGGCCCAGCATGCGGATGCGGATCGGCCATGGCCAGGCCGCCAGGTCGGCCCGGACGGCGTTCAGGCGTCGAGCCGCAATCACCTCCTGAACGAAGGCGGGCTCGACGTCCAGCGCCAGGGCGTGGGCACACAGCGCGGCCGCCACGGCCGGCACGGCGCGAAAGAACTGCAGCCAGGCCAGCTCGCGCGCCATCGCCAGTCCCACGGCAAGCTCGGAGCGCCCCGCCACCGTCTCGCCACGTTCCAGATGGTGCAGCGCATGGGCCAGGTGCGCGAGGCTGTGGCAGAAGCGTGCCTGCGCGCCGCTGGCCGCGCGCCCGGCGCGCTCGAAGAAGGGCCAGGCCAGGTGGGGTGCGCCATCGGCCATGTGCACCTGGCCCTCCTGCATCACGGTCACGCCCATCCAGCGCTCGGGCAGGTGGCTGGCAACGCTCAGGCGCCGTGCCAGCCGCGCATGCACCAGGGCCTGCCGATGCCGCCCCTGCAACAGCGCCAGACGTGAGCGCAGCAGATGCCACCAGCCCGCCGGTCGAGGCGCGGCCGGATGCAGCAGCCGGTGCGCCTGATCCAGCGCCGCGTGGCCGGCTTCGGCGTCACCGGCACCCAGCGCCATCTGCGCATCCAGCAGGTGCAACTTCAATGCAATGGCGGGCAGGGGTGCCGGGCCGCTGGCGGCACGCTCGGCTCGCAGGGCCTGCGCCGGACCGGGAGCCTCGCACAGGTACAGCGCCTGCACCAGCATGTGGAAGGCCTCATCGGCCAGCCGTGTGGCCAGTGCCGGATCACGGCGGATTGGGCGCAGGGCCAGCTCCATCCACAGCACGCCCTCGAGGTCCATGCGCATGTGGTGGTAGTCCAGCGCCACCAGTCCGGCACAGCACCGTGCGGCGACGCCAGCCCGCGCGTCGCCCAGCGCCTCGACCAGGGCTTGCGCCTGCAAGGACAGGTCAGGGGCATCCAGCTGGTTGAAGCGTGCCGCCACGAGCTGCCCGGCACGCAGCAGCAGGGACTGGTCGGCGTCGAGGCCGGCGTCCAGCGCTGGCGGCCTGGCGTCGGCCAGCGTGGCGGCTGCCAGCTCGAAGCCGGCGTAGTCGTCGTCGGCGATGCTCATGAAGACCAGCTGTGCCGCACAGGCCAGGTGCAGCGCCACCAGCGGCGCAACGGTGGGGTGGCCGACGCCAGGTGCGCGCCGCCGCCGCAAGGCGGACGGACCTCGCAGCCGTGCCACGGCGTCTGACAACTCCGCGCGGCCCTGCCCCGGGTCGACCAGCGCCTGACGAATGCCTGCGCGCAGGATGCGCAGGGCCGCAGGCGCCGTGCCCATGGACCTACAGCGCCAGCTTCAGCATGTAGGCGCCCGCCGTCCCGGTCGGGCCGGCGACATGGTGGACCCGCAGGATCACCGTGATGTCGAACGCGCTGCTGTTGACGTGCTTGACCACGTCAGCCTGGCCGGGGCCGCGGTTGCTGCTGCTGAGCACGACGCCCTGCGTGTTGAGCACCGCCAGGTTGACGTCCAGCGTCGGCCCGGGGGTCAGCGTGGCCGTGAGCGTGCGGCCGGCGGCGATTCGCACGCGGTAGTGGTCCGCGTCGCCGGGCGCGCCGGCGCTGCCCGAGATCTCGGCCGGCACCGCGGCGATGACCTGCGGCGTGCCAAACGCGTCATTGGGCTCGGCCTCGGCGACCGGGTTCGGCGGCGCTGCGTTGACGTTCAGGAAGGCCGCCGAGACCGGCCCCCAGGTGCCACCGGCGTCCCGGGCGCGGACGTACACGATGTGCCGGCCAGGCGCCAGGCCACTGGTCTTGATGCCCGCGGTCAGCGTCTCGGTCGGGCTGTTGAAGCTGCCGTCGGTGGCGCTCACCAGGCGTGGGCGGGCGTCCGGGTCCCAGGGTGGGGTGTCGATCGTGTACTCGGCGCCGGCCAGGGCCTGGACCGGCTCGGTGCCGTTGCTCTGGTTGAAGCGCGCGTCGGTGGCCGACGCGCTGATCGTCACCGGCGTGCCGGCGGTGACGCCCGGGCCCTCGGCGCCGTTGCTCAGCGACAGCGCCGTGACCTCCGGTCCGCCGGCGGTGATGTAGGGCGTGCGCACCACCTTGGCGGCGTAGATCAGCGCAGGCAGGTTGGCCGGTTTGACGGTGTTGTTGTAGGCGGTGCAGGACTGGAAGAAGGATGTGCCCAGCTCGATGGTGAACGCCGCCACGCCCAGCTCGCCATAGCTGACGTTGTCGCTGGTGCCGTCGGTCGGATAGAGTCCGATCGACTGCGTGGGCGTGTAGTTGTTGAACCAGGCGATGCGCCGGCCCAGGGTCTGCAGCGCGGGCCCGTTCGGGGCGGGGGTATCGGTGTCGCCCCAGGGCCACAGCACCAGCTGGCTGTAGCTGTGGATGTCCATGTGGATGCCGCTGGTGTCGGCCGGTGCCGCATCGTCGCGGCCCGGGCCGCGGCGGTCCGGCCACAGGCTGCGGACATAGGCCTGTATCGCCTGCACCTCGGGCTCGGAGCCTGGTGAGGGGCCGCGGAACGTCAGGTCGCAGGCATTGCCGCTGGAGCCCTCGCCGTTGGTGGAGTTCCAGGCGAAGCTGAAGTTTCGGTTCAGGTCGATGCCGCGGCTGTTGGTGTTGGCGCAGTAATTGTTGTTGACGTTCTTGCGCCAGGACAGGCCGGTCTCGGCGCGCTTGCGGCCGTCCGGGTTGGCATGCAGCAGCAGATGCACCTCGTGGTGGTCCAGGATCCAGGTCGCGTCGGCCACGCTGCCATGGCCCTCGACCAGCCAGCGCGCAAAGGCCAGCACCAGCGGCGCCGTGGTGTACTCCCGGGCGTGTATGGCGGCCTGGACGAAGAGCTTGGGCTTGTCGCCGGCGATGGCGCTGTTGGTCAGCTTGAGCACGCGCATGTCGTAGCCGCCGTTGCCCTGCGTCTTGAGCCAGCTGTTGCCGATGTCGACCCAGCCACCCAGGCCGGGCTTCAGCGCGATCAGCGCGTCGCCGGCGGCAAAGGTCTCCTCGACCGTCTCGTAGCAGGCGAACCCGGGGATGCTGGCCGGCTGCGGCCCGCCCGGGACCTGGCTCAGCTGGCGGATCTGCTCCATCGTCAGCCGGCGGTCGCGCTCGGCCATGAACTCCACCGCCGGCTCGAAGCGGAAACCGAACGGCCGCAGACGTTCCATCTCGTGCGGCTCCAGCTGCAGCACCAGGTAGCCCTGCTCATAGTGCGTCTCCAGCAGCTGTGCATGCAGGCTGATGGCGGCACGGCGGGCCGTTTGCAGGTCCGGGAAATAGGCCTTCCAGATGTGGCGGACCGCCTTTTCCTGCTCCAGCTCGGCATAGGTGGAGCCCGGCCCGGTGCCGGGTCCGTGAGCGGTGGCTGGCCCGCTGACCACCATGGCGGTCAGTAGGGCGAGGCTCATGACGGTGCGGCGTGGTGACGACATGGGGGTCCGAAGGGTGTGAGGGTTGCGGCGATGCTATCGACGCAAGGGCCTGCGCCAGCTTGGTGTTTGCCTTCGCTGCTAGGCTTCGCAGGATGAGCTTGATGACCACTCCCGAGCGGCCGTCGGCCGTGGATGCGCTGGCCGCCCTGTGGCGCCATGCGGGCCTGCCCGACGACGCGCTGGCCCATGCCGACCTGCCGTCGGCCGGCCCGGTGCTGCCGTCCTCTTTCGCGGTGGCCACGGCGGTGCAGTCCGGCCTGGGCGCGGCGGCGTTGGCCGCGGCGGAGATCGATGTCCGGCGCGGTGGTGCCCGCCAGCAGGTGCATGTGCCCGCCGACCATGCCGCGCTCGACAGCTGCGGCTGGTTCCGTCTCGACGGCCGGGCGCTGGAGCTGTGGGACAAGATATCCGGCCTGTATGCCTGCGGCGGCGCGGCGCAGCCCGGCCATGTGCGCATCCATGCCAACTTTGCGCACCACCGTGACGGCGCGCTGCGGCTGCTGGGCTTGCCGCCCGGCCCGGACACGCCGCGCGCTGCGGTGGCCGAGGCCCTGCAGGGCTGGACCGCCGAGGCCTTCGAGCAGGCCGCGGCCGATGCCGGCCTGGTGGTGGCCGCTGCGCGCCGGTTCGAGCAGTGGGACGCGCATCCGCAGGGCCTGGCGCTGGCCGGCCGGCCGCCCTTGCGCATCGAACCCATCAGCGGCACCCAGGCCGACCCGCCGCGGCCCTGGCCGACGGTGGCCGGCGGCGCCATGCCGCTGCGCGGGCTGCGGGTGCTGGACCTGACCCGCATCCTGGCCGGCCCGGTGGCCGGGCGCACGCTGGCGGCCTACGGCGCGGACGTCCTGCTGGTCAACGGGCCGCATCTGCCCAACATCGACAACATCGCCGACACCAGCCGCGGCAAGCGGTCCTGCCAGGTTGATCTGCGCACGCCTGGTGGCCGCGACACGCTGCGCGCCCTGGTGCGCGAGGCCGATGTGTTCCTGCAGGGCTACCGGCCCGGTGGCCTGGCGGCGCTGGGCTTCGGCCCGCAGGACCTGGCGGCGTTGCGCCCGGGCATCGTCAGCGTCTCTCTGGCGGCCTATGGATTCGACGGGCCCTGGGCCGGCCGTCGCGGTTTCGACTCACTGGTGCAGACGGCCACCGGCTTCAACAGCGCCGAAGCCGAGGCGTTCGGCTCGGCCACGCCCAGGGCCCTGCCGATGCAGGTGCTGGACTACAGCGCCGGCTACCTGCTGGCCTTCGGCGCGCAGGCGGCCCTGGCGCACCAGCGCCAGCAGGGCGGCAGCTGGCAGGTGCAGGTGTCGCTGGCCGGCGTGGGCCACTGGCTGCGCACGCTGGGCCGCGTACACGACGGCCTGGCGGTGCAGGCGCCGGCCTTTGAGCCGTTGGCCGAGGAGGCGGCCAGTGGTTTCGGCCGCCTGACCGCACTGCGCCATGCGGCCCGGTTCTCGCGCACGCCGGTGAAAACTGGATTGCCGTCGATGCCGCCGGGCAGCCATCCTCCCGCCTGGTGGTGAGGCGCGGACCGTGCCGCTACAAGTCGACCGACCAAGGATCCATCCATGACGAACCCGACAACGCTTCGCTTTGCTGACTTCGAGGCCGCTGCGCGCGCGGCCGGCTTCGACCAGGTGCTGGAGCGCCCATGGGCGCCCGACGCCGTGGTTCAAACGCACACCCACCCCTTCGCTGTCGACGCGGTGGTGGTCCAGGGCGAGATGTGGTTGACCCATGACGGCGCGACCCGTCATCTGGGGCCCGGCGACCGGTTCACACTGGGGCGCGAGGTCCCGCATGACGAGCGCTACGGACCGCAGGGCGCCATGTTGTGGGTGGCTCGGCGCGGCAGCTAGGAGTCTGGGCGGCAGAAGGGAAGTCCCTGACTGCCGTTGAGGGCTGAGGTCCGTTTGGTGGCCATGGCCGCGAACTACCTCCCGTACGAACCGCAGCAGATGCTGCTGTTGCCCGAAGCGA